>DASQXS010000264.1:0-6437 GCA_035639615.1 Gaiellales bacterium | reverse complement strand
AAAACAGGGTCAGGCACCAATATTGCATCCGAAGCCCCCGCCACCGAAGCGGCCGAGCCCGCGCCCGCCGCAGCGCCGGCGCCGGCCGCCGAGCCGGCGGCGCCCACCGGGAACGGCAGGACCGAGGTGCTGCGGGTGAGCCCGATCGCCCGCCGGATCGCCGACGCGGCCGGCTTCGACCTCCGATCCCTGGCCGGGAAGGGCAGCGGCCCCGATGGGCGGGTCGTGAAGGCCGACGTCGAGCGCGCGCTTGAGGGCGGCGCGCCGCCGCAGCCCGCGCCCGCCGCGGCGCCGAAGGCACCCGCTGCCGCCGCGGCGCCCGCCGCCGGCGACGAGGTGCGCGAGCTCTCGCCCATGCTGAAGGCCGTCGCTCGGCGCATGGCCGATTCGAAGACCACCGTCCCCCACTTCTATGTCTCGACCGAGATCGACATGACGCGGGCCCTCGAGATGCGGCGCGAGCTGAACGCCGCCCTCGCCGACGATGGCGAGAAGGTGTCGGTGAACGACATGATCGTACGCGCCTGCGCGCAGGCGCTCGCCCTGCACCCCCAGGCCCACCGCTCGTACGTCGACGGGCGCCACGTCTACCACGCCCACGCCCACGTCGGCATCGCGGTCGCGCTGGACGACGGCCTGATCGTGCCGGTCGTGCGCGAGGCCGACACGAAGAGCGTGCGTGCGATCGCCGCCGAGGCCCGCGACCTGGCCGGGCGGGCGCGGGCCGGCAAGCTGCGCCAGCAGGAGATTGAGGGCGGCACGTTCACCGTCTCGAACATGGGGATGCTCGGCGTGACGGAATTCGCGGCGATCATCAACCCTCCCGAGTCGGCCATCCTGGCCGTGTCCGCCACCGTCGCCCGTGCGGTCGTCCGCGACGGGGAGATCGCCGTCGCCGACGTGATGTCCGTCACCCTCTCCTGCGACCACCGCGCCTGCTCCGGCGCCGACGGCGCCCGCCTCCTTCAGACCATCAAGCGCCATCTCGAGGCGCCCACGCTTCTGCTCGCATGACTGTCCCTCGGCCCGTACACTCGACCTGATGCAGCTCACCGACGTCATGGCGACCCAGGTGATCTCGGTCACGCCGGACACCGCCATCGGCGACGCCGCCCGGCGCATGGTCGAGGCCGACATCGGCGCCGCCGTGGTGCTCGGCGCCGCCGGCTCGCTGGAGGGGGTCATCACCGAGCGCGACCTCCTGCGGTGCGTCTCGGAGGGGATCGACCCTGCGACGCCGGTCGAGCAGCGGATGACCCGGCACGTGCTCACGTCGGGCCCGGAGACGGAGATCGCCGAGGCCATGGCGCTCATGGTGGACGGGCACTTCCGGCACATCCCCGTCGTGAACGACGAGGGCGCCGTGATCGGGATGGTGTCGATGCGCGACCTCATGGCGTACACATCGCTGCGGCTGCGCGGCGGCCATCTCGGCGCGGGAGACGACCTCGACCCCGCCGAGGTGATCGCCACGATCTTCCGCATGCGCACCGGCGCCGCGTAGCGCCTAGGAGGGCCTCGCGAGGATCTGCGCGCCGCCGTTTCCAGCCCCGGGGCGATGTCCGTATCATCGACGTCTGAACCGCCGTCTCCAGCATGTAGGCGCGCTCGAAGCTGCCGTCGCCCTGGAGGCCGTCTGGGCAGGGTTCTTGGCCTACGAGGTGCACACTGGGCCGCCCAACCACACCGTCGTGGGATTTCCAGGTGGCGTACTTCGCCGAGGCTTGAGCGGCGCCGGCCGTTGCGATCGTCGTCCTTGTGTGGCTGATCCGCGCAAACGTCCAGACGGCTCGGCGGTGACTACCGCGTGAACATCCAACTGTTGACCGCCCGCGCGATGCTGGTCGCGCTCGTCGCCGAGGTGATCTGGGCCGGGTTCGTGGGCTACGAAGTTCACCGTGCGTACGCTGGCCCGAACGTGGCCCGGCTCTCCATGCCGTGCGACGTTCAGGTCCTGAACTTCATGCGGACATGGGCAGAGCCTGCGATCGCCATCCTGATGATCGTGTGGCTCGCCGACCAGGCCGCCAGCGCACTCGGCCGCTGACCCCGCAACCGGCCGCCGAGACGCGTCCGATTCAGGCGGCGTTCGCTCGCGCGTCGCCAGAGTCGCTCGCGCTCAGACCTGCCAGGCGCCCCCGCGCAGGAGCGGGACGGCGTCGCCGCCGGCCGTCACGCCGTCGATCTCCACGTCGTCCGACCCGAACATGAAGTCGAGGTGGACCTGGCTCGTGTTGACGCGGTCGCGGTCGGCCTCGCCGACCGCCCAGTCGAAGCCCTGGCCGAGCGCCATGTGCGAGGCGGCGTTCTCGTCGATCAGCGTGTCGTAGAAGACCGTCTCGAGCGGCCCGACTCGCCCGCGGCCGTCGACGAGCGCGATCTCGCCCAGCCGGGCAGCCCCGTCGTCGCGAGCGATGTAGGCCTCGAGGACCTGGCCGTTCGCGGCCGCCTCGACGCCGGACACGCGGCCGCCCTCGAAGGTGACGGTGAAGTCGCTGACGATCGACCCGTCCAGCTCGCGCGGCTTTGAGGAGCGCACGCAGCCGTCGACCCGCTCGGGATCCGGGGTCGTGAAGACCTCCTCGGTCGGCAGGTTGGGGTGGTGCTCGAGCCCCCAGCACGTCGTCAGATGGCCGCCGTTCCAGGCCGACGTCGGCAGGAGGCCGATGCGCAGGTCGGTGCCGGGCCCGCGAATGTGGAGCCCGTCGAGGTGGAGCGCGTTCAGCGCCGCCTTCGCCCGCTCGATCTCAGCCATCCGCTCGCCCCAGGCCGCGACCGGGTCGGACTCGTCCAGCCGGCACATGTGCGCGACCTCCTCCCACAGCCGCTCGAGCGCGGCATCCGGCTCCAGGTCTGGGTGGACGAGCGTCGCCCAGCCCGGCGTCGGGCACGGAACGGCGGTCCAGTTCGTGCGGGACGCGACCATGTTCTCGATCGCCTGCTTGCGCCCCGGCGGGACGTCGCGGCGGATCCGGTCCGGGTCGGCCCCGTCCAGGAGGCCGGGCGCGACCGGCCCCGAGAGGCCGATCGACGCCCCGTGCTCCTCCCCGTGCTCGCGCACCATCTGCACGACCCAGCCTGGCTCGTACCCGAGCGCTTCGTCCGGGGCCAGATCGAGCCGGGCGCGCTGGATGTACGGGTCCGCGTAGACGACGTTCACGAAGCGCGCGCCGGCCTCGTAGCAGCGGGCCGCGACGGCGCGGGCCAGCTCCTCCTGGCCGATGTGCGCGCCGATGTGGACGCGCTGTCCCGGCTGGACCCGCGCTCCGAACCCCACCGCAAGGTCGGCGAGCCGCGAAACGGTGCCGTCGTCCACGGCGCCAATATAGCCCCGCCTGCCATACTCCATGCACCATGGCGCCCGCGGCACGCGCGAGGTATCTGATGCTCGCCGGTCTGGCCGCGGCGTCGGCAGCCGCGGCCCACGGTGGCACGGCCGCGCTCGCCGATCCGCGCTGGATGCTCCCGGCCGCTGCCGGCGCGGCGCTCGCCGTTCTGGGGCTCCTCGCGGTCGGCGCGGCTGCGGCGGCCGCGTCTGCGGCGGCCCGGGAGCTCGGCCGGGGCCGGATCACCCGCCTCTGCCGGACCGGGACGCACCGCCCTCTCGGGCTGATCGAGGCGACCGCCCTCATGGTCCTCGCGCAGGCGTCGGCCCACGCCGGCCTTCTCGCCGCCGGCGCCCAGGCTCATACCGCCGCGGCCGGCTCGCTCGCCCTGCACCTCGCCCTCGCCCTCGTCTCGGCGGCGGTCGTGTGCGCCGTGGAGCGCCTGCTCGCGACGGCGTTCGCCCGCCTGGACGAGATCGTCCGGTGGGTGCTCGCCCTCCTCCTGGCGCGCGTCCACGTGCCCAGCCGCAGGGCGGCGCCGGTCTGGTTTCCCGAACCGCCCTGCCGGCTGGCTCTGAGTCGCGCGCCGCCGCTCTCCACCTGATCCCGCGTCCCTGCGATCAGGAGGTTTTCGATGCGTGCATGCGTCGTGGCGGCTGCCGTGTTCCTGGCCTTTCCGGCCGCGGCCTCCGCGCACGTCGAGATGGATCCCGACCGGGTCACGCCCGGGTCGTTCACCCTGTTCACGGTCCTCTCCCCCGACGAGAGCACCCAGCCCCTGAGCGGCCTTCGGCTCACGATCCCCTCCGGGATGGAGGTGGACTCGGCCGCCGACACGCCCGGCTTTGCGACCACGCTGGTGCGCGACCAGGCGCACCGGATCGTGGCGATCAGCTGGCAGGGCGGGTCGGTGCAGCCGGACCATCTCGGCCTCTTTCGCTTCTCGGCATCGGTTGGGTCGTCCACCGGCACCGTCCATCTGACCGCGCTGCAGACGTTCGCCGACGGTTCGACGAAGCTCTGGCATACGCCCGAGGTCGCGGTCGCCGGCGAGGGCGGCTCGTCGGACACGGTCGCCCGCGCGCTCGCGGGCGGCGCGGCAGTCGTCGCCCTGGCGGTCGCCGGGCTGGCGGCCTGGAGGCGGTGCTGAGGCGGATCGCCGTCCTCTCGGCGCTCCTCCTCGCCGCGGCGTTTCCGGCGGCGGCGCAGGCGCACGCCAACCTGCTTCGCACCGACCCGGCCGCGGGCACGGTCGTGGCCCGGTCGCCCGCGCAGATTGTGCTGCATTTCGACCAGCAGGTGCGGAACGTCTCGAGCACCGTCGAGGACGCCCACGGCGCATCGGTGATGAGCGCACCGGCCCACACCGCGGCGAGCGACGTCCGCACCCTGATCCTGCCGCTCAAGCCGCACCTCCCGGACGGCGACTACACCGTCCGCTGGCAGATCGTCTCGACCGACGGGCACATCATCTCGGGCGTCTTCGCGATCGGCGTCGGCTCCGGCCGTCCCCCTCCGCAGGCGGCCGCCGTCCAAGGCTCCTCCCTCGACTGGTCGTTCCTGATCGCGCGGTTCGCCTACTTCTGCGGCCTCGCCCTGCTCGTGGGTGGCGTGACCTACCGCCTCGCCGTCTGGCGGCCCGTCGCCGCGACCGTCCGTGGCCAGCCGGCGGCGATGGCCGACCTGCGCGAGCGCATCCGCGCCACCCAGCTCTTCACCGCGGCCGCCGTCCTCATGCTCGCGGGCGGGTGGGTCGCGCTCACCCAGCAGGGGGCCGAGGTCGCCGGCGTCTCCTTCTGGGAGGCCTTCGACCACCGCGGCCCGGTGGCGTCGGCGATCCAGGCGACCCGGTTCGGACGCGAGTTCGGGCGCGGCATCGACCTCGCTGCCGTCTTCTGCGTCTGCGTGGCCGGCGCGTTCGCCGTCGCGAGGCGAAGCCGCGCCGGCGCGCTGGCTCTCGCCGTGCCCGGGTCGCTCCTGGGCGTGTGGACGGTGATCGTTCCCGGCCTCTCCGGCCACGCGGGCGACCCAGGCCGCGGTGTGGCCGCCATCGCGGTCGATGCGGTCCACGTCGCCGCCGCGGCCGTGTGGATCGGCGGCCTCGGCCAGCTCGTCCTGGTGACGCCGCACGCGACCCGGGGCCTTGTCGACGGTGAGCGCGACCGCGTCCGCCGGGCGGTCCTGGGCCGGTTCTCCACGATCGCCCTGGGAAGCGTCGGCGTGATCGCGCTCTCCGGCGCGGTCCGGGCGTTATGGGAGGTCGGCTCGATCCCCGAGATCTGGACGACCGGGTACGGCAGGACGCTCGTCGTCAAATCGGCGCTCTTCGCCGGGCTGATCGGGCTGGGGTACCGGAACCGGCGCGCGCTCGACCGGTTTGGAGCCGTCCGGCGGCGGGCCGTCGCCGAGCTTCTCCTGCTCGCCGGCGTCCTGGGCGCCGTCTCGCTCCTCACCGACCTCCCGCCCGCGAACGCGCCCGGCCTTGCGGCCGCCGCGCCGGCCGGGCCGCGAGGCGGGCCGGCACAGCTGACCCTGGCTCGCGGCGTCCGGCTCGCCGTCTGGCCCGGCCGCGCCGGCGCGAACTTCGCGGCGCTCGACGCACCCGTGAAGACAGCGCGCGTCACGGCGCTCGTCGGAGGCTCGAGCGCGACGCTCCGACGAGCGCCCGACGGCACGTACGTCGGCGTCCTGCCACGGCTCTCCGCCGGCCGGCCGTCGATCCTCTTTTCCGCCGGCACGCACACCTGGGCGGCGACCGTCTCGATCGGGCCGGCGCAGCGGCTCGCCCAGCCGGCGGTCACGCCCACCGTCCGCGGGCCGGTGGCCGCCGCCGAGGCGAACGACGTCGCGGTCGGCCTCCAGCGATCGGGCCCGGACGCCGCCCGGGTGACCCTGCTCGCCCAATCCGGTGCCGGCATGCCGGCCGCGCTCGTGCTCGTGCGCGGCCGCGTCGCCGTACCGTGCGCTGGCGTGCAGGGGGTCTGCTACCAGGTCCCGGTGCCGCCCGGCGCCGCGGAGCTCCCGGTCGAGGTGCGCCGCCCGGAGCGAGCGCCGGTCCACACCCGGATCGACCTGCCCTCGGCCCACGCCCCGCCCGGCACGGGCCTCCTG
>DASQXS010000263.1:0-7414 GCA_035639615.1 Gaiellales bacterium | reverse complement strand
CGCGGCCGCGACGGCGGCCTCCACCTCCGTGGAGCCGCCCCGCGCCACCTCGGCGAGGAGCAAGCCGTCCACCGGCGAGCGGTCCTCGAACCGCTCCGCGCTCGCAACCCGCCGCCCGCCGATGTAGTGGTCGGGCGAGACGTCGATCCCGGCGACCGTGCTCATCCGGAACCCCACCCTCGCGCAGAAGTGTCACGAAACCCGCACGCGAAACGTTCGGGGACTGTCCCCACGCTAGAGCTCCCGCACCGTTTCGAGGTCGTCCACGGTGTAGGCGAACGTGAAGCGGAAGCCGGGGCCCATCCGCACGGGGGCGAGGGCGGCGTGCTCCTCGCCCGGCGCGGCGAAGAGCTCGAGCGTGGCCGGCCCCTCCCGGATCGGCGAGATGGCCCGGTCTCGGCTCCGCGCGCGCACCAGCTCGTGGACGGCCGGGTCGTCGTGGCGGCCGGCCGCGAGGCGGGGGAAGTGGCGCCGGTTCACGAGCGGCGGGTCGTTGTGGGCCGGGCCGGCCGCCGACTCCCGCTCCGGGGTGACCGAGCCCCGGGCGAGCAGCCGCCCCCGCGCCGAGCAGAGCCCGGCGAACGTCCGGCCCTCCGCGCGGCAGTCGAGGCCGAAGCTGCGCGTCATCTGGATCTCGCCCAGCTTCTTGGGGAAACCCTGCACCCAGCCGCGGACGAGCGCGAAGTCCCGGTCGACCCAGATGTATGGGCAGGTCGTCACCTGCTCGCCGTCGAGGTGGGCGTTCACGACGAGGAAGAACTCCCGGTACTGGCCGCGGGCCGGGTCGGTAAGCTCCTCGCCGGAGTCCGAGCACGACTGCCAGTCGACGAAGAGCGCCGCGGCCCGGCCGGGGTCGGCGGCGAACGGCTCCAGCCCCTCCGGCAGGACCGCCGCGACGGCCGCCGGGTCGGCCCAGTACTCGATGACGAGGAAGTCGCCGACGTAGTGCCACGGCGGCGCGGGGACGAGCGACGCCGTCCCGCCGGGCGAGAGCGGGAGCGAGTACCCCTGGTTCCTAGTCATGCAGGAACTGCTCCACCAGCGACTCGGGGAACGACTTGTCCGCGATCGTGTAGGCGAGCGCCGTCATCCGCCACGAGTCCGAGAGGTAGAAGCGCTCGTACAGCTCCCCGCGCCCGCCGAGGTCGCTGCCGAGATAGTCCCACGCCAGACGGAAGAGCCGGATCCGCCGCTCCGCATCGGCCCCGGCCGACTGGTAGTACTTGGCGATCGCCTCGCGCATCGGCCCCTCGACGTCGGCCCGCGACGGGGTCATCATGAAGCCGCCTCCGCCGATCAGCTGGAGGAGCTCGTTCGCCCGGGGCAGCCACTTCGGCATCTCGCCCCGGAGCGCCAGGAACGGGCGGTCGTCGGGATACCAGACGCCGCCCGCGTCGAGCGCCGAGCCAGCCTCGGCTGAGACGATCGCCGACCGCGTCAGCTCGGCCATGTTCCAGATCTGCCCCAGCTTCTCCTGGATGTGGTCGAAGCGGACGACGCCGGTCGCGTTGGCGATCAGGTGCCCGATCCCGAGCGCGAACGAGAGCTTCACGTACGCGCGCGTGAAGGCCTGGTGCATGATGTGGCCGCGCCACCCGGTGTCCGTGATCACCTCCGAGTAGCCGACCGTGTCGCCGTCCAGGAACACCCGCTCCTTCGGGATCTCGACGTCCTCGAACAGGACGACACAGTCCATCTCGTCGAACCGCGACGAGAGCGGGTAGTCGAACGGGTCGCGCTCCTTCGAGTAGCTGTCCCTGCAGATGAACTTGAGCCCGGGCGTGGCGATGGGGACGGCGAACGAGAGGGCGTAGCGGCCGTCCTGCGGCCGGATGTCGGACCCGGGATAGACGAGGAGGTCGTCGGCGAAGGGGGCGAGGGTCGCCAGCATGCGCGCCCCGCGCACCGTGATGAAGCGCTCCGTCTCGCCCACCTTGTGCAGCGACACCTCGCCCATCGCCTGCTCGGCCTCCGGCTTCGTCCGGTCGACCTGGGGGTTCATGAGCGCGTGCGTCGTCGACAGGTCGCGGTCACGCATCTCCTTCTGGTACGCGACCAGGTTCGCGGCGCCGCGCTCGTTCTGCCGCCGCGCCCACACGTCGGCGCGGCCGGCGAAGCACGCGAACGTCACGTTCAGGTAGTCGGGCGTCCGGCCCATGATGCCGCCGGAGAGGGCGGCGGTCAGCTCGATCGCCCTCCGGCGCCGTTCCAGGTCGGCGCGCGACCGGGGGATGAGGTGGGTGACGTTGACGAGGCGACCGTTGTCGGGCGACGGCGCGAGCATCTCACCGGCGTGCTCGTGCTGGAGGTCGAACACCCGCGCCATCGACCGGGCCGCCTCCCGCAGCTCGGGGTGGTCGAGCGGGTGCGTGATCTTCTCGCCGTTCAGCCAGATCTCGCGGCCGCCGGCGCCGAGGCCGTCGAGGAACTGCTCGCCGGTCCGCGCCGCAGCCGTCTGCCCAGTCGTCGCCATCAGGTGTGCACCTCCAGTGGGGGGAGCTTCTCACCGCGCATCTCGAGGCTCTCGCGTTCGTACCGGATCGCCTCCTCGTCGAAACGGAAGTAGGACCGCGGCGGGAGCGGGCCCCAGGTGTTCGACGCGAAGCGGTCGTCGGGCCAGTGGCGCGGCTGGTGCTCGGGGTCGAGCTGTTCCATGTCGACGTAGCACTCCACGAGCAGCGGCTCCTCGGTGATGCGGACGTAGCCGCAGACGTTCTGGCCGAGGGCGTGCCGGACCGGGCCCCACGCGAGCCAGCGCCCGTGCTGGGCGAGGTTGTCGAAGAGCGGCCGCAGCGCGCCGAAGTCGACGTAGTCGAACGCGAAGTGGTGGAAGTGGGGCGCATCGGCCGCGACCAGGGCCATCTGGTGGTGCTCGGCGTTCACCCGCAGCCATACGCCGGCGCCGTCGAGGTAGTCCGACACCTCCATGCCGAGGACGTCCGTGTGGAACTGGGTAACGGCGTCCAGCTCGGCCGTGAGCCGGTTGATGTGGCCGAGCTTGCGCGGCCGCAGCGGCGCCAGCGTCGTCGTCGTGCGAGCGATCGCGGGGCGCGGGTCCTCCTCGTCCCGGTGGGCGACGACGTGGTGCTCGTACCCCTCGGGGTCGCGCACGAGCAGGGTCTCCCGGCCGTCGTCCCAGTCGGCGGCGGCGGCGTCGAGGTGGGCGCGGGCCTCGTCCAGCGAGCACGAGCGGCGAAGCTGCCAAGCGCAGTGGGCGAAGCCGAGCGGCTCGCCCGCGGCCGCTCGCTGAAGCTCGAGCGAGTACGGCTCGTAGTCGCAGGCGAGCGTCGCCCGCTCGGCAGTCGCCTCCCGCACCGCCAGCCCGAACTGGAGCGAGTAGCGGCGGGCGGCGTCGAGCACATCGGCCACGTTCAGGCAGACGTGGTCGATCTTCATGAGCCTCATCACCAGATTGGATACAGTATCCGCCGCGCTTGGGAGCGTCAAGCCGGGGCCTTGACGGACCCCGGCCGAGATGAATACTGTATCCACTCCTCGGTCGACGCGTACGGGAAGGAGACCCCATGGCCACGGCACCCCCGGCCGCGCAGGCGCGGCTCGGCGACAAGAACCTCTCCACGATCCACGCAGTCGCACAGGCGCTGGCGATCGGGCCGATGTTCTCGACGGCCATCGTGCTCAGCCTCGTCTCGAGCCCCGCCACCGGCGCCGCGTTCAACACGCCGCTCGCCGTGCTCCTCGCCGGGCTCGGCGTGCTCTCGATCGGCTACGTGCTCGCGCTCTATGCGCGGAAGTTCGCCGGCGCAGGCGCGGTCTACGAGTACCTCACCCACGGCGCACACCCCAGCGTCGGCATCTTCACGGCGGGCCTCTTCTTCGTCGGCACCCTGTTCCTCGGCGGCGGCGGCATCTACCTCGGCCTCGGCATCCTGGCGAACGGGTTCTGGGCGGAGCACATCGGCGATGCCTCGAACGCCCCCGCCTGGTGGGTGTTCGGCACGATCGCGCTCGCCATCGTGCTCGTCATGAACTACCTCGGCGTCCGCATCGCCCTGCGGGCGATGCTCACGTTCGCCGCCTGCTCGTTCATCCCCATGCTGCTCCTCGCCCTCGTCATCATCGTGAAGGGCGGGGACAGCGGGAACTCGCTCCAGGTGTTCAACCCCGGCCAGACGTCGCTCCTCGGAGTCACCGGCGGCGGTGTGCTCGGCGGCATCCTGGTCGGCATCCTGCTCTTCGTCGGCTTCGAGGCGGCGGCGTCGATCGGCGAGGAGAGCCACGATCCGCACCGCTCGATCCCCCGCGCCGTCCTCGCAACCATCGCGGCCTCGGCAGCGTTCTACGTCGTCATGTCCTACGCGATCGCAATCGGCTACGGCGAGTCGGCCGTGAGCGCCGGCAAGTGGATCTCCGACCCGGCCTACCTGGACACGATGGCCACCCGCTACGTCGGCTCCTGGCTGGCGACGATCATCGATCTGGTCGTGATCCTGGACGCAATGGGGCTCGCGCTCGCCATCTGCGTCACCATCGGCCGCGGCTACTTCGCCCTCGGCCGCGACGGCCTCCTGCCGAGCTTCTTCGCGAAGACGTCGCGCCACGACACGCCCTGGGTCGGAAACCTGGTCGTGTGTGTCGGCTGGGGCTTCCTGGTCTTCGTCGCGACCGGGACCGGGTGGATGGACAAGTTCCTGCCGATCTTCGGGACGAGCGAGTTCTCCGCCTTCATCGTCTCGGCGACGGCCGGGTCATTCGCCATCGAGCTCGTCTACCTGATCCTGGCGCTGGGCGCGGTGCGGCTGGTGATGCGCGACCAGGGCCCGTGGTGGCAGTACGTGGTCGTGCTGATCGCCATCGCCACCCCGCTCCTGGGCTTCTACGGCGCGCTCAACCCGTCGCCGCACACGACGGATAACCCGAACTGGCTCGCGCTCTACTGGGCGCTCGCCGTCGTGGTGATCGCCGCCGTCTGGTATGGGGCGGTGCAGCTCACCCGGCCCGACCGGGTGCGCAACGCGGCCGCCCACGCCGCCGCACACCATGGCGTTGCGCCGCTCGACGAGAACCTCGACTTCACGCCGGCCCCGCCGGACACGGCCGTGTAGCTATCCGGACGGCTGCTCCACCGGCGGGTGGCGTTCGATGTGCTCGCGCGTCAGCCGCTCGGCCAGATCGCCGTCGCCGGCAGCGATCGCCTCGACGATCGCCTCGTGCTCGTCCGCCCAGGCGGCCGTGCCGCCGACCTGTGCCGCCTGCGCGGTGTAGATGGCGACGCTGATCCGCGCCACCCACAGCAGCTCGGCGAAGTGGACCAGGTGCGGGTTCCCGGAGGCGGCGACGAGCGCCAGGTGGAACTCGCGGTTCGCATCGAGGCTGTCGACGGCGTCCGAGCTCGCCCGCTGGGCGGCGATCGCCGCCCGCATCCGGTCGACGTCGGCCTCGGGCCGGCGCTCGGCGGCCATCCGGGCCGCGGCCGGCTCGATCGCACGCCGCGCCGCCCACGCGTCATGCATGTCGCCGAAGTCGAGCTGGGCGACGGTGGCGCCGTAGTTCGGCTGGAGGGTGACGAGACCCTCGCCGGCGAGCCGGCGGAGCGCCTCGCGAAGCGGCGTCCGTGAGACCCCCAGCTCGGCGGCGAGCGTTTCCTGCGGGAGCCGGGAGCCGCGCTCGAGCTCCCCGGTCAGGATCTGCTCGCGCAGGGCGGCGTGCACCTGGTCGACCACGCTCGCGATCTGGATCCGCCGCACCGGCACGTGCCGCCTCCCGAGGACGGGGTTGGACACTGGATACAGTACGCTACGAACGGGCCGCCTGCCGCTCGGCCTCGTCCTCGGGTATCGCAAGCGCGACGTGGAGCGTGTTCGCCGAGACCCGGAGCTGCTCGCCGGGCCCTTCCAGGTCGACGCCCGACTCCTCGACCCGGTTCTCCAGCCTCCCCAGGCCCGAGACCTCGACCGCCACCACGTCGCCCGGCTCCATCGGGCGCGAGTGCGCCGGCGTGCCGGTGAGGACGACGTCGCCCGGCTCGAGCGTGATGACCCGGCACAGGTCGGCGAGGAGGTACGAGATCGGCCAGATCAGGTCCGAGGCCGTGCCCTCCTGCACGACGTCGCCGTTCAGGAACGTGCGGATCGTGAAGTCGGTCGGGTCGAAGTCCTCGGCGGCGGTGAGTGCGGGGCCGATCGGGCAGAAGCCGTCCTGGCCCTTGACCCGGAGCATCGACCCGCGGTCGGCGTGGCGGAAGTCGTGCAGGCCGACGTCGTTCGCCGGCGCGTAGCCCGCCAGATAGCCAAGCACGTCCTCCTGCGGCACGCCGTACATCCGGCGGCCGACGACGGCCGCCACCTCGCCCTCGTAGTTCAGGAAGCGGGCCCCGCGCGGGCGCCGGAGCACGCCCCCGTGCCCGTTCAAGGACGTCGGCGGCTTCAGGAAGTAGGACGGCTCGGTCGGCGCCCGGGCGGCGTACTCCTCGACGCGGCTGCGGTAGGTGAGGTGGGTGGCGATGATCTTGGTCGGCTCGACCGGCGCCAGGTAGGTCGCGCCCGCCGCGGCGATGCGCGCGCCGGAGTCGAGGGCGATCTCGCCCCCCTCCAGCCGTCCCCATTCGGGTAGCCCGTGGTGCTCCACCCGCACGCGCCGATCCGCCACGGTGGCGCACAGTATCGTAGGCACCCGCATGAGCGACCCGACCGACCGACGCGAGCGTGGCCTCGAGCGCCTGCGGGATCTGGGCGACCATCCCGGCGGCGAGGCGTTCCTCGAGCGGATGGGCGAGCCGATGGCGTCGTGGCTCGTGGACTGGGTGTTCGGCGAGGTGCACGCGCGTCCGCGCCTCAGCCCGCGCGAGCGGGAGCTGATCATCCTCGCCCTCCTCACCGGCCTCGGAAGCTCGGACCCGCAGGTTGCGGCCCACATCGCGGCGCTGCGGGCCATCGACGTGCCCGACGACGACATCGAGGAGGCGATTCTGCAGACCGCTCCCTACACCGGGATCCCGCGCGCGATCAACGGGCTCAAGGTGCTGCGCGCGGAGCAGGGCCGATGAAGGCGGTGCGATATGCCGGCGATGGCGGCGCCCGCCTCGGCCGGCTCGACGACGGCCAGGTCGTGGACGCCGGCCCCGCGCCGCCGGAGGGGTTCGTGCCCTCCGAGGCGGCATGGGAGACGATCGAGGCGGCGTCGGGCCCCGCAACCGCGATTGACGGCGTCCGCCTGCTCCACCCCACCATGCCGGCCAAGATCATCGCGATCGGGCTCAACTACCGCGACCACGCCGAGGAGTCCGACCTCGAGATCCCGCCGGTCCCGGTGATCTTCGCCAAGTACCCATCGGCCCTGATCGGTCACGGCGAGCCGATCGTGGTCCCGCGCGAGGAGAACCGGCCCGACTACGAGGGCGAGGTCGCCGCGATCCTGGGCCGGACCGTCTACCGGGCCACGGCGGACGAGGCTC
>DASQXS010000262.1:0-7109 GCA_035639615.1 Gaiellales bacterium | reverse complement strand
CTGCCCGCCGGTATCAGCGGGTGTGGTCGCGGATCCAGCGCGCGAGGTGCTGGGCGTGCCCGACCGGCGTCGACCCGGTCGGCGCCGGTACAGAATGGGGCCTGGTCGCGTGAGTTGTGTGCGAGCTGAGGGCGACGGCGGCGACGACGCCCGCAGTCGCCATGAGGGCGGCGGCGAGCAAGCGCCGTGTTCGCCTGCGTCGCGCGGGCCGCGCCTGCCAGGGCTGCGTCGTCCCGGCGTGCGGACGGACGCGGGTCGGCACGTCGATGAGGACCGTCCTCTCGTGCCGGTGCGCATGCGGGCGGGTCGCCGAGTCGGATCCAATGCCGCGTTCGCGGGCGAGCCGGCCGGCTAGGGCATCAGCCGCGGGGCGCTCGCCGGGAGAGACCGAGAGACATGCGAGCACGGCCGCGTCGAGCGTCGCCGGCACGTCGGCGCGGAGCGTGCGCAGCGGCGCCACCTCCTGGTTGCGCTTGGCGATCACGAGCTCGGGCAGCGAGCCCCCCTCGTGCGGAGCCCGCCCGGCGAGAAGCTCGTACAGGACGACGCCGAGCGCGTAGACGTCGGCGGCCGGCGTGATCTGATCGCCGCCGGTCTGCTCCGGGGCGAGGTACCGCGCCGTGCCGACGATGCTCCCGGTCAGGGTGAGCCGGGTCTGGTCGAGCGCCCAGGCGACCCCGAAGTCTGCGATCTTGACGACACCGTCCCGCGTGACGAGCAGGTTCTGCGGCTTCACGTCGCGGTGGACGAGACCGGCGTCGTGGGCGAACGCAAGCCCCGCGCAGCATTGGCGGCCGATGTCGACCACCCGATCCGGCGGCAGCCGCCCCTCGCGGGCGAGGGTGTCTGCGAGCGTCTCGCCCTTCACGTACTCCATGACGATGAAGGGGCGCCCGTCGTGCTCGCCGGCGTCGAACAGCGGGACGATGTTCGGGTGGCTGAGGCGGGCGGCGATCCGGGCCTCGCGGGCAAAGCGGGCCCGGAACGCGTCGTCCTCGGCGGCGTGATCGGCCAGGAGCTTCAGCGCCACCGGCCGGCCCAGCTCGGTGTCGTGGGCCAGGTAGACGACCGCCATCCCGCCGCGGCCGAGCGTCGCGTCGATCCGAAACCGGCCGATCGCGGTGCCCTGAGCGCCGGTCCTAGCCTTCATCGCCACCGTCACCTTGCCCGTTTCCGTGGCCGTGACCGTGCCCCTTGCCCTCGTCGCCGTGCTTGCGATGCGGCGAAGGCGGCGGCACACACCGGATCTCGCCGACGAGCGATGCGACCGAGTCGGAGAGCGGCGCGCGCAGCGCGGCCGGCACCTGCCCGGTTGCGACGGCGTTCGCCACGGCGTCGCGGAGGCGCGCGGCCTGCGCCGCCGCGGTGCACGAATCGCCCCGGGCGAGGCTCGCCTCGACCAGGTGCGTCTGGTCGACCAGCTGCCTTCCCAACGCCTGGGGCAGCGTGGGCGCCGGCGGCGTCGCGCCTCCGCCGCCACAGCCCGCTGCGAGCGCGGCGAGCAGCATCACGAACCCTGCCGTCGGACCGAACGTTCTGCGCATGCCCGGGACGAAGCATGCCCGAAGTGGGCCGCGTTCATCCACTTTCGGGCCACGTAGACTCCGGCCCAGACGGCGGACGAGGAGGGAAGACATGGACGACAGCGAGGTTCTGGGCCGGATCGACGAGCTCGTGGCCGAGGAGCAGCGCCTGTACGAGCGGGAGGGCCACGGCCGGCTCGAGCCGGGTGACCAGGCCAGGCTGCGCGAGATCCAGGTCTCGCTCGACCGCTGCTGGGATCTCCTGCGCCAGCGGCGGGCGCGGCGGGAGTTCGGGCTCGATCCCGACGAGGCCCAGCCCCGGAGCGCGGACACCGTCGAGCACTACCGGCAGTAGGCCGCGACGGACAGCCGGACGCGGCTCAGCGGTCGGTGGTCGCCTCGGGGGTGACGACCCCGGTCACGATGTGCGGCCGCCAGCCTGACCGCGCGAACGTCAGGATGGTCAGCGGCAGGCTGAGCAGACACGTCGCGGCCGCGATTCGAAGTGGGGTCCCGCTGGGGAGCGATGCGAGGAGCGGCGCCGCCGCAAGGCCCACGATCATCCCGGTGTTCTGGATCGCCGAGGCGAGCGCGAAGACCCCGGGCCGCCGGCTCGCGCTGGTGTTTCGCTGCACGATCGTGTCATAGGTGATCTCCGTCGTCCCGTCGGTCGCCCCGAGGAGGAACAGGAGCAGGAATCCGGTGTCCGGAAGGTGGGTCGTCGAGAGCAGATACACGATCGCGGCCGTCGTTGCGAACGCGATCGGGATCGTGCGGTACGTCGTTGCCTCTCGGCGGATGAACCCCGTCATCAGCTCCCCCACGAGCAGCCCGGCGCCGATCGCGGAGAGCGCATAGCCGTAGCTGTTCGGCTGCCCGAGCTGCACCTGCACGAACTCGGGGAGTCCCGCGTTGACGATGCCGATCGCGGCCGTCACCACCGTGAACGACCCCACCAGCCCGAACAGGACGGGATTTCGGCAGATCGAGGCGGCCAGTTCCCGGCGCGACACGTCGCTCGAGTGGGGAGCGTCGTAGGCGAGCCCGCGAAACCGGAGGTAGAGCAGGGCCGCGATCACGAATGTGACGACGTCGATCACGAGCGCCGCCGTGATGCCGAAGCGGCCCACCGAGAGCGCGGCGGTGACGGCGCCGACGACCATGGTCAGGTTCCGGGCGACGCCGTGGAGGGCGTTTCCTTGATGGACCTGGTCTTCGGGGAGGACGTCGGGGATGAGGCTTCGGGCGCTCGGGCTGGTCGCCGCCCCGAGGAACGAGGATGCGCAGACGAGCGCCATGACGGGCGCGATGCCGTGGCCGAGGGCGGCCGGGATCATGAGCGCCGTCAGCGCCCCGCGGCCGCCTTCGATCCACGCGAGCGCCCGGAAGCGCTGCAGCCGGTTGAGCAGGGGCGCCGAGGCGGCGCCGCCGAGCACGGTGGCGATGATCCGGCTGACGAGGAACAGGCTCACGGCGCGGGTCGAATGGGTGGAGTGAAAGACCCAGGTCACGACGGCCGTCATTGCCAGCCAGTCGCCGAGCGTGCTCGCCAGCCGGCCGGCGAGCACGTGCCGGAAGGCGGAGCTGCGAAGCGGGGCGAAGGTGGAGGCGGCGGCGCGGGGGAGGGGCGGCGTGCAGACCCGGTACAGGAAGGCGGTCATCCCCACGACGATCAGGAGGTCGCCGATCGAGAGCGCCGTCGCGAAGGGCACCGCCGCAGGGAGCGCGAACCGGTCTCCGAGGAAGGCCAGGTGCGTGTGGGCGCCCATGAGCACGTTGTTGTCGCTCTCGCCCGTGCGCATGATCGCGGCGGCGGGATGGCCGCTCGCGACCCACGCAGACAGCGAGACCGGCATGAATCCGCCGTTCGACGCGATGGCGAGCGCGTTGGCGAAGAGGCCGAACCCGAGGAGCCAGAACCCGGACCGGCGCGCGTTCACAACGGTGAAGAGGATGAGCAGGGCGTAGCTCGCGAGGTGCAGCCGCGGGATGCTGGAGGCGGGAAGATCGCGGGCGGCCGGCGTGAACGAGGCGACCTGCACGGCCAACGAGGCAAAGATCAGCCATACGAAGCGCAATCTGACCTGCGCGAGCAGCGACGGGCGTCCGCCCAGGCTCCACGCGACCAATGCGCCGACGACGACCGCGAGGAGGAGGATCACATTCCCACCGCGCGAAGGTCGGGGCCGTCCGCCGTGAGGCGCGCCAGCAGAGCCGCGCCGGCGGGGTCCGGCGCTCCGTGGGGCGTGTGCGCCACGCGGATCGTTGGCGCGAGCGGCTCCGCCCGCTGCGGCACGGGCACCGCTGCGAGCGCTCGCTCGAGGCGCCGGATCACGAGATGGGCGTGCTTCGCGCTCGGGGCGTCGACGGCGACGACCAGGACGTCGTCGGCGAGCGTCTCGACTGCGACGGCATCCTGGATGGTCGCGCGGGCGGTTCGCCGCGCCTCTGCGACGACGTGCTGCGCGGCGAGCTGGCCCGCGGTGGTCCGGATCCGCTCGAAGACCCGAAGCTCGACGGTGAGGGTTGTGCGCATCGCCTCCTCGGCAGCGTGCGGGCCCATGGCGCGCTCCGGGCCCGTGAGGAGCGGCGCGCGCACCTGCGCGGAGAGCTGCCTGATCAGGTCGGCATCGACCCGCGTCGGACGGGCGGCGGTGACGACCGCAACACGCTGGCGCTCGGGCGTCTCAGGGCCGAGGACGAGGTAGCTGCCGTCGCTGAGGGCGATCGGGCACTGCTGGTTCGCGCCTCCCGCACGGGCACACGCTTCCGCGGCGCCCTCGTCGACCGTCGTGTACGCGTGGAGCGTGGTGTCCCACCCGAGCCATGCCGTCCTGCCCGAGATCCCGACTGCGGCAAGCGCAGCGTCGAGCGAGCCGCCGTCGTCGAGGGCGCGGATGCCTCGTCGCACACGGCGCCGCTGCCGCACGAGCCGGGCCGCCAGCGCGGCGCCCACCATGCCGGCGACGCCCGCGGTGGCCGCCCTCGGCCACCCCTCTGGCAGCCGCGCGAGCACGATCATCGCCGTCCCCAGCCAGCAGGCGAGCACGACGCGCAGGTCGGTCAGGTGGCCGAGCGACCGTGCCGGTGCCGTCGAGATGCGCTCGAACGATCCGACGAGCTGCGACAGCTCGGCGGCGGTCAGCGCCTCACGGACGTCCCTGCCCTCGATCGTCGCGACGAACGCCCGGGCCACGAGCGGATGGAACTGCGTCCCGGCCTTGTCCAGAAGCTCCTGAATCGCCTCTGCCTGCGAGAGCGCCGGCCGGTACGGGCGGACGGAGGTCATCGCATCGAAGCTGTCCGCGACCACGAGGACATGCGCCTCGACCGGGATCTGTCCCGCCGGCACCGAGTAGTACCCGAGGCCGTCGAAGCGCTCGTGGTGGAGCTCGACGTAGCGTGCCATCGCCTCAGCGAAGCCGAACGGCGCGAGAAGTTGCGCCGAGAGGCGCGGATGGCGCCGGATCGTGCGCAGTTCGGGCTCGCTCAGCCGCCCGCTCTTCGAGAGCGTCGCCTCGTCGACGGCGATCTTCCCGAGGTCGTGGTACTTGGCCGCGGCGACGAGTCGATCCGCGGCGCCTCCCGGGACGCCGATGGCGGCGAGGAACCGCTCGACGTACTCGGCCACGCGCTCTGTATGCCGGGCCGTGTTCGGGTCGCGCTCGTCGATCACGCGCGCGAAGGCCGTGAGCGCCGCCGACGTCTCGCGCCGGAGCCGCTCGAAGTTCGATTTCGACGCGTAGAGCGCGGCGAACAGCGGGATGAGGAACGGGAGCGTGATCCACCGCTCAGCGGTCCATCCCGCGGCGAGGAGGACGCCGAGGCTCCCCTCGCCAAGGCCCGTCGCGGCGCCGCCGACGAGCGCCTCCCGGATCGAGCGGCCCATCTGCACGCTGCCTGCGAGCGCCGCCCCGACGGCGTACACGACGGCGTTGATCGCGAACCGCGCCAGCACGACCGCGCCCAGGGCGACACCCCACGTCGCCCCGACCGTGCCGACGTGGCCGCCGGCGAGCAGGTAGGCGAAGCCCGCCAGCATGCTCGCCCATCCGTACATCGCCGAGTTGACCGCGATGACGGCTGGGCGCTGCGAGCGAAGCCCGTCGACGAACACGACCGCAAGGCCGGCGAGGAGCCCAGCGACGACGGGGCCGAAGAGGATGACCGCGGCTACGTGCGCCGCCGGCGAGAACGACATGACGTCGCCACCCTCGCCGTCCTGCGCCCCGACCTCGAAGGCCTCGGCGATCATCGCCAGCCCGAGGAGCGGGAGCCAGGCTGCCCAGTTGTGCGTGATCTGCCCGGGATCGGCCACCGCGAGGAGGACCGCGACGCTCCAAAACGTCGCGGCCACCACGTACATGTAGGTGAGCGCAAGGCGGTTCATGGGCCGGGCCGAGCAGGGATAGCCGCTGCTGTCCTCGTTATCGGCACCACGTGGGCGGCGCTGGAGGGACGAAGCACACGGCCCCTGGCCGACTTCGCGGTCGGACAGGGGCCGTTGTCAGACGGGGTGCGATCAGCCGCCGAACTTGTGGCCGGCGC
This sequence comes from Gaiellales bacterium, assembly GCA_035639615.1. Classification (GTDB taxonomy): domain Bacteria; phylum Actinomycetota; class Thermoleophilia; order Gaiellales; family JAICJC01; genus JAICJC01. The sequence continues at coordinate 1,038 of DASQXS010000262.1, read as the reverse complement.
CCGCCGCCACCGCGAACGCGGCCAGGGCCGCGAGCAGGTACATCGAGCGGAGCAGGTGAAACTTCATTTCAACTCCTGAAACCGGGGGGTCGCCTGGACGTTGCCGTCAAGGCCTTGCTCACATTAGGGACGCTCGCGCGGCCTCTCGCATCACCCCAAATGAGGAATCGCCGGCAACGACGGTCTATGGCAAAAGGTGAAAGTCGAAGTCGAAGTTGCCGTCCGGGCGCAGATGCAGGACGAGCACGCCGCGCGCATTCGCATATGCGCCCGTGCCGCCGGTGACCGAGAGCCGCGTGGTGGTCTGCGCGTCGAGGAACGGGCCCTCCACGGTCAGATGGCCCTGGGGCAGGAGGGTGGTGTACATGCACTCCCACCGGCCCTGCGAGGCGCTCGCCCGCACACAGCTTCCCTGGTCGCGCCCGATGCGGGTCGTGTTCGTCGCGTCGTAGATCGGGTTCGCGAACGGCAGGATGTCGCCCGGCGAGTCCCCGGGCGCGCCGATGTCGATCACCTGGTCAGTCACCGCCCGCTCGACCACCTTGATCCGCGTCGGATGGTTGAGTCCCTGGGAGCCGCTGGCCAGCGCGGCGGCTCCGGCCGCCAGGCCGGCGCCGGCGAGCGCCGCTCCGAGCATCAGTATCAGCGTCCGTCGCATTCCAATCCCCCTCCTCGAGATCGATCCCGGCACACGCCGGGGCGGACATCCTCTCGCCGACCGGGGCAGGCTGCAACCCGCTCGTCCGGAGGTCCGACTGACCTAGTGGATCGTCCGGCAACGTTCGCCGCTCTCGCAGCCTGCTTGCGTAGCAGGCTGCTCGCGAGACCTGTCAAGGCGGGCGCCTTGACAGGCTGGCGGCTGCAAACCGCGTCCGCGATCTGCTGGGTAGCAGATCTCTCCCGAACGTCGCAAGGCAGAGCCTTGCGACTGCTGCGGTGTCCTCGGTCGCGCCAATAGGTTCACGATTGGCGCTCCCTGCGTCCTAGCATCGCGTGCTTTTCGCTCGCCATCGACGCCAGCAACGTTACCGGACGACC
>DASQXS010000261.1:0-26531 GCA_035639615.1 Gaiellales bacterium | reverse complement strand
GACGCCGGCGACCGAGTCGAAGAGGGCGACGGCGCCGTCCAGCACGCGCAGGCTGCGCTCGACCTCGACCGTGAAGTCCACGTGCCCGGGTGTGTCGATAATGTTGATGCGGTGGTCGCGCCAGAAGCAGGTGGTGGCCGCGGACGTGATCGTGATGCCGCGCTCCTGCTCCTGCACCATCCAGTCCATGGTGGCGGCGCCCTCGTGCACCTCGCCCATCTTGTGGGTCCGGCCCGTGTAGTAGAGGATGCGCTCGGTCGTCGTCGTCTTGCCGGCATCGATGTGGGCCATGATGCCGATGTTGCGGACGCGGTCGAGCTCCTCCATCCTGGGCACGCGGGTGCCCGTCTTGGTCTGCGTGACTGCCATCTCCTACACCCTCACCACCGGTAGTGGGCGAAGGCCTTGTTCGCCTGCGCCATCCGGTACATGTCGTCCTTGCGCTTGAATGCCCCGCCCTGCTGGTTCGTCGCGTCGAGGATCTCGCCGGCCAGCTTCTCCTCGGTGCGCTTCTCCCGGCGCTGGCGTGAGAAGGTGACGAGCCACCGTACCGCCAGCGTGCGCGCGCGCCGCTGCGGCACCTCGATTGGCACCTGGTAGTTGGCGCCGCCGACGCGCCGCGACCGCACCTCGAGCACGGGGGTCACCGACTTGATCGCGCGCTCCAGCACCTCGACCGGATTCTGGCCGGTCTTCTCGCCAACGATCTCGAGGGCGCGATAGACGAGGTGCTCGGCGGTCGACTTCTTGCCGTCGACCATCACCCGGTTGATCACCTGGGTCACCAGCGTCGAGTCGTAGACGGGGTCGCGCAGGAGCGGGCGCGGGGCGATCTCGGCTCGGCGGGGCACTAGCCGCCCGCCTTCTTGGCGCCGTACTTCGAGCGGCCCTGCCGGCGGTCGTTCACGCCGGAGGTGTCGAACGCCGCCCGGATGATCTTGTAGCGAACGCCCGGGAGGTCCTTCACGCGGCCGCCCCGGATCAGGACGACCGAGTGCTCCTGCAGGTTGTGGCCGACGCCCGGGATGTACGCCGTGACCTCCATGTTGTTGGTCAGCCGGACGCGCGCGACCTTGCGCAGCGCCGAGTTCGGCTTCTTCGGGGTCACCGTGTAGACGCGCGTGCACACGCCCCGCTTCTGCGGGGCGCCGCGCAGGGCCGGCGTCTTGGTCTTGCCGACCACTTTCTGGCGGGGCTTGCGTACGAGCTGTTGAATCGTCGGCATACTGCTGTCCAGGCTCTCGCTGTGCGAGAGCAGCGAGGAAAGGCCGCGGGTGCGGCCGCGACGGCGAACACTAGCACAGGGATTCGACCCGCCAGGGGATCACGGAGGATTCGACGTCCACCGCCGCTGTGCCTGCCAACGCTGAAGGGTTCGGAGGCTGGGCGGACGCGCCGGGCAACGCGCGTAGCGCCGGTGGACAGCGGGGGCGAGTTGCGTCGGGGACGCGCCCTCCGCGTAGCGGCCTTCGAGCTCGCGGCGAAGCTCCGGCCAGGCGTAGCTCCCGGCCGCGGGTGCAAGGGACGGGGCGCGCGGAGGCGAGCGAGGTGGACGGTGAGCGCCTTATGCCGCGCGGCGGTGTAGCAGCCGTTGGCCTGCCAGACTCCCGACAGCGTGCGGACGAAGTCGCGCCCGCTCCGCTGGGTCTGAATCCCCTCGCCGGCGTGCGGCTCGCAGAGCCAGACGGTGACGCCGTGGCTCAGCCGCACCTCTCGCGTCCGCCCCCGGGTGCGGTCGACGCAGATCGCGCAGCACGGCTCTTCGTGGGCACGCGCCGTGCCTTGTAGAGCGTGGGCAGGTAGTCGGACGGCATGGGCGAAAATGTGACGGGCCGGGTGTGACGCGGGGGTCACAGCCGGTCATACGACGGTCACAGGGAGATCCAATTGTCGTTTCACGTGATCGCCAAGTGGCGCTCGGTATGCTCATCCAAGAAATGGAGTCGAGTCGCGCCTCGTGGCGTAGATCGGGATCGCCGGTCATGTGGTGATCATCAGCCTCGCTCCTGCCGACGCCGGCCGGCGCTCCGATGGAGAGCTGGCTGGCCGGCGTCGACGAGCGCGCAGCGCTCGTCTGCGGCGTAGAAGGCGGCCAGCGACTCTTGGATGAGGGAGTGGTGCTGGACGAGCCACTCGACGCGGTGATCAGCCGGGAAGGCGAGGGAGGCCTGCAGGTCATCCTAGGGAAGGCGCTGGCCGAAGCGTCGTCGCCGATTGACGAGCGCTCCGGGGTCAATGCTCAGAGCGCTCTCCCTCCGAGGCACGCGGCCCTGACGCCGAGCCCGACTTGATCACGCGCGCGGCCACGTGCCGGCGGCCTCTGTCTAGGGCTCGGAGCCGACCCTCGCCACCCGACGCCCCGGCGTGAACACGCCGAAGAAGGATGAGTCCTGGTAGTCGAACGGCAGGCCGTCGATGTGGTGTCCCGGCGCGATGCGGAACACGGTCACCGGCGCGCGGGTCGGATCCCCTTCCAAGTCGAAGCCGAAGCTCCCCAGCAGGCCGTCTCGCACCTGGACGTCGAGCAAGTTGGCGGTGATCGACCGGCGCGTGCCGTCGGAGCGGGCTATCGCGTCGAGCAGCACCTCCGTCGCCTCGGCCGCGTAGGCGGTGAAACCGCTGTCGGGCTGCTCTGGATGCGTCTCGGCGAACCGGTGCAGGAATGCGCGCCCGGCCTTCGGCAGGTTCCCCGCCCACGCCACCGCGGCCGTGACGTACATCCCGCGTGCTCCGCCGCCGCTCTCCCGGAGGAGCACCGGGATCGGGAGGAAGCCGTCGTCGCCGACGAGGGTCACGTCTTCGCCCAGCGCCGCGCGAAGGCGTCCCACCGTCCGACCGCTGATGCCGTAGTCGAGTAGGCCGGCTAGGAGGACGGCGTCCGCGCGGGAGCTGCGGATCTGCGTTAGGAGGGTCGCGGGATCAGCGCTCCGCTCGTCCCAAACGGTCTGCCCGGCGATGCGCAGCGAAAGCCGTTTCGCGGCGTGGCCGAACGAGACGGCGATCCCCTCGGCGTAGAGGTCGCGCGCAGACCGGACGACGAACACGCGATGCCGGCCGAGGCGCCGTAGGAGCATCGCCGCCGCCGCTGCCTGGGTGTCGTTGGCCGGATACACGCGGGCGTAGTTCCGCACCTCGGTCGGATACAAGCCGCCGGTGCCGCCGCGGATGTCCGGGTACTCGTGGGTCAGATTGATGTCCGAGTTGGTCGGGGACACGATCGCCACCTGACCTCCCGGAGCGCTGTTCAGGATCGGAAGCTCGCCAGCTGTGCACGCGGAGTTGTACGCGCCGACGACGCCCACGACTCGCGGGTCGGAGGCGTACGACCTGGCATTGGCGACGCACTTCAAGGCGTCGTAACCGGCGGCCTGCGCCGTCGCGTCGTCGCATGCCTGGTAGCCGATTCGGTAGGCGCCGGCTCGGAAACGGTGCTGCGCAAGCACGGATCCGATGGCGGCAGTCATCGGGAACGTCGTCGCCGCCGCTGCGCCCTGCATCGGGAGGTCGGACACGATGATGCCGTCCGGCACGCCCGGCCCGCCGTAGACCACGTCCCCGCATGACGACGCCGCGGACACGCTCGCCTGCGCCGCGTCGCCGACGGTCACCCAGACCGTGTTCCCGATCGCGGCCAAGCCGAGCGGCGGGTTGCCGAGCGGGATCCGGGCGACGACGCGGACTCGATCGATGTCGATCTCGCGGACGACGCCCTCGACGGGGTTGGCGACCCAGATCGCGCCGCCGGCGGCGGTGACCGCGTCCGCGCCATGCCCGACCGGGACGGATGTGATCGTATGCTGTCCCTCCAGCTCGATGCGGTAGAGCTGGCCTCCGTATGGGTCGACCGCCCACGCGGCGCCGTCGGCGATCGCGAGCGCGCTGAGGCTGATCGCCGGCACGCGGATCCGGTCGGTCACCTTCGCCGGCCCTCCGGCGATGCGCACGATCGCCGGGCCGGCGTCGACGACCCATGCCGAGGTGCCTTCGACCGCGATCGGACCGGCGTCCACGTCGGTCACGGTCCCGATGATTCGGCTTCGCACCGGGTCGATGACCGACACAGTGTGCGCCGGGTTCACCACCCACACTCGCCCGCCGCCGGAGGCCACCCTGATGCCGGACTGTCCCGTGAACGAACGGGCGGCGGGCTGCGGTAGCGGGACCCGGCTTCGGGGAAACTCGACCGCCGTCCGCGGGTCGAGCTTCAAGAGCTCGGCGCCCGACACGGCGAGGTGCACCTGCGACGCGGTCGACTGACGGCCCATGACCACCCACAGGTATCCGTCCCCGAGGGCGATCGCCGCCGGCGTTCCGGGAGCATCAACCGCGACGGGCGGATGCAGCTCACCGGTGCCGGGGTCGATCCGCGACACGGTCCCTCCGTCTGCGTCCAGCACCCACACGGCCCGCTCGCCGGCCGCGACGGCGCCCGGAGTCGCCCCCAAACGTACGGGCGTCGTCAGGGCTGCGGATGTCGCATCGATCGCGACCACCGAGTCGCCCGCGATCGACGACGGTCCCTCGCCTGCCGAACGGTGCCAGACGACGACGGCGATCGCCGCGATCGCGGCCGCGAGCGTCGCGAGCACGATCGCGTGGCGCGGCCGGCGGCCCGGCCTCGCCGGAGGAGCCGGCAGCGGCGGAAGCGGCGCGTCCGCGACGATCTCGATCACCCCGACCGGCCGCTCGAGCCCTTTGACCCGGACGCGCTTCGTCGGCCCGAATCCGATTCCAGGAACGTGCCGGACGACGTGTACGAACCCCTCGCTGGCGAGGATCTGCCCCGGCTGAGCGAGGGTGCAGAGCCGCGCGGCCAAGTTCAACGCGCCGCCGCGAAAGCCCCCCTCCGTCGGCACGGCCTCGCCGGCGTCGAGACCCATGCCGACGCCCAGAGGGATCGCCGGCCCGTCGCCGCCGCGGTCGCGGTACCGGCGCTGCAGCTCGATCGCCGCCCGCATCGCCTGCCGGGCGGACGGAAAGACGCACAGCGCCTCGTCCCCGCGAAGCTCGAGCAGCGTCCCGCCGTACGCTCCAACGCCGTCGCGGGTCAGGGCCGCGAAGCGGCCCGCGAGCTCCGACGCGGCTTCGTCACCATGCTCCGCCGTGTACCTGGTGTATCCGCGGACGTCGGCGATCAGGAACGACCGCAGATCGGAGGGCGACGCCAGGGAAGGGTCAGCTGGCGGAACGGGTGCCACGCCGGCGAGTCTACGCCGCAGCTCCGCGTTGGGAGCATCTGGAAGGTGTTGCGGGGCAGAGTTAGCCTTAGCCCGGCTGGCAGCCGCCGTGCTCGAGCCCCTGCTGCCACCTATCGGCGATAGATGCCCAGGACCGGTCTCCCGTCACCCGCGCGACCTGCCGAAGCAGCCGGACGTGGTAGGCGTCGTAGTGGGACGTCGCGAGCGCGCCGCCGAGCGAATAGCGCGACCAGCAGCCGGCGTCGAACCGCGGCAGGAGGGCACGGGCGGCGGTGAGGAGCTCGCCGGCGACCCGCCGCGCCTCGCCGTCGCCGCTCACGCGGGCGTAGTCCGAGAGGGACAGATAGGTCTGAAGCTGGGCGTTCAGGATCAGGAGGTGGTTCTGGCTGTACTCGCGGATCCACTCGCCGCCGCCGGCTGGCGTGAGGTACGAGGCCGGGATGGCGGCAAACGCCTTCCCGGCCGCGGCCGCGAGCTTGGGATCCTCGAGGAGCCGGCCGGCGCGGGCGAGGGCGTCGGCGCCGACCGCCTGTGCGAACCCCGACGTCCACCGCTGGGCGCCGCCGAAGTCGAAGTCGTACTCCCAGACGAGCGCGTCGCCGGTCGGGATTCCGCGCGCGACCATCGCGTCGGCCAGTCGGCGGGCGTCGGCCGTCCGGCCCTGCGTCACGTCGGCGTTCAGGGCGGCGAAGGACGCAAGCGGATGGAACTGGAGGCCGTGCCCAGGGAAGTAGCGGTAGACGACTCCGTCGCCGTCCTCGATGCTCGCGCCAGCCGCCGGCACGCCGCCCGAGGCCGCGCGGTCGACGTTCGCGGCCAGCATACCGAAGAGCGCTCGAGCGCGAGGGCCGTCGTAGACGTCCGCCTGGGCGGCGACGTCATGGAGGGCGGCCGCGACCAGGGCGGCCTCCCCGATGTGCCCGGAACCGGCCCGGGCGACGGCCGCCGCGAGCGCCGCCTTGGCGGCGTGCGCATCGGCCGCCGGCAGGCGGCCGGCCGCCTCGGCCCGTTCGAACCCGGCTTGGGCTGCGGCCGCATCCGCGCGGACGGAAGCGCCGAGCGCCTTCACGATCGCCTTCGCCGTCGTCTGGCCGACGACGCCGTCCGCGGGGAGTCCGTGAGCCGCCTGGAACCCCGCGACCGCCGTCCGCGTCTGGGCGCCGAACGCGCCGTCCTGCGGGCCGGGATCGAGCTTGAGCGCGGCGAGCGCCGTCTGGAGGGCGAGCACCGGCGCCCCCGTGTCGCCGGCGCGAAGCCGGGGGGACGGCGCACCGCGGCGCGGCGAGGCAGAGGCGGCGTGCGCCGGCGACGACCGCGGGCTCGCGACCCGCGGGGCAGCGGGAGCCGGCGAGGTGCCCTGGTCGAGCCCGCGCGCGGCGACGGCGACGGCGGCCAGCACCGCCAGCATCACCCCCATCGCGCGGGCGGTCGGCCGATCAGCTGCCGGCTCGCCGCGGGGGCGGACAGGCGGGCCGGCGGCGGCCGGCTGCGCCGCGCGGGCCGCCCGCGGCTCCCAGAGGACGTCCGCGGCCCAGGCCGGCTCGTCGCTTGTGAGGTCCATGACGACCGGGGGTTCGGCGGCAGGGCGGCGATCTCCTGCCGGTCCGCCCCACACCACGTGCTCTACGCTTGTCCAATGCAGTGCGAGGGCTGCGGTGCGGAGAACCGAGCGGGGCGTCGCTTCTGCGGCCAGTGCGGGCACGAGCTCGCCGTCACGTGTGCGGCCTGCGGCGCCGCCAACGACCCGGGCGACCGCTTCTGCGGCGCGTGCGGACGGGCACTGGCAGCAGCCGCCCCGGCCGCTCCCCTCGCAGAGCGGCGGATGGTCTCGGTGCTCTTCGCCGACCTCGTCGGGTTCACGGCGCTCTCGGAGTCGCGCGACCCCGAGGAGGTGCGCGAGCTCCTGGCCCGGTACTTCGAGAGCGCCCGCGCGATCATCGCCCGGCACGGCGGCGCCGTCGAGAAGTTCATCGGCGACGCGGTCATGGCCGTCTGGGGCGCGCCCACGGCCCAGGAGGACGATGCCGAGCGGGCCGTGCGCACCGCGCTCGAGCTCGTCGACGCCGTGCGCGCCCTCGGCGAGGAGGCCGGCCACCCGCTCGAGGCCCGCGCAGCCATCGCGTCCGGCGAGGCGGCGGTGACGGTCGGCGCGACCGGCCAGGGCATGGTGGCGGGCGACCTGGTGAACACCGCGTCGCGGATGCAGTCGATCGCGGCGCCCGGCTCGGTGATGGTCGACGAGGCGTCCCGGCGCATGATCGCCGGCGCGATCGCATGCGAGCCGGCGGGGAGCTTCGAGCTCAAGGGCAAGCGCGAGCCGATGCCGCTGTGGCGCGCCGCCCGGGTGGCCGCCGCCCGGCGCGGCTTCGGCCGCGCGGAGGGCCTCGACCCGCCGTTCGTGGGCCGCGAGCGCGAGCTGCGCCTGCTCAAGGACCTGTTCCACGCAACCGCGGACGGCGGCCGCGCCCACCTCGTGAGCGTCACCGGCATCGCCGGCATCGGCAAGTCGCGGCTCTCGTGGGAGTTCGAGAAGTACCTCGACGGCCTCGCCGACGAGGTACTGTGGCACCGCGGGCGCTGCCTGTCGTACGGCGAGGGCGTGGCGTTCTGGGCGCTCGCCGAGATGGTGCGCATGCGCGCCCGGATCGCCGAGGACGAGCCGGCCGACACGGCGGAGGCGAAGCTGGCGGCGGTGGTCGCGGAATGGGTGCCAGACCCGGCTGACCGCGCCTGGGTGACGCCGCCGCTGCGGCACCTGCTCGGGTTCGAGCAGGTCGCGGACGGCGATCGCGAGCGCCTCTATCCCGCCTGGCGCCGGTTCTTCGAGGCGATGTCCGAGCGCCTCCCGGTCGTGCTCGTCGTCGAGGACATGCAGTGGGCAGACGAGTCGCTGCTGACGTTCGTCGAGTACCTGATGGAGTGGTCGCGCGACCACCGCCTGTTCGTGATCGCGCTCGCGCGGCCGGAGATGATGGAGCGCCGCCCCGGCTGGGGTGCGGCGTCGCGCGCCCTCACGTCCCTCGCCCTTGAGCCGCTCACGACCCGCGCGATGGTCGAGCTCGTGTCCGGCATGGTGCCGGGCCTCTCGGCCGACGCCGTCGATCGAATCGTCGCCGCGGCCGAGGGGGTGCCCCTCTACGCGGTCGAGACGGTGCGGATGCTGCTCGACCGCGGTCTCGTCGAGCGGACCCCCGGGGGCGGGTTCAGGGCGGCCGGCGCGATCGCGCAGATCGAGATCCCGGAGACGCTCCACGCCCTCGTGGCCGCCCGCCTCGACAGCCTGCCGGACGACGACCGCCGCCTGCTCCAGCAGGCGGCGGTGCTCGGCAAGTCGTTCACGCTCGACGGCCTGGCCGCGATCAGCGGCCGCGAGCGCGATCAGGTCGAGCCCGCGCTCGCGGCACTCGCCAGGCGAGAGCTGGTGGCCGTGCAGAGCGACCCCCGCTCGCCCGAGCGGGGGCAGTACGCCTTCGTCCAGGACATCGTGCGCACGATCGCGCGCGACACCCTCGGCCGGCGCGAGCGCAAGCGCGTGCACCTGGCGGCCGCCGACCATCTGGCCGAACTCGGCGGCGAGGAGCTGGCGGAGGTGATCGCCGCCCACCAGCTGGACGCCTACCGGCTCATCCCCGACGACGCGGACGCCGGCGAGCTGTGCGAGCGGGCCCGGGCCGGCCTGCTCCGCGCCTCCGAGCGGGCGGCGTCGCTCGCCGCGCCGGCCGAGGCTCTTCGGCTCGTCCTCCAGGCGCTCGAGCTCGGAGAGGACGACGCCGGCCGCGCGGCCCTGCACGAGCGGGCAGGCCGGCTCGCGCTGCAGACGGGCGACGTCAGCGCGGCCGAGCGCGAGTTCACCGCGGCCATCGATCTGTATGGGCAGCGAGATCCGCACGCCGCCGCCCGAGTCCGCGCCCGCCGTGGAGACGTCCGGTTCCTGCAGGGCCGTGCCGACCAGGGTGTCGCCGAGATGGAGGAGGCGTATGCCGTGCTCTCGAGCCAGGCGCCGGACGCAGATCTCGCGCAGCTGGCGGCGCAGCTCGGCCGCCTCGCCACGATGATCGGGGAGAGCGAAGGCGGCAGCGAGCCGCTCGAGCGCGCCATCGACATCGCCGAGGAGCTCGGGCTGCCCGACGTGCTGTCGGACGCGCTCAACACGAAGGGGCTCTGGACATACATGCATCTCGGCCACCGCGAAGAGGGCCGCTCACTGCTTCTGGGGGCGCTCCGGGTCGCCCTCGACGGCGACGCACCCGAGGCGGCGATGCGCGCCTACTTCAACCTCGCGTTCGAGCGTGACGGCATGGACGACCTCTCGCACGACTACGACGACCGCGGCCTCGCCTTGGCGGAGCGGACCGGGAACACGCAATGGCGGCGTTCGTTCCAGATCCATCTCGGGGTCACCGCGATGGAGGGGGGCGACTGGGACGGTTCGCTGCGGATCGCCCAGGAGATCGAGGAGAGCCCGGGCGCCAGGGCAGACTTTTTCTCGCGTTCCGCGCTTCTCGTGCCGCGCGCCGTGATCCTCGCCCGCCGCGGCGAGGTCGACGCGGCCCTCGAGGCGATTGCGTCGTCAGGAATCGACGCGTCCGCCCCGGACGTGCAGAGCCGGGCAACCCTCTACGCCGCGCGGGCGGAAACCCTGGCAGCGCAGTCGCGATTCGCCGAGGCCGCCGATGTCGCCCGGTCCGGCGTCGAGCTCACCGCGGTGCTGGGGATCCGCCACCCGGCGGTGAAGATGGCGTTCATCGCCCAGACGCACTCGGCGCTTCGCGCCGGCGACGGCGCAACCGCAGCGGCCGGCCTCGCGCGGCTGGACGCCCTGCCGGCGGGCTCGATCTCGCCCCGCTTGAACGCGCACCGCGCGCTGCTGCGGGCGATGCTCGGCGATCCCGCCGACGCCGAATGGCTATTCGCGGTCGCCGTGGCGCACGCCCGTGAGGTCGGAAACCCGTGGCAGCTCGCCGTCACGCTCGCCGAGCAGGCGGCGGCCGGCGTCGACCGGCCGGCCGCGCTCGCCGAGGCAGCCGACGTCCTTGCCCGGCTCGGCGCCGCCGCGGCGCTCGAGCGGCTCGTCCCCGGCCTCGCGGGCGAGCCTGCCGCGACCGCCGCGCGGTCATGACGTCAGGGGTGGCTCGCCTGCATGAAATCAGCCTGGCTGCCTTTATGCGCTCAGGCTGCGAGCGGGAGCACGGCGACCACTTCGGTGCCGCGGCCGGGCGCCGAGGTGATCTCGATGCGGCCGCCCAGCGACTCCACCCGCCGGCGCATGAGCGGGATGCCGAGCTGGTCGGCCGCCGGGCGTCCGTCGAGGTCGAACCCGTCGCCGTCGTCGGCGACCCGCACCTCGAGACGGCGATCGGCGGCGGCCGCGGAGACCTCGATCCGCGAGGCGCCCGAATGCCGGATGGCGTTCGCCACCGCCTCCTGCACGGTGCGCAGGGCCGCAGCACACTGACCAGCGGGGATCCGCTCCACCTCGCCGTTCACCGCCACCTCCGCCTCGACGCCGAACGGGCGGCACTTGGACTCGACGAGCGACCGCACCGCCTCGCCGAACGAGGATCCCGCCAGGTTCCAGGTCGCGAGGCCCGCCATCAGGTCGCGCAGGTCGGCGCTCGCCTCGTCGAGCTGCCGGGCGACGTCCTCGGCCGCCTCGGCCGCCCGCTCCGGGTGGCGCACGGCGAGCCGAAGCTGCAGCGTCGCGGCCGTCAGCACCTGCACGGGGCCGTCGTGGAGCGCCTCGGCGGCGCGCGTCAACTCACGTTCGTAGACCTCCACGATCGCGTCGAGGACGCCGTGCGGGCGGATGTCGATCCGCGTCACCCGGCCCTCGGGCGTCCGCTCGCGGCGGCCGTGTGCGAGCGCGTCGACCAGGACCGGGAAGGCGCAGCCCTTCTCGAGGTAGGCGTCCGCCCCGCGCCGCAGCGCCTGGTCGCGCATCCGGTCGGCGGCGAAGGCCGAGAAGACGACGATCCGGGCCCCGGGCAGCCGCTCGCGGAGCAGGGCGACAACCTCGAGCCCGTCCCGCCGGGGCATCGACAGGTCGACGACGCAGGCGTCAGGTTCGAGCCGGTCGGCCAGCTCCACCGCCTCGACGCCGTCGCCTGCCTCGCCGACGACCTCGAACCCCTCGGCCTCGAGGCCGATGCGAAGCTCCCGCCGAAGCGGCAGGGAGTCGTCGCAGATGAGCACCCTCACGGGCATGCCTCCCGGGACGAGACCGGCCGGTCGGGATAGAGCTCGGCCATCACCCGCCGGGCGGATGCAGCGGCGGAGGCGATCGCGGCTGCGGCCGACTCCCCGTCGCCGCGGTCGAGCGCATAGCGGGCGGCGATCATGCCCTGGGCGACGTTGTCGTGCAGCTCCATCGCGTCCCGGCGGCGGACGTCGGTGTCCTCGAAGAGGGCGGCGCCGCGGGAGAGCCTCGGGTGGCGCAGGCGCTCCACGAAGTACCAGAGCCCGAACAGCGCCGTCACCGAGTCGACCGCCACCAGGTGCCAGCTCCAGATGTCGTGCCACGCCGGCTGCGTCACGAGGCGGACGGTGTGGGCGAGGTGGTTCAGGGCACAGCTGGCGAAGAAGATCGCCACCGTGGACGCGAGCAGGTTCGCCCGCCACTGGCGGGTGCGCGTGAGGTGCGAGCCGATGTGGTGGGAGACCCCCGCATACGCGACCGCCACCATCAGGTTCGTCGCGAGGGCGAGCGTCGAGATCATCCGCTGCCTCCGATGGGCGCGGCGACCCGCCGCCGGACGGATCCGGGCTTCATCTCGCCGGGCGGGAGGAGCTCGCCAACCACGCTCCGGGTGGCCTCCACGCCCTCGTCGAGGAGGCGGCGGGCACCTGTCAGGTCACCGCGCTCGATCGCGTAATGGGCGGCCACCAGCGGTTGCACGATCTTCTCGTGGATGTCGAGCGCGTTCGACCGCCGCACGGCCGTGTCCTCGAACATGGCCGCGCCGCGGGCGAACTGCGCCAGGCGCCCGGTCTGGAAGTAGAAGTAGACCGAGATGCCGGCGGCCGTGACGGCGTCGAGGACGACTGCCTCAGGCGGCCAGACGGCCCGGGCCGCCGGCGACGTGAGCAGGTGGAACCCGTGCTCCAGATGCCCGGTCGAGCACGTGAGCACGATGCCGAGCATGGCGAGCGCGAGCGAGTTCGACGGCCACTGCCGCGACCCGGCGAGGTGCGTCGCGATCTGCCATGCCAAGGCATAGGCCACGCCTCCGATCACGAGATTGGCGATGACGCCCAGCGCCCAGAGCACGGATCTCATTGTCCCGGCGCTCGGGCTGGAACGGCCTCCCCGGCTTGCGGTAATGGCCCTCCCCCAATTGCCTGGGCCTCCCTCAACGGGAGGCCCAGGCAGCCGTGCAAGATCGGGGTCTGACCCCTCTTTGCAGGCTTACTCGTCCTCGGGGACGGGTGGGATGTACGGCTCCTCGGCGCCGGGCTTGGGCGTGAGGTCGATCAGCCCCTCGCCGTCGCCCGCCTGGTCGCCGTCGCCGCCGACCAGCGCGTCCGAGTACATCGGCTGGGTGAACTCCTCGACCAGGAACCGAGGCGCCTCCTCGGACGGCTCGATCTTGACCGACCGGTACTCGCGCAGGCCGGTCGAGGCCGGGATCAGCTTGCCGATGATCACGTTCTCCTTCAGCCCGACCAGGTGGTCGGTCTTGCCCTCGATCGCGGCGTCGGTCAGCACCTTGGTCGTCTCCTGGAACGAGGCCGCAGACAGGAAGCTCTGCGTCGCCAGGCTGGCCTTGGTAATGCCGAGGATCAGCTGGGTGTAGGTCGGAAGCTCCTTCTTTCCCTTCCGCAGCTCGCGGAACGTCCGCTCCAGCTCCGGCCGGTCGACGAGCTCGCCCGGCAGGTAGTCGGAGTCGCCGGAGTTGTCGATCCGCACCTTCTTCAGCATCTGGCGCACGATCAGCTCGATGTGCTTGTCGTGGATCTCGACGCCCTGACTCTTGTAGACGTCCTGGACCTCAGCGACGAGGTACCGAGCGCATTCGGTGTCGTCCCGAAGGTCGAGGAGCTCCGTCGGCGCGAGCGGGCCCTCGTTCAGGGGCGTCCCTCGCTCGATCACCTCGCCCTCCGTGACCCGCACCCGCGTCCGCCGCGGGAACGCGTACTCCTCGGCGTCCCCGTCGCCGTCGCCGGTCGGCGTGACCGTGACGACCCAGCCGCGCTCGCCCTCGGCGATCTTGACCTTCCCCGCCGCGTCGGACAGGGTGGCCGCCGCCTTCGGCTTGCGGGCCTCGAAGAGCTCCACCACCCGCGGCAGGCCGTGGGTGATGTCGAGGCCGGCGACGCCGCCGGTGTGGAACGTGCGCATCGTGAGCTGGGTGCCCGGCTCACCGATGGACTGCGCCGCCACGGTGCCCGCGGCGTCTCCCAGCTCGCTCATCTTGCCGGTCGCCATCGACCAGCCGTAGCAGGTCCGGCAGACGCCGATGTCGGCCTTGCACTTGAGCACGGTGCGGACGGGCACGGTGGCCGGCTTCTCGCCCGCCGCGTCGACGATCCGGCGCAGGAGGGCGCCGTTCACCTCATCGCCCGCGGACAGCGCGAGCCGGCTGATCTTGTGGTCGATCGCGATCACGCGGCCGAGCAGGCCGGACCGGTTCGGCGCGCCGTCAGCGGTCCGGACGGGCACATCGATGTGCTCGTCGGTGCCGCAGTCGTCCTCGCGGATGATCACGTCCTGGGAGACGTCGACGAGCCGCCGGGTCAGGTAGCCGGAGTCGGCCGTGCGAAGCGCCGTGTCGGCGAGGCCCTTGCGGGCGCCGTGGGTGGAGATGAAGTACTCGAGCACCGACAGGCCCTCCATGAAGTTGGACTTGATCGGCCGCTCGATGATCTCGCCCTTCGGATTGGCCATGAGACCGCGCATCCCGGCGAGCTGGCGGATCTGCTTGAACGAGCCGCGAGCGCCGGAGTTGGCCATCATGTAGACGGGGTTCAGCTCGTCGAGGTGCCGGTTCATGGCGTCGCCGACGTCGTCGGTCGCCTTGTTCCAGAGCGACACCACCTGCTCGTGGCGCTCGTCCTCGGTGATGAGGCCGCGGTCGTACGACCGCTGCGCCTTGCCGACCTCGTCCTCGTAGCGGGTGAGGATGTCCTCCTTGTCCGGCGGGATCTGGATGTCGTTCTTCGAGATCGTGACGCCGGCCCGGGTGGCGTAGCTGAAGCCGAGCTCCTTGATCGTGTCGAGCACCTCGGCGATCGCCGTGGCGCCGTAGCGGTCAACGAGCTCCGAGATGAAGTCGGTCATCTCGCGCTTCGTGAACGTCCGGTTCTGGTAGGTGTAGTCGGACGCCTTGTAGCGCTCGCCCACGGCCTTCTCCAGCGCCCGCGACACCTCGTCGTTGAAGACGGCACGGCCGACCGTGGTCACGATCCAGTCGCCGCGCTCGCGCAGCGTGATCGGATCCTGCAGGTGCACCTGCTTCTGGTCGTAGGCGAGCTCCACCTCGTCCAGCGAGCCGAAGTACGGCAGCTTGCGCTCGCGGGCGTCCGCAACCGTGACCTGGGACAGATCCTCGGGCGCGTACGTCAGGTAGTAGGTGCCGAGCACCATGTCCTGGGTGGGGGTCGCGAGCGGCTTCCCGTGCGCCGGCGAGAGGATGTTGTTGGACGAGAGCATGAGGATCCGCGCCTCGGCCTGCGCCTCCGCCGACAGCGGCAGGTGGACGGCCATCTGGTCGCCGTCGAAGTCGGCGTTGAACGCGTGGCACACCAGCGGGTGCACCTGGATCGCCTTGCCCTCGACCAGCACCGGCTCGAAGGCCTGGATGCCCAGGCGGTGGAGCGTCGGCGCCCGGTTCAGGAGCACCGGATGCTCGGCGATCACCTCCTCGAGCACGTCCCAGACCTCCGGCACCATCGTGTCCACCATCTTCTTGGCGGCCTTGATGTTCTGGACGAGCTTGCGCTCGACGAGCCGGCTCATGATGAACGGCTTGAAGAGCTCGAGCGCCATCAGCTTGGGCAGGCCGCACTGGTGCAGCTTGAGCGACGGGCCGGCCACGATCACCGAGCGGCCGGAGTAGTCCACGCGCTTGCCGAGCAGGTTCTGGCGGAAGCGCCCCTGCTTGCCCTTCAGCATGTCGGAGAGCGACTTGAGCGGGCGGTTGCCCGGGCCGGTGACGGCGCGGCCGCGGCGGCCGTTGTCGAAGAGCGCGTCGACGGCCTCCTGGAGCATGCGCTTCTCGTTGTTCACGATGATCTCGGGCGCGCCCAGATCCAGCAGCCGCTTCAGGCGGTTGTTGCGGTTGATCACCCGCCGGTAGAGGTCGTTCAGGTCTGACGTGGCGAAGCGGCCGCCGTCGAGCTGCACCATCGGCCGCAGCTCCGGCGGGATCACCGGCACCGTCTCGAGGATCATCCAGTCGGGCCGGTTCTCGGACTTGATGAACGCGTTCACCACCTTGAGGCGCTTGATCGCCCGGGCCTCCTTCTGGCCCTTGGAGGTGCGGATCGTCTCGCGGAGCGTCGCCGCCTCGGCGTCGAGATCCTTCGAGCGCAGGAGCTCACGGATCGCCTCGGCGCCCATGCCGCCGGTGAAGTACTCGCCGAAGCCCCAGGACGAGCCGAACCGGTCCTTGAGCTCGCGGAAGAGCGCCTCGTCGGCGATCACCTCCTGCACCTCGAGCTCCTTGAACTTGACCCAGCAGCGATCCAGCCGGTCCTCGGCCTCGCGGGCGTGGTCGTCGACGTCGCGGCGCCGGGTCTGGATGTCGTTGTAGGTGTCGCGCACCTTGAGCGCCCACGCCTCGACGGCCTTCAGGTCGTCCTTGGAGGCGTCCGGCTTCAGGCACAGGTCGGCGGCGAGCTCGCGGAGCTCGGCATCGTCGACCTCGGCCGGCGCCTGCTCGATGAGCTCGCGCAGGATGCCGGCGCCCAGCTGGCGCGTCTTGTCGAGCGCGGCCTGTGTGCCCGGGCCCGCCTCGACCAGCTTGGCGATCCACTCCTCGTCGGTGTCCTTCAGCTGGGCCTCCTCGCCGGCGAGCCACCTCAGCCGCGTCTTCACCGCGTTTCGGGCCTTGGTCTTCTCCGGCCCCTTGGCGGTCTCGATGGCGTCGAGCTCTGCGCCCAGGAGCGAGCGGGCGGCGAGCCCCCACGCCGCCACGGACGCGAGGTCCTTGGCCGAGAGCCGGCGGTCGTCGCGGATAGCCGACTCGCGCACCAGCTCGCGCACCTTCTTCGGGTCCTCGCCCGCGATCCGCTTCGCCGCATCGGCGAGCAGGCCGCCGGCCAGGCCGCGCGCATCCTCGAGCGGCGGGATGCCCTGCTCCTCGGCCCATGTGCCCAGCGTGCGCGACCAGTACTCGTCGTCCTCGTCGAAGTTCTTCGTCGAGCCGTCGATCAGGTGCTGGCGGCGCCGCTGCATGCGGTCCTCGAGGGCGGCCAGCGCCTCCTCGCGGTCGAGCTTCAGCCGCTCGCGCTCCTGCTCCACCTTGCCCTCGAGCTCGGGGATGTCGCGCTCGCGCGCCTCCTTGTCGACCGAGGTGACGATCGAGGCGGCGAAGTAGAGCACCTTCTCGAGCTCCTTCGGCGCGATGTCGAGCAGGTAGCCGATCCGGGACGGCACGCCCTTGAAGAACCAGATGTGGCTCACGGGCGCGGCCAGGTCGATGTGCCCCATCCGCTCGCGGCGCACCTTCTGCCTGGTCACCTCGACGCCGCAGCGCTCGCAGATGATGCCCTTGTAGCGGACCCGCTTGTACTTGCCGCAGTAGCACTCCCAGTCCTTCGTGGGCCCGAAGATGCGCTCGCAGAAGAGCCCGTCCTTCTCGGGCTTGAGCGTGCGGTAGTTAATGGTCTCGGGCTTCGTGACCTCGCCCGAGGACCACTCGCGGATCTGCTTCGCCGAGGCGAGGCCGATGCGGATTGCGTCGAAATCGTTGATGTCGATCAACGCGGGTCAGCTCCTATTCGTTCGTCCTTGTGAGGCTCACGCCTCAACGGGTGGTGGTCTCTCGGATCGTGGCGGCTGGGGGGTGCCAGGCTGAAGCCTGGCACCATCGAGGACTGATGCCGTCGAGGCATCACTCCTCGACCTCTTCCAGCTCGAGGTCGCCGATGTCGCCGAGTTCCTCCTCGGCCTCTGCTTCCGGCTCGAGGTCCTCCTCGACCAGCTCCTCGCCGAGGAGCTCGTCGTTCGGCACGTTCAGCTCGCCGTCGTCGTCCGTGCGGTCGACGCCCTCCTCGAGCTCCTGGGCCTCGGGGGCGCGCGCCGTCGCCCGGTCTGCGACCGGCCGCAGGTCGATGCCGAGCTCCTCCGCCGCCCGCAGGAGCTCGTCCTCCTCCTCGCGCACCGCCACGTCGCCGCCGTCCACCGAGACGACCTTGACGTCGAGCGCGAGCGACTGCATCTCCTTCAGGAGCACCTTGAAGCTCTCCGGGATCGACGGCTCGGGGATGTTCTCGCCCTTGACGACGGCCTCGTACGCCTTGACGCGGCCGATGGTGTCGTCGGACTTGATCGTGAGCATCTCCTGCAGCGTGTAGGCGGCGCCGTAGGCCTCGAGCGCCCACACCTCCATCTCACCGAAGCGCTGGCCGCCGAACTGGGCCTTGCCGCCCAGCGGCTGCTGCGTGACGAGCGAGTACGGCCCGGTGGAGCGGGCGTGGATCTTGTCGTCCACCAGGTGCAGCAGCTTCAGGATGTACATGTAGCCGACGGTCACGGGCTGGTCGTAGGGCTCGCCCGTGCGGCCGTTGTGCAGGATGACCTTGCCGTCGCAGCGCTCGCCCGCCGGCGCCTTCTTGTCGATCGTGAACTTGATCGAGCTCGCCTTGTGGTCGTCCTGCCAGGAGATCAGCTCCTGGTCGACCTCCTCGGGCGTGGCGCCGTCGAAGACGGGCGTCGCGATCCACTGCGGGTCGCCGTTCTCGCCCGAGTGCCGGGCCGCCCAGCCGAGATGCGTTTCCAGGATCTGGCCGATGTTCATGCGCGACGGCACGCCCAGCGGGTTCAGGATGATGTCAACGGGCGTCCCGTCGGCCAGGTGCGGCATGTCCTCCTCGGGCACGATCTTCGAGATGACGCCCTTGTTGCCGTGGCGGCCGGCGAGCTTGTCGCCCTCGGCGATCTTGCGCTTCGTGGCCACGTAGACGCGGACGAGCTCGTTCACGCCCGGCGACAGGTCGTCGCCGGCGGCGCGGGAGAAGGTCTTCACGTCGATGACCTTGCCGCCCTCGCCGTGCGGCACCTTGAGGGAGGTGTCGCGCACCTCGCGGGCCTTCTCCTTGAAGATCGCCCGGATCAGCTTCTCCTCGGCGGTCAGCTCGGTCTCGCCCTTCGGCGTCACCTTGCCGACCAGCAGGTCGCCCGAGCCGACCTCGGCGCCGATGCGGACGATGCCGGACTCGTCCAGGTTGCGCAGTGACTCCTCGGAGCGGTTCGGGATGTCGCGCGTGATCTCCTCGTCGCCGAGCTTCGTGGCGCGGGCGTCGACCTCGTACTCGTGGATGTGGATCGACGTCAGCACGTCGTCCTTCACGAGCCGCTCGGACAGGATGATCGCGTCCTCGAAGTTGTAGCCCTCCCAGGACATGAAGGCGACGAGCAGGTTCTTGCCCAGCGCCAGCTCGCCCTGGTCCGTCGACGAGCCGTCGGCCAGCACCTCGCCGGCGCTCACACGCTGGCCCTCGTAGACGATCGGCTTCTGGTGGATGATCGTGCCCTGGTTCGAGCGCCGGTACTTGACCAGGTCGTAGGTGTCGAGCCCATCGCGGGCTGAGACGACGACGCGCTCGGCGTCGACCTGCTCGACCTTGCCCGCCCGCGTGGCGACGACGACGTCGCCCGTGTCGACGGCGGCGCGGTACTCGAGGCCGGTGCCGACGAGCGGCGCCTCCGGCACCATCAGCGGCACGGCCTGGCGCTGCATGTTCGAGCCCATGAGCGCCCGGTTGGCGTCATTGTGCTCGAGGAAGGGGATCAGCGCCGTCGCCACGGAGACGATCTGGGCGGGGTCGACGTCCATGTAGTCCACCTGGGAGGCGTCCACCTGCACCGGGACGCCGTCGCGGGTGCGGCACAGGACCGGCGCGACCAGCTTGCCGCTCTTGTCGATCTCGGCGTTGGCCTGCGCGATCGTGAACTTCTCCTCCTGGATCGCGTCGAGGTACTCGACGTCGCCCGTGATCTTGCCCTTCACCACCTTGCGGTACGGGGTCTGCACGAAGCCGTGCTCGGACACCTTGGCGTATGAGCCCAGCGAGCCCATGAGGCCGATGTTCGGGCCCTCAGGGGTCTCGATCGGGCACATGCGGCCGTAGTGCGTCGGGTGGACGTCGCGCACCTCGATCGGGGCGCGCTCGCGGGTGAGGCCGCCCGCGCCGAGCGCCGAGAGCCGGCGCCGGTGGGTGAGGCCCGCCAGCGAGTTCGTCTGATCCATGAACTGCGAGAGCTGGGAGGAGCCGAAGAACTCCTTGAGCGCCGCCGCCACCGGGCGGATGTTCACGATCGTCTGCGGGGTGATCGCGTCCTCGTCCTCGGTGGTCAGGCGCTCGCGGACGACGCGCTCCATCCGGTAGAGGCCGATCCGGAACGCCTCCTGGATCAGCTCGCCGACGGTGCGCAGGCGGCGGTTGCCGAAATGCTCGTACTCGTCCAGGTCGTGCTCGATCTCGGTCCGGGGCAGGATGATCGCGTCGGCCGCGTAGTCCTTGGAGTCCTCCGGCACGCCGAGCTTGACCGGGAGCACGACCAGGCGCCGGATCAGCTCGACGATGTCGCCTGTCGTGAGAACGCGGCAATCGGGCCCCACGTCGAGGCCGAGGCGCATGTTCAGCTTGTAGCGGCCGACCTTGGTCAGGTCGTAGCGCTTGGGGTCGAAGAAGAGCGCCCGGACGAGGTTGCGCGAGTTCTCGACCGTCGGCGGCTCGCCCGGCCGCTGCTTCTTGAAGACCTCGACCAGCGCCGCGTCCTCGGTCTTCACCGGGTCCTTCTCGAGCGTCATCCGGATGAACGGGTTGTCGTCGAAGAGGGCGAGCAGGCCCTCGTCGGACTTGTCGATCGTGAAGCCCGTGTTCTCGTCCTCGGCCGGGAGCGCGCGCAGGAGGGTCGTCACCGGCAGCTTGCGCTTGCGGTCGATGCGGACGTTCACCATGCCCTTCTTGTCGATCTCCATCTCGAGCCAGGAGCCGCGCGAGGGCATGAGGTTGGCGACGAACACCTGCTTGGTGGCGTCCTTCGGCTCCATGATGTAGGCGCCGGGGGAGCGCACGAGCTGGGTGACGACGACGCGCTCGGTGCCGTTGATGATGAACGTGCCCTGGTCGGTCATCCACGGGAAGTTGCCGAGGAAGACCGTCTGCTCGCGGATCTCGCCCGTGTCGAGGTTCGTGAAGGAGACCTTCACGTTCACGGGCACCTCGAACGACTGGTCCTTCTCGCGGCACTCGCGCTCGGAGACGACCGGCTCGCCGATCGAGTACTCGCCCAGGCGCACCTCGAGCCGCTCCGAGTAGTCGCGGATCGGGGAGATGTCGTCGATCGTCTCGCGCAGGCCCGAAGCCTGGAACGAGCGTGGGTCGTCCGGGTGGCCCATGAACCACCGGAACGAGGCCTTCTGGATGTCGATGAGGTTGGGGACGTCCAGGACCTTCTCGAGCTTCGAGAACGTCCTGCGTGCTCGGGGCGCAGTCGTACTTGCAGGCAAAGCGTCGCCTCCCGCGGGGCTAGTGGGGGAAAACAGGAGCGTGGAACCGGACCAACGGCGCAACCCCGAAGGGTAGCAGCACAAGGCGTTCCCCGCAAAAGGGTCAGGCAAACGCGCCGGCCGCGGGAATTTTTCACGCCTCCGCGGCGGCGGGCCTGCCGTCACTATACCGCGGCGAGCGCCGTCGTCAAGCCATTTCGGTGGCGATCGGCACGAGCCGGCGGCGGACGCCAGGCCGGACCGTGGCGTCCGCGATCGGTCGGGGCGTCCGCGATCGGTCGGGGCCGACGGGAGGCGGGCGCGCCTGGCTCGGATCTTCCGAGGCGGACGGCGGCGGCCTGCCCACGGCGGCCGGCCAGCTCTCCGTCGGAGCGCCGGGCGCCGTGGGCGCGACGGTTCGAGCGAGCCCGCAGGGTCGACGGTCGCGGACTCGGGGACGCCGAGCGGTTCGAACGCCACTTGGCGCTTTCATGAGACGACAAGTGCTGGTCTTCGAGCACATGGTTGTGACGCCGTCCCTCCACCCCTGGACGCCCTCCGAACGCCGGCCGGCGCTTCTTCGGCGAGCCGGCCGGACGGCGCCGACGAACACGCGCCGCTCGTCCGCCAGGAGATCGGGAGCCGGCGCCCCGCCCGGCCGACCCACAGTTAGAGCGCCACTTGTCGCTTCGATGGAACGACACTTGGTGGTATCCCGCCACGCCGACGTGACGCCTCCCCGCCCTGGCCACACCCATCCCGACGCTGGCCGGCGCTCCTCAGGAGAGCTGGCCGGACGGCGTCGGCGAGCGTGCAGCGCTCGTCCGCCCGCAGGTGAGCGGCGAGATGTTCCAGGCTACGTGTCGACGGGGCGCGCCACTTGTCGCCAGTGTGAACGACAGATGGTTCTCCCCGTGGCCGACCTATAGCCGGTCGGGCCCCACGTGTGACATCCGGCCCGGCACACTCCCACGGGTGCCCTCCCAGTATCTCCCGACCCTCTACAAGGAGCGGCGTGTGCCGGCGAAGAGCCCGTGCGGCGCGATCTGCGTCAACCGGACGCGCGGCCGGACGCGTGGGGTGAGGCTGACCCACGGCGTCAGCGTCTGGCTGTGCGATGGCCACGCCGGCCTGGCGTTCCAGACCCAGCGCAGCAGCCGCGACTTCGTACGCACGCTATCGGGAGTCTGGGAGGCCAACGGGTATGCGGAGGGCGTCGGCCCCGACGGGCTCGCTGCGCCGGTTCACCGCCGGTATGAGCGCTGTCCGGCCCACCCACCCAGCCTGCGCACGCTGCAGCGCTGGCACGCTCAGCGGCGATGCCTCGTCGACCGGCCTCCCTGACGCTCATCTGCCCGCTGCCGCAAAGGTCTCGCGATGCGCGTCGGCAAGGACAGCCGCGAACGGCCGCCCGAGCGCCGTCAGGAACGCCGCCCGCACCCGCGCGTGCGAGAACCAGCCGCCGCCCTCACGGCGGAACGCACGCGCCAGCCGGCGCACGCCATCGACGCCGTCGCCGGCAATGACCGCCCGAGTCACGGCAGCGGCGTCCTCGTAGGCCACCTCGACGCGGACACGGCCGTGCAGCTGCCAGCCGTTCCGAAGCGCCCAGCCCCACCGATCGATCGTCGGGTAGCCGCGCCGGTACGCCGCGGCGAGGAGCGCGACGGACGTCGGCGCGCCGGCACGGCGGTCGTACCCCTCCTCCTCGTATCGGGCGAGCCCCTCAAGAAGGCTGAGGGGCGCGCCGCGGAGGAGGCGGCCGCTGGCGACGTGGGTCAGCTCGTGCACGACCACCCCGCGGCCCCTGACGTCGCCCCAGCGCCGCCACTCCGGCACATCGACGAAAACGAGGCCGTGATACTCGGCCGCCGTTGCCTCATGAGGGAACGAGATGCCGGCGATGCTCTCGGCCCGGCCCCAGCCGGGCACGAGAACGATGACCGGCGTCCGTACGCCTCCCGGCGGCCCGTAGCGGGCCACGAGCCGCGGGAGCGTCCTCGCCGCAGCCCGCACCTGGCTGACCTCGCCGGGCGACGCCCGGGCGGCGTTCACGACCACCGCGTTCGCGCCGGCGGCGTAGCTTGCACGCGGGACTGCGGCGAGCCCGCCTGGGGCGACGCCCGAGCCCGGACGGGCGGACAGGTCGGCGGCGACCCGCCAGGCGCCGGCCCGCCGCCGGACGAGGATGCGGCGCTGGCCGAGCGAGACGTAGGTGGACGCCGCGCCGCGGCCGAGCCGCGCACGCAGGCTCACGAGCAGGCTCGCGGCGTCGGGCGGCCGGGTCGAGATCGGGACGGCGACCACGCGCAGGTGCGCCACCGGGATCGCCCCCAGCCACCGCGTGAGCGCGCCCAGCGACCGCCGCTGCGCAGCCGTCTCCGGCGCGGCGAGCGCAGCCGCCGGCTGCCGCGCGGCCAGGGCATGCAGATACCGGACGGCGGCCCGGGTGGCCGCCGCGGGCGCAGACCCCGCCGGCTGGAGCGGCGTCGAGAACGTCTCGGCGTGACCGGCGCTGCAGCCGGCGGCCACCGCCGCGGCGAGCATCATCGCGGGCGCCGGCCCGCGCACTACCCCGATTCGGCGCCGGCCGCCGCCGGCGTCTCGGACAGGTTCAGCGGATGATGGCAGGCGGCCAGGTGGCCGGGGCCGTGCTCGATCAGCGGCGGCTCCTCGACCGAGCAGATCTCGGTGGCATACCGGCAGCGAGGATGGAAGCGGCACCCGGACGGCGGCGAGATCGGGCTGGGGACGTCCCCCTCGAGCACGATCCGCTCGCGCTTGGCGGAGAGGTCAGGATCCGGGACGGGCACGGCGGAGAGCAGCGCCTCGCTATATGGGTGAATCGGGCGCTGGTAGAGCTCTTCCGCCGGCGACACCTCGACGATCTTCCCCAGGTACATGACCGCGATCCGGTCGGACACGTGCCGGACGACGCCGAGGTCGTGGGCGATGAACACGTAGGTCAGCTTGAGGTCGTCCTGGAGGTCGTCGAGCAGGTTGATCACCTGCGCCTGGATCGAGACGTCGAGGGCGGAGACAGGCTCGTCGGCGATGATCAGCTTGGGGTGAAGCGCGAGAGCGCGGGCGACGCCGATCCGCTGGCGCTGGCCGCCCGAGAACTCGTGCGGGTAGCGGTTGTAGTGCTCCGGCGAGAGCCCGACCAGCTCGAGCAGCTCCTGCACCCGCGCCTTGACCTGCTTTCCGTCCCCGAGCTTGTGGATGCGGATCGGGTCGGCGATGATCGACCCCACCCGCTTGCGGGGATTGAGCGAGGCGTACGGGTCCTGGAAGACCATCTGCATCTCGCGCCGGATCGGACGCAGGTCGCGCCGGTTCAGCGTCGAGATATCCCTGCCGCCGAACTCGATCCGCCCGCTCGTCAGCTCGTGCAGGCGAACGACGCAGCGGCCCAGCGTCGATTTGCCGCAGCCGGACTCCCCCACGAGCCCGAGCGTCTCACCGCTGCGCACGTCGAAGCTGACGTCGTCGACGGCGTGCACGCGCGCCACCTCGCGCTGGAGGACGACCCCCTTCCGGATCGGGAAGTACTTGCGCACGTTCTCGGCGCGCACGAGCGTGTCCGGAGCGGAGCTCATGCCGACTCCGCCGCGAGCTCCGGGTGGATCGTCGTCTCGCGCCGCGCCCGCTTCGCCTCGGGATCGAGGAAGCAGGCGTCGAGGTGCCCGGTGCCGACCCGGTCCTCGAGCGCCGGGTCCTGCGCGCACTTCTCGAACCGGTGCGGGCAGCGCGGCCCGAAGCTGCATCCCTGCGGCAGGCGCAGGAGCGACGGCGGCATCCCCCGGATCGCCGTCAGCCGCTCGGGCTTGGGCCGGTCGAGGCGCGGGATCGACCCGAGCAGGCCCCACGTGTACGGGTGCTGGGCGTCGTAGAAGAGGTCGTGCTTCACCCCCCGCTCGACCACCTTGCCGGCGTACATCACCATGACCCGGTCGGAGACGTCCGCGACCACCCCCATGTCGTGCGTGATGAGGACGACCGCAGAGCCGAAGTCGGTCTTGAGCCGGCCGATCAGCTCGAGGATCTGCGCCTGGATGGTGACGTCGAGCGCCGTGGTCGGCTCGTCGGCGATCAGGAGGTCGGGGTTGCAGGAGAGCGCCATGGCAATCATGACCCGCTGGCGCATGCCGCCCGAGAACTGGTGCGGATAGTCGTCCACGCGCTGGCGGGCGTTCGGGATGCCGACCGCCGCCAGGAGCTCCGCGGCCCGGCTTCTCGCCTGCGCCTTCCCCACAGCCTCGTGGGCCAGGATCTGCTCGGCGATCTGCCACCCGACCCTGTAGACCGGGTTGAGCGAGGTCATCGGGTCCTGGAAGATCATGGCGATCTCGGAGCCGCGTACCTCGCGCATCTCGTCCTGCCGCAACTGCATCAGGTCGCGGCCCTTGTAGAGGATCTCGCCCTCGAAGACGGCGTTCGGGTCGATGATGAGCCGCATCACCGACATCATGGTGACGCTCTTGCCCGATCCGGACTCGCCGACGATGCCGAGCACCTCGCCCTTTGCGATCGTGAACGAGACGCCGTCGACGGCCTTCACCAGGCCGTCCTCGGTGCGAAACGAGACCTTGAGGTTTCGGACCTCGAGCAGCGGCTCCGGCATCAGGCCAGCCGGATCCGCGGGTCGAGCCAGGCGTAGACGACGTCCACGAGCGTGTTCGCGAGCACGATGAAGAACGCGCCGTAGACCACGGTGGCCATGATCGTCGGCAGGTCGAGGTTGGTGAGGGACTGGTAGGTCAGGTAGCCGACGCCGTGGATGCCGAAGACCACCTCGGTGAGCAGGACGCCGCCGCCCACCAGTGCGCCGAAGTCGAGGCCGAAGAGGCTCACGAATGTGATCATCGAGGTGCGCAATGTGTGCCGCATGAGCACCCGCCGCTCCGAGAGCCCCTTCGCGCGGGCTGTGCGCACGTAGTCCTCGGACTGGACCTCGAGCAGGTTCGCGCGGAGCACCCGCGCGTAGAAGCCGATGTAGAGGACCGACAGCGTGATCCAAGGCAGAACCAAACCCTCGAACCAACTGACCGGGTCCTGCGTCAGCGGCGTGTAGCCGAGTGGCGGCACCCACGAGAAGAGAAACGTGTCGTGGAACTCATGCTGGCTGAACAGGTTCGCGACCTCGCCCAGCCAGAAC
Organism: Gaiellales bacterium; assembly: GCA_035639615.1. Taxonomy (GTDB): domain Bacteria; phylum Actinomycetota; class Thermoleophilia; order Gaiellales; family JAICJC01; genus JAICJC01. The sequence goes on along the minus strand of DASQXS010000261.1, from coordinate 519 downwards.
ACGGGCATCGAGATCCCGATCAGGGCGAGGATCATGAGTAACGGGTCGAAGACGGTGCCCTTGAGCACCGCCGCCGCCACCCCCATGACGATGGCCATCACCACCCAGATCACGGCAGCTCCGAACACGAGCGACAGCGTCGCCGGCATCGACGAGACGATCTCGGGCACAACTGACTGTCCCTGGTTGGAGTACGAGACGAGGTCGCGGGTGATGAAGAGCTTCTTCATCATGATGAGATACCTGACCGGAAGGGGCTGGTCGAGCCCGAACTGGTGGCGGATCTCCTTGAGCGCCGAGGCGGACGGGTTGCGGCCGGCGATCTGGCGGGCCGGGTCGACGCCGGGCGTCTCGAAGAAGATCAAGAAGACGAGCAGGGTGATCACGAACATGACGAGCGCAGTCCACAGCACGCGTCGCACCACGAACGCGCCCACTTACCCCTCCACCCTCAGCTTCGCGCGCGGGTCGAGCGCGTCGCGGATCCCGTCGCCCAGCACGTTCAGCGCCAGTACGGTC
>DASQXS010000260.1:0-12043 GCA_035639615.1 Gaiellales bacterium | reverse complement strand
CTCGAGGACGAGCGCGCCGGCGGCCGCCTCCACCGCTTCCTGATCACCGCCGACGGCGACGCGGCCGGCGTCGTCTCCGTCTCCAGGATCACCCGGGGCCCGTTCCAGAACGGCGGCCTCGGCTACTGGGTTGCCGAGCGGCTGAACGGCCGCGGCGTCGCCACCCGCGCCGTCGGCCTGGTCTGCGAGTGGGCGTTCGGCGAGGCCCGGCTCCACCGCCTGGAGGCGGCCACGCTCGTCGAGAACGTGGCCTCCCAGACCGTGCTTCGCAAGAACGGCTTCAGCGAGATCGGGCTCTCGCGGCGCTACCTCTTCATCGCCGGCGAGTGGCGCGACCACATCCTGTTCGCGCGTACCGTGGAGGACTCAGGTTCCGTGTGCGAATGATTTCTGACCCGATATTCATCTGTGAATACGACCCGCGGTGGCCGCTTGAGTTCGCTCGGCTGCGGGAGCGAGTGATCGAGGCCGTCGGAGACATCGTCGTTCGAGTTGAGCACGTCGGCTCCACCGCCGTCCCGGGACTGGCCGCGAAACCGGTCATCGACCTGGACGTGGTAATCCGATCGACGTCCGATTTCGCGTTCGCGGTGGAGCGGCTCGCCCGGCTTGGGTACGACCACGAGGGCGACCTCGGCGTCGCTCAGCGTGAGGCATTCGCGCACCCAGCAGGGGAAGCGCGGCACCACCTATATGTCTGCGTCGAAGGCGCGGAACCGCTCCGACGTCATCTCCGGTTCCGCGACCGCCTTCGCGGAGACCCCGCTCTCGCAGCGGCCTACGCCGATCTGAAGCGGCACCTCGCGGAGCGGTTCCGCGACGACCGGGACGCGTACACGGAGGGAAAGACGTCCTTCATCGAGGCCGCGCTGGCCGACACCACCGACGCGCCCTCCGCCTGATCATGCCTGGGCCAGGGAGCGGTGGCGAAGCGGTCGACCACCTGGTTCGCGGGCGGCGAGCGTTCAGATCCGTATCGAGGGGGTCGGCTCGTCGTCCGTGCGTCCGAGGCCGTACCCGAGTACGGCACCCATACACTCATTCTTGCCGGTTGGGCCGCGCCGGCAACGTGGGTCGCACGCAGGCTCAGCCCCGAGTCGGTGCCCTGTCCCAGGCGGCGCGAAGCTGCGCCGCCGTCCTGGTCAGATGCTCGGGCATCACCTTGACGTCGGCTAGCACCGGCATGTAGTTCGTGTCGCCGTTCCAGCGCGGCACGACGTGGAGGTGGACGTGATCCTCGATGCCGGCGCCGGCCACCCGGCCGAGGTTGATCCCGGCGTTGAACCCGTGCGGCGCCATGACCTCGGCGAGGACGGCGAGCGCCTGGTCGAAGAGCTCCCAGACCTCCGCCCGCTCGTCGGCGTCGAGGTCGCCGGGCGCCGCGACGTGCCGATAGGGAGCGACCATGAGGTGCCCGTTCGCGTACGGGTAGAGGTTGAGGAGGACGTAGGCCCGCTCGCCGCGGCGCACGATCAGGTTCGCATCGTCGTCTCCGGCGGCCGGCTTCTGGCAGAAGATGCAGCCGGGCGCGTCGGCACCGCCCGTCACGTACTCCATCCGCCACGGCGCCCACAGGCGCTCGGTCACGGCACCCTCAGATCCACCGCTTGAGGCGGAAGAACGCCAGCATCGCGATCGCGATCGCGACCATCACGCCTACGACCGTGACGAACCCGTGGTAGTCCGCCGTGAACGGGATGTGGTGGAAGTTCATGCCGAAGATGCCGGTGACGAGCGTCAGCGGCAGCAGGATCACCGAGAAGATGGTGAGCACCCGCAGGATGTCGTTCTGCTTGTGGGCGATCACCGACTCGTTCGTCTGCTCGAGCGCTTCCACGACCTCCTTGTAGTTGTCGAGCTGGTCCCAGATCCGCTCGGCCTTGTCGACGATGTCGTCGAAGTAGACCTCGAGGTCGTCCGGCAGGTAGCGGGTGCGTTCGAGCAGGCGCAGCGTCGAGCGCTCCGGCTTGATGACCTTGCGGTAGGAGACGATCTCGTGCTTCACGTCGGAGATGTCGCGCACGACCTCCTCGGAGCGGCGCTCGGTGAAGATCGCCTCGCGCAGGCGGTCGAGCTTGAACCCGATCTTGTCGAGGATCGGGAAGCAGTAGTCGAAGAGCTCCGAGAGGATCTCGTACAGCAGGTATCCCGAGCCCTTCGAGAAGTACTCCTCGCGCCGCTCGCGATTGTCCTCGAGCTGGGCGAAGAGCCGCCCGACGGGCTTCAGGGGCACGTTCGGGAGGGTGACGACGTACCCGTGGCCGACGAACACGTTCAGCTCGGCCGCGTCGAGCCGGCCCCGCTCCTTGTTGTAGTGGGGAACGTGCAGCACGATGAACATGTAGTCCTCGTACTCGTCGATCTTCGGCCGCTGCCGGGTGGAGAGCACGTCCTCGAGGTCGAGCTCGTGGAAGTCGAAGTTCTGCGCCAGCCAGGCGGTCTCGAGGGCGGTCGGCTCCTCGATCTGCAGCCAGCGCAGGCCCGCCGCCTCGATCTCAGCGATCTGCGGCTCGGGACGCTCGACCGGCCGCTCCAGGGCGCGAGCGCGCCGGCGTACTGTCCTCGGGATCCGGGGCAGGTTCGGCATCGCGGGTCACCTTCGCGGTCAGGGCGTCCATGCCTGCCATTCTACCGTCCAGAGCGGTTCTCCGCAGCCCCCGCCCCCCGTCCACGAGCCAGATACCCGAGGAGGAGCACCCCCGAGACGGGCGCGACCGCGAGCTTCGCCGCGACCGGGAGCGACGACGGCGTGACGAAGCCCTCGATCGTCCCCGCGACGACGAGGAGCGGCATCGTCCCCAGTACCACGCCGATCGATCGCCTGCCCGTCTCGGCGAGCACCTCGCGGCGGGGCTGGGGGCGGGCGTGGATCAGAGCGTCGGCGAGGGACAGGCCCGCCGCGGCGGCGATCGTGAATGACGTGAGCTCGATGACCGCGTGCGGGAGGATGAGCGACCAGTAGACGCCATTCCACCCGTCCTGGTTGGTGATGCCGGAGAGCACGCCCAGGAGCATCGAGTTCACGTACAGGCTGTAGACCGTACCCAGGCCGAACAGGATGCCGCCGGCGTAGTCGTAGAAGCTCACGATGATGTTGTGCGACCAGATGAACGCCGACTCCGGCGCCATCGCGCCGGCCGGGATCGCGTCGTGGTGCCGGTGGGCGGCGTCGCGGAGCGAAGCGGGGAGGAAGCTCCCCGCGGTGGCGGGATCGGCGAGCGCCCAGGCGACGCCGCCGATCGCGACCAGGACCTGGAACGCCGCGGCCGCCGCGACCAGGCGGCGCATCTCCCACACCAGGCGCGGGTAGTCGGTCCATAGGAACCGCGCCGCCCGCCGCAGCTGCTCGCGCGGGCGCCGGTAGACGGTCGCATGGGCGCGGGCGACGAGCTCGTTCAGCCGCGGCACGAGCGGTGAGGAGGGCTGCCGCCGGCGCAGCTCCGCCAGGTCGGCGGCAGTCTGCTGGTAGCGGCGGACGAGGAGGGCCACGTCGTCGGCGCTCATCCGCCGCTGGTCGGCCGCCGCCCTGTCGGCGAGCGCGCTGAGCTCGTCCCAGAGCGGCGCCCGCTCGGCCAGCCATGTGCGCTCCGGATCGCCCGGTACCATCACCGCACGCTATCCGACAGGGGCGACGGGGATGAGCGAGCGGATCGAGATCGCAACACCGGAGCGGGTCACGGTCGGCTACGAGCTGGCGGGCGTCGGCAGCCGCATGCTCGCCCAGATCGTCGACGCCGGCATCATCGTGGTCGTCTACATCGCGCTCTTCTTCGCCGCCGGCGGCATCGCGATCGCGAGCGGCATCCTCGCCGCGATCGTGCTGGTCGTCGTTGCGACGTTCACGCCGGTCGGGTACTTCCTCCTCCTCGAGTGGCTGCGGCGCGGGTCGACCCCGGGAAAGGCGGCGCTCGGCCTGCGGGTGGTCCGCGCAACCGGCGACCCCATCGGCTTCACCGACTCGGCCGTGCGCAACATCGTCCGGATCGCGGACTTCCTGCCCGTGGCCTACCTGCTCGGCGGCGTCTGCGCGCTCGTCTCCGCCCGCGGCCAGCGGCTGGGCGACCTCGCGGCCGGCACCGTCGTTGTCCGCACAGGCGACGGGGGAGTCAGCACGGGGACGTTCGCAGACGCGGTTGCCGAGGCAGGCCGCGAGGCGATCCCGCCCGACCTGATCGCGCTCGCCGTCGCGTTCCGCGGCCGGCGGCGGCAGCTCGACGAGGACGTCCGCCGCGACCTCGCCGCCCGCATCGCCGAGCGGATCGAACCCCACCATGCGCGGCCCTTCGGGATGGGTGAGGAGGAGTTCGTCATCCGCGCCGCCACGCGGACGCTGCCCGGTCAGGCCGCATCGTGATCGCGACCCCCCAGCGTCCGCTGGACCTGGGCCGGAGCATGGACGCCGCGTTCGCCGCCTACCGGGACGCGTTCGTCCCCCTCGTGGTCGCCATCGCGGTGGTCGCTGTGCCGGTGCAGCTGCTCACGCTGCTTCCCGGGCGCGGCCCGGTCCTGGCCGAGTTCGCGCTCGAGACGTTCGTCGTCGGCGCCATCACTGCGGGGCTCGCCACCCGCGCGCTCGCCGACCTGCGCGCCGGGGTGCGGCCGACCGCGGGGAGCCTGTGGCGGCGGGTCGGGCCGGGTGCGGCCGTCCTCATCGGCACCGTCGCGATGGTCGTGGTGACCACGGTGTTGGCCGCCTTTGCGCTCGTCGTGCCCGCCATCCTGTGCTGGGTCTGGTTCCAGTTCTCGACGCCGGTGGTGGTGATCGAGGGGCGCCGGTTCGCCTCGGCGATGGGGCGGAGCCGCCGGCTCGTCCGCGGCTCGTTCTGGCGCGTGCTCGGCTACATCGTGGTCGCCGGGCTGCTCTCGGCCGTCGCGAGCGGGCTGCTGTCAGGTGCCGTCACCTCGGCCGGCGCCGAGTTCGGTGTGAGCGTCGCCGGCTTCCGGGTGCTGCGGACGCTCACGGGCATCGCCGCCCAGGTCCTCGTCCAGCCGGTGGGCGCCCTCCTGATCGCCGTCCTCTACTTCGACGTGCGCCTCCGCCGCGAGGGCACCGACCTCATCGCCATGCTCGATTCCCTGTGACCGCCGCGACCGCGGTGGAGCGCACGGCCCGCGCCGCCGACGCCGTCCAGGACCGCCTCGGCGCCGCCCGGGCCGCCGCCGAGAGGACGTTCTTCCACCGCCACCAGGGCGGCGGCCGCAGCCTGTTCGACGACGGCGTCCGCTGGATCGGCCGCCGGCTCCAGGACCTGCTCGGCTCGGGCAGCGTGTCGCTCGGAGGTGTGCTTCGGCTCGCCGCGCTCGCGGCCCTGATCGCAGGCGCAGTTGTCCTGGCGGTTCGGCTGGCACCGCGGCACCGGCCCGGGGTGCGGGCACGGCGCGGCGCCGGCCCGGCCGAGGCGGAGCCCAGGGCCGACTTCGACCGCGAGCGGGCGGCGGCGCTCGCGGCGGCGGCGACGGATCCCCGGGAGGCGCTGCGGGCGCTCTACGCGGCGGTGCTCGCCGAGCTCGCCCGCCGCCGTGGCTGGCGCCGCCGGCCCGGGCGGACGAACTGGGGCTACGTGCGCGCGCTGGGTCCGGGAACGCCCCAGGCCGCCGCGCTCGCGGAGTGCACGGTGCTCTTCGAGCGAGGCGTGTACGGGACCGCACCGGTCGAGGCAGACGACGTGCGGACGCTCGCCGGGTTGAGCGAGGGAGTGTTGGCGTGAGGCCGTCGCGCGACGTGTGGGTGGGGCTCCTCGTGCTCGCCGCGACCGCGGTGGCGGTCGCCCTTCTCGCGCACCGCCCGGACGAGCCCGGCCCCGCCTTCAGGATCGACGGCCGCGGCCCTGCCGGGCTCTCGGGCATCGCCGCGGGGCTCGAGTCGGCGGGCTTCGCGGTCGACCGCGGCGAGCGCCCGACGATTCCCGACCATGGGCTCGTGGTCTCGGTCGAGCCGGCGGGCATGACCCACGACGAGGCGGCGGCCTGGATGTCGGCGGTCCGCTCCGGCGCGGACGTCCTTCTTGCCACCGACCGGCCCGACCCCCTCACCGAGGCTCTCGGCCTCCGGTTCGAGCCGGCGTCCGGCGCGCTCGTGGTCATGCCCGACGGCGCCCGTGCCTTCCCGGCATTGGCGGATCCCACGATCCGCTCCGGCACGGAGCTCGCCGCGCTCCCGACGGGTGCTGAGCCGCTCGTCCGGAGCGGAAGCGGTGCGGCGATGGCGGTGATCCCCGTCGGTTCCGGGAGCGTCTGGGCGATCGCCGATCCGAGCGTTCTCACGAACACGGGCATCGCCACCGACGGGCTCGCGATCGCGCTTCCTCTGGCTGCCGCCGCGGGCGGGCCCGTGACCGTCGACGAGTTCCATCACGGGGCGGCACCGCCGCTCGGATCGGTGAGCTACCTGCCGGCGCCGGTCAAGATCCTGGGGATCCAGGCGGCGCTGGTCGCCGTGCTTGCGGCGGCGAGCGCCGCCCGCCGGCTCGGCCCGGTCGCGCATCCCGCCGCCGCCGCGAGCCGCGGCGGGGCCGACCTCGTCCGTGCCCTCGCCGGGCTTCACCGCGCCGGCGGCCGCCGCGGCGCGGTCACCGCACCGCTCGCGCGCGCCTACCGGCGCGGGCTCGGCGGGCTCGCCGACCGGGCGGCGACCCAGCTTGCAGAGCTGGAACGGGCACCGTCGGATGCGGCCGCGGTGCGAGCATGTGGTGAGATCGAGGCGTTGACAAGGAGGGTGACGAGTGGCGATCGCTGACCTCTTCGAGCGCGGCCGGGAGGCGCTTCACCGGGTCGTGGTGGGAAACGACGAGACGATCGACGGCCTCCTCGCCGCGCTCGTCCTCGAGGGCCACGTGCTGCTCGAAGGCCCGCCCGGGACGGCGAAGACGCTCCTCGCACGCTCCCTGGCCCGGATCTCGGGCCTCGACTTCGCCCGCATCCAGTTCACCCCGGACCTGATGCCCGCCGACCTGACCGGCACCCTGGTGTACGTCCCGTCCCGGGCGGAGTTCGAGCTGCGCAGGGGGCCGATCTTCGCGGCGCTGATCCTCGCAGACGAGATCAACCGGACGCCGCCCAAGACCCAGGCCGCACTGCTCGAGGCGATGGAGGAGGGGAGGGTCACGATCGAGGGCGAGACGCTCGATCTGCCGCGGCCGTTCGTCGTCTGCGCCACCTCGAACCCGATCGAGTTCGAGGGCACCTACCCGCTGCCGGAGGCGCAGCTCGACCGCTTCCTATTCAAGCTGCTCCTGGCGTATCCGGACGTCGCCGCCGAGCGCGAGATCCTGCAGCGCTACCAGTCCGGGTTCCGGCCGCGCGACCTCGACCGCGTCCTGGGAAGCGATGTCGAGGCGCTGATCACCCCGGCCCAGGTGCTCGCGCTGCAGGCCGAGGCAGCCGCCGTGACGGTGCAGGACGACGTGCTCGGCTACGCCGCGGAGGTGGCGTCGTGGCTGCGCGCCTCTCCGGAGGTCATCGTCGGGCCCAGCCCGCGTGGCTCGATCGCCCTGGTGCTCGCGGCCAAGGTGACCGCCGCTTCCCGCCGGGCCGAGTTCGTGACGCCCGACGACCTGCAGGCGCTCGCGCCGGCGGTGCTGCGCCACCGGATCGTGCTCTCCACCGACGCCGAGCTCTCGGGCCGCGGCGCAGACGACGTGATCGCGCAGGCGCTCGAGGCCGTGCCGGTGCCGCGGTAGTGCTCACCCGGCGCGGGCTTGCGATGTTCGCCGCCGTTGCGGGCATCTGCCTCGCCGGTGCGCTGGCCGGGGTGCCGGTGTGGGCGTTCGTCGTCGGGAACGCGCTCGCGGCCGGTCTCGCCCTGGCCGACTGGCGGGCGGCGGATCCAGGCGGCATCGATCTCGACCGCGCCGATGCCGGCCCGTTCTCGATCGGCCGGGAGAATCCCGTCCATCTGCGGATCCGAAACCGCGGGGAGCGACCGGTGGAGGTGATCGTCGGCGACGCCGCCCCGGCGGGGGCGGACCTGGCCCCCGTCCGCCACGCCCTCACCGCCGGCGTGGGGGAGGACCGCAACCTCGAGGCGGTCGTGGTCCCGTCGCGGCGCGGGCCGGTGCGGTTCGCCGCCGCGGAGGTGCGCGTGATCGGCCCGATGCGGCTGGCGTTCCGCGAGCGCAGCTTCCCGGCCACCGCCCGTGACGCGGTCACGTGGCCGGACGTGATGCGGATCCGGGACGAGCGGCTGCTTCCGCCGGGCCGCCGGATCGGCGGCATGCGCTCCATCCGCGCCGAGACCTCGGGCCGCGAGTTCGAGAGCCTCCGTGAGTACGTGCGCGGCGACGAGTACCGCCGCATCTCGTGGAAGGCCACCGCGCGCCGCGGCTCGCCGGTGGTCGTGAACCACCGCGCGGAGCGGGGCCAGACGGTACTCCTCGCGCTCGAGGCGGGACGGCTGATGCACGGCGCCGGCGGCGAGGGCCTGGGGAAGCTCGACCGCGCGGTCAACGCCGCCGTGATGCTGGCCGCAGTCGCCCGCGAGTACGACGACGCGGTCGGCGTGCTGGTCTTCGCCGGGACGCCGATTCGCGCGCTTCCGGCGTCGGCGCGCCCCGGCCAGCTCCGGCGCGCCGTCGACGTCGTCGCCGGCGTCGAGCCCGAGCTGGTCGAGCCCGACTGGCGCGCCGGCGTGCATGCCCTCTCGCGCATGTCGCGGCGGCGGGCGGTCGCCATCGTGTTCTCGGACGCGCTCTACGCCCAGACCGACGACCGGCTGGCGGGCAGGCTCGGCGCGCTCGCCCGCCGTCTCCTGGTCGTCTTCGCGTCGATCCGCGACGCCGAGGTGACCGAGCTCGCCGAGCGCCCGGTGACGGATGCGGCGACGCTCTTCGAGCGCGGCGTGGCGAGCGAGATCCTCGAGCAGCGGGACGCGGCGCTCCAGGCGATGCGCAGGCTCGGCGTGCACACGCTCGACTCGAGCCCCGAGCGGTTGACGACCGAGATCGTCGCGAGGTTCCGCGAGCTGCGCGCGACGTGAGCGGGTGATCCGGTAGCGTGGGCCCATGGTCGAAGGCCCGCAGCCGGTCCACCGCCCGACCGAGGACGAGCGGCTGCTCCAGCGCCAGGACGCGGCCTTCATCCATACCGATCCCTGGCGGATCCACCGGATCACGTCGGAGTTCGTCGCCGGGTTCGACACGTTCGCCGAGGTGGGCCAGGCGGTGTCGATGTTCGGCTCGGCGCGGACATCGCCGGACGACCCGATGTACGCCGCCGCCGAGGCCACAGGGGCCGCGTTCGCGCGCGCGGGCTTCGCGGTCATCACGGGCGGCGGGCCCGGGATCATGGAGGCCTGCAACCGGGGCGCCCGCGCGGCCGGCGGCGTCTCGATCGGGGCGGGCATCGAGCTGCCGCACGAGCAGCGCCTGAACGACTACCTCGATATCGGCCTCGACTTCCGGTACTTCTTCGTCCGCAAGACCATGTTCGTCAAGTACGCGGAGGCGTTCGTCGTCTTCCCGGGCGGGTTCGGCACGCTCGACGAGATGTTCGAGTCGCTGGTGCTGATCCAGACCGGCAAGGTGCGGATGTTCCCGACCGTCCTCTACGGCGGGCCATACTGGTCGGGGCTCATCGACTGGATCCGCGAGACCGTGCTCGCCGCCGGCAACGTCTCGCCCGACGACCTCGAGCTCCTGCAGGTGGCCGACTCGCCCGACCAGGCGGTCAGGATGGTGATCGCCTGCATGACGGGCACGTGCGCACACAGCCGCCACCCCGCGGCGGAGGCGATCACGTCTCCTCGCCTGGGACGCTGAACCGCACCCGCGTCCCCCGGCCCGGCGTCGAGTCGATCGTCATGCGCCCGCCTGCCGAGTCGAACCACTGCGCCAGCTCGAGGAGCCCGAGGCGGCCGGGCCGGTCGACGACCGCATCCAGCGTGAACCCGACGCCATCGTCATCGACTTCACCCGCAACCCCGCCGTCCTCGTCCTGCAGCACGACCCTGACGTGGCGCGCGCGGGCGTGGCGGCGCGCGTTCTGGAGGAGCTCCTCGACCGCCCGGTAGCAGAGGAGCTCGATGCGGTCGGGATGCCGGCCGACATGGACGTCGACCTCGACGTCGCAGCGATCGGCCAGGATCCGCTCGGGGAGGGCCCGGACTGCACCCGCCAGGCCGCCCTCCGTCAGGAGCGGCGGCACGATGCCGAACGTCAGCCGCCGCGTCCGCTCGATCGCGTCGGTCAGCATCGTCTCGGCGGCTCTGGCGCCCGCCGCGGCCGCCTCGCGGTCGCCCCGGTCCCAGGCGGAGAGCAGGCGGTCGAGCGTGAACCGGACGGCGGTCAGCGTCTGGATGGTGTCGTCGTGGAGCTCGGCGGCGACGCGCACCCGCTCGGCCTCTGCGGCCGTCAGGAGCGCGGCCACCGCGGCATGGCCGCGGGCCTCGCTCGCGCCCACCGCCAGGGCAGGGCCGAGGAGGCCCGCCACCGCCTGGACGAAGGCGACCTCGGCGCCGCCAAACTCCCGGCGCGTGCGGCTCCATGCGTCGAGCACGCCGAGGGGGCGGCCCCCGTCCTCGATCCGCACGGCCATGCCGCCGATCACGCCGACGGTCTCCGGCGTCGCATGGGCCTGGAGACGCCGGTCGGCGAGCGCGTCGGTCGTCACGAGCGGCTCGCTGTGAGCGATCGCATACCCCGCCGGCGACCCGTCGCCGGCCGTGGCCCGAACGCCGCCGACCCCGCCGGGGGGCCAGCCGACGCCGGCGCGCAGGACGAGCGTCTCGCCGTCGCGGGCGAGGCCGAACACGCCGACGCGGTCGACGCCGAGCACGGTGGCGACGACGCGCGACGCCTCGGTGAGGAGCGCCTCGCCGTGCTCCTCGAAACCGCGGATCCCCAGGTCGGCGATCGTCCACCCGGCACCGCTCTCCTCGCCGCCGCCCGGGGCCCGCTCCTCGACGTGCCGTTTCAGCGCCTGGTGCATCCGCTCGAACCCGGCCGCGGTGCGATCGATCGTCCCGCCGAAGAGGCGGACGAGCAGTCCCCGGTACCACCCCTGGTGGGTGACGCGCGCGCCGGTGCCGGCGGTCTCGATCACGTACGCGTGCTCGCCGGTGAACAGGCCGAGCGGCAGCCGGCCGCGCCACCGCAACTCGCGGCCGGGGTCGGCGACGAGCACGGACGGGGTCACCGTGATCCGCCTGCCCTGGGGCGGCTCGAGCTCGATCCGCAGCCGCGACCCGACCTCGGCCGCGCCGCTCACACTGGTCATGAACGGATTCCAGGTCCGGTACGCCTCGAACCGGGCCAGCGTCCGCCAGACCTCCTCAGGCGTCGCCCGAATTTCAATGGTGTGCTCGAAGACGCGGTGCAAGCGTCCCTCGGTCAGGTGTGCCCGTGTGGTTGCCGGCCCCCTGCGCCCGCGCGGCCGGGCGCGTACCCCATTGTATGGCGATGGGTGGGAGATCCGCTAGGCGTGTTTCGCCTGCAATTACCGCGGGTAGTCGCCGGTTGGGAAAGCGACGGTGGGGGTGACGAATGGGCCGAATGTTGCGTGCAATCGGATGGATGTCGATCGGCGGCACCGTGGCCGCGCTGGCCGATCCCGTGAGCGGAGCCCGGCGCCGTCACGTGGCCAGGGACCGCGGGCTCGCGACCGCGCGTCGAGGCGGCCGGTGGCTGCGACGGCAGGCGGACTACCGGGCCGGAGAGGCCTACGGCATGGTCCGCGAGGCGATGCCGGGTGGGCGGCGCTCGCCCGACGACGATCGGACGCTCGCCGACAAGGTCCGCTCCGAGGCGTTCCGCGGGCTGCCGGTGACGCCTCGTGAGGCGAACGTCGGCGTGGTGGAGGGGGTCGTGACACTGCGCGGGCAGTTGCCGAGCCAGTACCTGATCGCCGAGCTCGAGCGGCGCGTCCGCACCGTCCCCGGCGTCCGTGGGGTGGAGAACCTGCTGCATCTGGTATCGCAGGAGCCGCGCGGCGCCGGGCGCGCGTAGCGGCGGGTTCATAAGAGCTCGGCGAGCTCCGTGTGGCCGCCGAACTGCGCCCATCCGCGCGCGTCGCCGCCGTGGAGGTCGTCGCGGATCGCCGGATCCGCGCC
>DASQXS010000259.1:0-11662 GCA_035639615.1 Gaiellales bacterium | reverse complement strand
GCGACGACAGCCGTGAGGCCTTCGCCGGCTCCACCCACGCGGCGGCGTACCCCGGCGGCTTTTACCGCAACAAGTGGTGGGTGATGGATCCCGCCGTCCCGTTCTATGCGGGGCACGGCATCAACGGCCAGCACGTCTTCGTGCATCCGCCCGCCGAGCTCGTGGTGGCGAAGCTCTCGACCTGGCCCGCGGCCGACGACCCGGCCCTGGACCGGATCACGGACGCCGCGGTGCGCGCACTCGCCGCCGAGCTCTCATCGGGTGCATAAAACCAGCCAGGCTGATTTCATGCACGCCTGGACGACGGGGCATCCCGAGCCCTCCTCGTGCATGAAATCAGCCTGGCTGGTTTTATGCACGGCTACGCAATCCGGCGCTTGACGCGGAGGATGCGGCCGTAAGACCGGGCGAGCTGGGCGCGCGGCAGCGTCCCGGCCCGGGCGGCCGCCACGAGGTCGCGGTAGACCGCCGCGGATCTGCGCGGCCCTCCGGTGAGAAGCAGGAGGTCGGCTCCGGCCCGGGCCGAGCGCAGCGCGACGCCGGCGACGGGCACGCCCCGGACGGATGCTGCGGCGTTGAGCGAGTCGGTGATGGTCGCACCCGCGAACCCGAGCCGCGACCGAAGGACACCCGAGATGATCCGCGGCGACCACGCCGCCGCGTGCGAGGCGTACTCGGGATACCGCGCCGTCGACAGCATGACCAGCGGGACGCCGTGGCGCACGGCCCGCCGGAACGGCACCAGGCCTGACGCGAGCCGCAGGGCCGGAGCGCGGATCGTGACGACGGCGAGATCGGTCGAGACCCGCGCCCGGCCCAGCCCCGGGAAGTGCTTGGCGGCGGCGATCACCCGGCCGCGGCCGAGGCCGACGGCGAACGCCGTCGCGACCCGGGCCGTCGTCCGCGGCGAGAAGCTCCAGGCCCGCCCCTGCGCCCAGATGAACGACGAGGTGGACGTGGGCACGTCCATCACCGGCGCGAGGTCCAGGTTCACGCCAAGGCGGCGAAGCGCGGTGCCGGTCGCCCGGCCCTGCGACCGGGCCGCCGCCCGGCCGGCCGCGGCCATCTCGGCGGGCGAGAGCATCGGCGGCGCCCACGCGATCCGCTTGACCGAGCCCCCCTCCTGGTCGACCGCGATCAGAAGCGGCGGCTGCCCGCCGGCCCTGGCCGCGGCCTGCAGCGTGCCCGTGAGGCGCCGCAGCTGCCGCGGCCCGGCGATGTTCGATGCGAAGAGGATCACGCCGCCGACCTGCCCGGCCCGGATCCGAGCGAGCATCCTCGGGCCGGCGCGGGTGCCCGAGATCGCGACGACGAGCCGCTGCCCCACCAGCCGTGTGAGCGGCACGGCCGCCGCTCGAGGGCGCGGGGCGGCGGGCGTCGGCGACGGGTGGACCGCCCACGCCAGCCCGGCCGCGGCGGTCACCGCCGTGGCCGCGGCGAGGCCGCGGGCGACCGGGATCGTGTGTCTGGGCGATGCCATCACCCGAAGCATGCCCGTCGGCTACGGTGGTCTCGCGTCGGCCGTGTAACAACCCGGCGACGCCGCGACCGTCGTCCACTCGAGCGGAGGGCAGGACTCATGGTGCAGGAGTTCAAGCAGTTCCTGTTGCGCGGGAACGTCGTCGACCTGGCGGTGGCGGTGGTCATCGGCGTGGCGTTCACCGCCGTCATCACCGCCTTCGTCGACGACCTGATCACGCCGCTCATCGCGGCCGTCGGCGGCAAGCAGGACTTCTCGGCGCTCACGTTCCACATCAACGGCAGCACGTTCCGCTACGGCGACTTCATCAATGCGGTGGTCGCGTTCGTGATGGTCGCCGCGGCGGTGTTCTTCTTCGTCGTGAAGCCGATGAACGTGCTCGCCGCGCGCAGGGCGAGCGGGCAGCCGCAGACGCCGACGACCCGTCCCTGCCCCGAGTGCCTGAGCGAGATCCCGCGCGAGGCGCGCCGCTGCGCCTTCTGCGGAGAGCAGGTCGGTGCGGCTCCCTGAGGAGCCGCACCGAGCCCTGCCTCAGGCGTCCTCCGGCTCCTGCGTCGCCCGCTCGCGGATCTCGTCCACGACGGCGGGCTCGGCGAGCGTGCTCGTGTCGCCGAGCGGGCGGTTCTCCGCCACGTCGCGCAGCAGCCGGCGCATGATCTTGCCCGACCGCGTCTTCGGCAGCTCCGGCGTGAAGACCACGTTCGCCGGGCGGGCGATCTTGCCGATCTTCTCGCCGACGTGGTCGCGCAGCTCGGCCATCATCTCGAGCGAGCCGTCGGCGCCGCCCTTCAGGCTGACGAACGCCACGATGGCCTGACCCGTCGCCGGGTCGCTGCGGCCGCAGACGGCCGCCTCGGCCACGGCCGGATGGTCGACGAGCGCGCTCTCGACCTCGATCGTCGAGATGCGGTGGGCCGAGACGTTCATCACGTCGTCGACCCGGCCGAGCAGCCAGAAGTCGCCGTCCTCGTCGAGCCGGGCGCCGTCGCCTGCGAAGTAGACGCCGGGGAACCGGCTCCAGTACGTCTCGACGTAGCGCTCGTGATCGCCGTGGATGCCGCGGAGCATGGACGGCCACGGCCGCCGCAGCACGAGGTAGCCACCGCCGCCCGGCGGCACCTCGCGGCCCTCGTCATCGACGACGGCCGCGTCCACACCGGGGAACGGCCGCGTCGCCGAGCCGGGCTTGAGCGTGGTCACACCGGGAAGCGGCGTGATCAGGATCATCCCAGTCTCGGTCTGCCACCAGGTGTCGACGACCGGGACGCGGCCCGCCCCGGCCGTTTCCCGGTACCACATCCACGCCTCGGGATTGATCGGCTCGCCGACCGTCCCGAGCAACCTGATCGAGCTGAGGTCGTGCTTCTTCGCGTGCTCCGGGCCCCACTTCATGTGGGTGCGGATCGCCGTCGGCGCGGTGTAGAGGATGTCGACGCGGTAGCGCTCGACGATGTCCCACCACCGATCGCGGTCCGGATAGTCCGGCGTCCCCTCGTAGAGGACGCCGGTCGTGCCGTTGCACAGCGGCCCGTAGACGATGTAGCTATGGCCGGTGACCCAGCCGATGTCGGCCGCGCACCAGTACACCGAGTCGGGCTTCACGTCGAAGATGTAGTGGTGGGTCGAGGCCACCCCCACCAGGTAGCCGGCCGTGGTGTGCACGATCCCCTTCGGCTTCGCGGTCGTGCCGCTCGTGTAGAGGAGGTACAGCAGGTCCTCGGAGTCCATCGGCTCGCACGGGCAGCCGGCCGGGTCGTCGTCGACGTCGGCCACGAGGTCGGCCCACCAGTGGTCGCGGCCCTCCGTCATCTCGATGTCGGAGCCGGTGCGCCTGGCGACGACGCAGGCCTTGACCGACGGCGACTCCGAGAGCGCCTCGTCGGCGTTCGCCTTGAGCGGCACCACGCCGCCCTTCCTCCATGCGCCGTCCTGCGTGATGAGAACCGTGCAGCGCATGTCGTCCAGACGCCCGGCCAGGGCCTCTGCCGAGAACCCGCCGAAGACGACGGTGTGCGGCGCGCCAAGCCGGGCGCAGGCAAGCATCGCCACCGGCAGCTCCGGGACCATCCCCATGTAGATGCCGACGGGCGTGCCCTTCTCGACGCCCAGCCGCTTGAGCGCGTTCGCCATCCGCACGACGTCCCGCTGGAGCTCGGCGAAGGTGATCGAGCGGCGCTCGCCGACCGGCTCACCCTCCCAGTGGAAGGCGACCTTGTCGCCGAGCCCGGCCTCGACGTGCCGGTCGACGCAGTTGTGACAGACGTTCAGGCGGCCGCCCAGGTACCACTTGGCGTAGGGCAGCTCCCATTCGTACAGCCGCGCGAAGGGCGTGAACCAGCTCACCCGTTCGCGCCCCTCCGTCTCCCAGAACTCCTCGAAGCCGCCGTCGTAGATGTCCGGTTGGGCGTTCGCCCGAGCCGCGAACTGCGGCTCGGGCGGGTAGCGGCGCTCCTCGGTGAGGAGCGTGTCAATGCCGGTCTGCGTGGTGCTCATGTCGCCGCCTCGTGGTGCCGGCCGAACCGGTGCGGCCGGTCCGAGCGCGGCTCGTCTGTCCACATCGGCGCGCCGACCGGCAGGATCGTGTGCGAGCTCATCCCGTTCACGACGCCCGCAGCGGACGCGTACCAGGCCACGAGGGCGGTGATGACGCCCATATAGCCGCCCGCCTTGATCAGGTCAGAGGACGTCCCGAGGAAGCCCCAGAAGAGCAGGACCTCGGTCGCCTCCAAGGTGAGGAACACGAGGAACACGGCCTTGTTGACCCGCGCGCTCCAGAGCAGCATGTAGCTGTTGAAGATCGCAAAGGCGATCAGGAACCAGCCGAGCGAGCGATCGACGTTGAGGCCGGTCCCGAGCTTCGTCAGCGTGGCGAGAATGACGAACGATCCGAGCGAGAGCCAGAAGCCGCCGTACGTGGAGAACGCCGTAGCGCCGAACACGTTGCGGTTCCGGAACTCCCACATGCCCGCCAAGAGCTGCGCGATCCCGCCGTAGAAGATCGCAACGCCGATCCACACCACGTCCGGCGCCCACCCGGCGTTGTGCGCGCTCAGCATGAACGTGGTGAGGGCGAAGGCGCCGAGCCCCAGCGGAGCTGGGTCCGCCACCACCATGCCGCCGCCGGCGCGGTCGGCCTCCCTATACGTCTCCGATGCCATGCGCCTCCTCCTTTCCGTCGGGCGCCGGCCCGGGACGCACCGAGCCGTGCGCCATCCAACCGAATGCGTCGATACCCGCCCGCCGACACGCCCAAACGATGGTCGAGGGGCCGTCCCGGCCAATCCTGAGAGCGCTCCTGAGGCCGGCGTAAGGCCGCGGTAAGGATCCGGTGATGCGGCTGCGGCCCGACGCCGAGCGGAGTATGGTCGGCGGTGTCGTGCTCCGTTTCCTGCCACGCGCGGCGGTCGTCGCCGCTCTCGCCGCGGCAGCCGCGACCGCGCCGTCGGGCCTCGCCGACCGGGCTGCCCCGGTGCCCCATGCGAAGGCGCCGCGCGCGTGCGGGCGCACGCCGCACCGGCATCCGCGCATCCGCCACGTCATCCTGATCGTGATGGAGAACAAGTCGCGCTCGGCGATCATCGGCCGGGCGCCGTTCATCACCGCGCTGGCGCACCGATGCGGACAGGCCTCGAACTACTTCGCGATCACGCACCCGAGCCTGCCCAACTACCTCGCCATGACGAGTGGATCGACGCACGGCATCACCGACGACTGCGAGCCGCGCCAGTGCCCGATCCGCAGCCACAGCATCTTCGGCCAGCTCAGCCGCCATCACAAGAAGTGGCGCGCCTACAACGAGTCGATGATCGAGCCCTGCCAGGTCGCCGGCACCGGGCTCTACGCGCCCAGGCACAACCCGGCCGTCTACTACACCCGCCTCCGGGGCCGGATCTGCAACCGGCATGTCGTGCCGCTCGGCGGGCTCGAGTCGGGCCGGCTCACACGCGCGCTCAACCGCCCGCATGCGCCCAAGTACATGTTCGTGACGCCGAACCTCTGCAACGACATGCACGACTGCTCGGTCGCCACCGGCGACCGGTGGCTGTCGCAGTGGATCCCGATGATGGTCCGAAGCCGAGCCTACCGGCGCGGCCACACCGCCATCTTCCTGACGTGGGACGAGGGGGCGCACAGCGGCGGCAACAAGGTGGCGACGGTCGTGGTCAGCCCCTACACGCACGTCGGCACCGTGGCGGTGCACCGCTTCACGCACTACTCCCTCCTGCGCACCACCGAGCACCTGCTCGGGATCAGGAGGTACCTCGGAAAGGCCGCCTCGGCTCGCGGCCTTTCCAAGGCATTCCACCTGTAGGAGGGGCGGACTCCTACTGGGCGGAGGCGATACGGCGCACGAGCGCGAACTCGAAGCGCCTGCCGTCACGCTGCGCCGGTGGATCGCCCGCGGACGCGACCGCGGTCATCCGCCGGAGTGCGGCGTCGGCGTGCTTTGCCGCCATCCTGGCGTCCGTGGCGCGATCCGTTGCGATTCGTTCGACGAGCATATGACGACCCCCTGGTTTGTGGGCGGCGCCGCCTCGTGACCCCCGTACAGTCGGCGGCGCGCTGCCCTCTGCATCTCGGGATAGCCGACGCCCGCGGCGCCGTCAACGCCGAGAGCGGAGTCCATACGAATCCTTTACGGGTGGTGGACGACTTGCAGGCTCGCGCGCCAGGGTGTATGACCACGACGCGCATTTCGAAGGCTCCTGGAGGACGGAAGGAGGCTCGGTGAAACGGGCGGTCACCATCTCGGTGAACGGGGTGCCGCGCACGACGGGGGTGGAGCCGCGCACGCTGCTCGTCCACTTCCTGCGCGAGCATCTGAACCTGACGGGCACGCACATCGGCTGCGACACGTCGAACTGCGGCGCGTGCACGGTCTGGCTGGACGGAGAGGCGGTGAAGTCGTGCACCGTTCTTGCCGTCCAGGCTGACGGCGCCGAGGTCACGACGATCGAGGGAGTGAGCGCGGACGGCGACCTGCATCCGGTGCAGCGCGCGTTCCACGAGAAGCACGGGCTGCAGTGCGGCTACTGCACGCCCGGGATGGTCATGGCCGCGATCAAGCTCCTGGATGCGAACCCCGACCCGAGCGACGAGGAGATCCGCCGCGGGCTCGAGGGCAATCTGTGCCGCTGCACCGGCTACGAGAACATCGTGGCGGCGGTGCGGTCGGCGGCGGGGGTGACGGTGTGATGGCGATCGCGGCCGAGCAGGCGAAGGGTATCGGCGCGGCGGTTCTGCGCAAGGAGGACCGCAAGTTCCTGACCGGGCGGGCCCGGTACGTCGACGACATCAAGCTTCCCGGCATGCTCCATATGGCGGTCGTGCGGAGCGAGCACGCCCATGCCGACATCACCGGCATCGACACGAGCCGGGCCAGGTCGATGCCCGGGGTCACCGCGATCTTCACGGGCGACGATCTCGAGTTCGCCGCCGGCGTCCCGTGCGCATCGAACCCGACGGGCGACATGGTGCACCCGGCGCGGCCGCCGCTCGTCAAGGGGCGGGTGCGGCACGCGGGCGAGCCGGTCGCCGTCGTCATCGCGGCGGATCGGTACGCGGCCCGCGACGCCGCCGACGCGGTCGCGGTCTCGTACTCGCCGCTCCCGGCGGTGATCACGACCGAGGCGGCCCTGGCCGAGGGCGCGCCCAAGGTGCACGATGAGCTCGACTCCAACGTCGGCCTCGTTCTCACCCACAAGACCGACGGGATCGACGACGCGTTCGCCGAGGCAGACGTCGTCGTCGCGCACACGATCCGAAACCAGCGTCTGATTCACGTTCCCATCGAGACGCGCGGCGTGGTGGCCGACTGGAACACCGCCTCCGACGAGCTGATCGTGTACAGCTCGACGCAGGTGCCGCACTTCCTGCGCACGTTCCTGGCGATCGTGTGCGGCGTCAGCGAGGCCAAGGTACGGGCGATCGCGCCCGACGTCGGCGGCGGCTTCGGCTCGAAGCTCAACACCTACGCCGAGGAGTTCATCGCCGCGGCCGCGTCCCGCGAGGTCGGCGCGCCGGTCAAGTGGATCGAGGAGCGCTCCGAGGCGATGCTCGCCACATGCCACGGCCGCGCCCAGGATGCGCATATGGAGCTCGCGGCCACAAAGGACGGCAAGGTGCTCGGCATGCGGGCCCGCTACGTGCAGGACTACGGCTCGTACCTGCAGATGCTGACGCCGCTCATCTCGCAGCTGACGTTCCTGATGTCGCCGGGCGCGTACGCGATCCCGGAAGTCGACGTGACGATGACGAACGTCTACACGAACACCGTCCCGACGGATGCCCTCCGCGGCGCCGGCCGGCCGGAGGCAACTCACGCCATCGAGCGGATGATGGATATCCTCGCGCTCGAGCTGGGGATGAGCCGCACCGAGGTGCGGCGGCGCAACTTCCCCGCGGAGTTCCCGTTCACGACCGCCATCGGGCTCATGTACGACTCCGGCGACTACGGCAAGACCCTGGACCGGCTGCTCGAGCTCTCCGACTCGAAGGAGGAGTTCGAGGAGCGCCGTGCGGAGGCCGCGCAGCGCGGGAAGCTGCTCGGCCGCGGGCTCTCCACTTACGTGGAGGTGTGCGGGTTCGTTCCCTCCGACGTGGCCAGGAAGGCGCTCGGCCTCACCCCGGGCGGGTGGGAGAGCTCGACGGTGCGCGTGCACCCGACCGGCAAGGTGACGGTCATCACGGGCACCTCCCCGCACGGGCAGGGCCACGCCACGAGCTGGTCGCAGATCATCGAGACCGAGCTGGGCGTCCCCTTCGACGACGTCGAGGTGATTCACGGCGACACCGCGTTCGCCCCGTACGGCCTCGGCACGTACGGCAGCCGCAGCCTGGCGGTGGGAGGCACCGCCGTCCACCTGGCCGCGAGCAAGGTGCGCGACAAGGCGCTCCAGGTGGCGGCGCAGATGCTCGAGGCCTCGGCCGACGACGTCGAGTTCGCCGGTGGTGCCTTCACCGTCAAGGGCAGCCCGGACAAGAGGGTCACGATCCAGGAGGTCGCCTTCCGCGCCTGGCAGGCCTGGGAGATGCCGGAGGGCGTGACGCCAGGGCTGGACGAGACCGTGTTCTTCGACCCGCCCAACTGCACGTTCCCCTTCGGCGCCCACGGCTGCGAGGTCGAGGTCGACCGCGACACGGGCAAGGTGGAGATCACGAGTTACATCGCCGTTGACGACTGTGGCAACGTCATCAACCCGATGATCGTCGACGGCCAGGTGCACGGGGGCGTGGCGCACGGCATCGGGCAGGCGCTCTACGAGGGCGCGGTGTACGACGAGGGCGGCCAGCTCCTGACGGGCACGATGGTCGACTACGTCATCCCGTCGGCCGTCGAGATGCCGTCGATCCGGGCCGAGCGGACGGTGACGCCGTCGCCGACCAACCCGCTCGGCGTGAAGGGCGTCGGCGAGGCCGGCACCATCGCCTCGACGCCGGCCGTCGTGAGCGCCGTCTGCAATGCGCTCGGCGTCCGCGACCTCGACATGCCGCTCAGCCCGGAGACGGTCTGGCGAGCGATGCAGAAGGGAGGTGCGGCATGATCCCCCAGGAGTTCGACTACGAGCATCCCACGTCCGTGGCTGACGCGATCAGCCTCCTCGGCCGGCACGGCGAGAACGCCCGCCTTCTGGCGGGCGGCCACTCGCTGGTGCCGATGATGAAGCTGCGCCTCGCGGCGCCGGAGGCGTTGATCGACATCGGCGGGATCGCCTCGCTCAAGGGGATCACCGACACGCCCGACTCGATCACGATCGGCGCGCTCACCACGCATGCCCAGGTGGCCGGATCACAGGTGATCGCGACCGGCTGCCCCATCCTGGCGGAGGCGGCGTCCGGGATCGGCGACATGCAGGTGCGAAACCGCGGCACGATCGGCGGCTCGCTCGCGAATGCCGATCCGCACGGCGATCTGCCCGCCGTGCTGACCGCCCTCCAAGGCGAGGTCACCGCCGAGGGGCCGAACGGCCGCCGCACCATCCCGGCGGCGGACCTGTTCATCGGCTACCTCCAGACGGCGCTCTCGCCGGACGAGATCCTGACCGACGTCCGCGTCCCCAAGGTCGCCCGCGGTGCCTACGTCAAGTTCAACCGGCGCGCGCAGGACTGGGCCATCGTCGGCGCGGCGGTCGTGATCGACGGCTCGGGGCCGCGGATCGCGCTCACCGGCGTAGGGGCAACGCCGGTGCGGGCGACAGCGGCGGAGCAGGCCTTCACCGGGTCAAACGCCGCGGAGGCCGCCGAGAGGGCGTCTGAGGGGCTCGACCCGCCCTCCGACACGGCGGCGTCGGGCGAGTACCGGGTCCATCTCGCCAAGGTGCTCGTTCGCCGGGCGCTGGAAGCGGCGCTGCAGCGGTAGCGGACGGGACGGAGCCGGGGCGATGCGATTCGAGAACGAGTTCTCCGCCCCGGCTCCCGCCGACGAGGTCTTCGCCGCGTTGATGGACATCCGCAGCGTCGCGTCGTGCGTGCCCGGCGCGACGATCGGCGCCGATACTGGAGACGGCGGCCTCGAGGCGACGGTCGCCGTGACGCTGGGGCCGATCCGGATGACGTACGGCGGCACCGTGCACGTCACCGGCCGTGACGACGCCGCCCGCACGGCCACGATGCGCGTGGCGGCGCGCGAGCAGCGCGGGCAGGGGACGGCCGAGGCGACGCTGGGCCTCGCCGTCGCCGAGGCCGACGGCGGCCACTCGCGGGCCACCGTCACCACCGACCTCATGGTCACCGGCCGGGTGGCGCAGATGGGCTCCGGGATCATGCAGGACGTCGCCGGCTCGATGGTGAACGACTTCGCCGCCTGCCTGAGCGGGCGGCTCGGGCCGGCGGCGCCCGCCGCCGAGGCGGCCGAGGCGACTGCGGGCGCCGAGGAGGAGCCGCCCGCCGCCACCGCGGCCCCCACCGCACCGCCGGCCGCCGCCGGCGAGCTCCGCGCGCTCCCCCTCCTGTGGCGGGCGATCAAGGCCAGGCTGCGGCGGATCTTCGGGCGGGGATGAGGCGGCCCGAAGCGAACCGTCACAGAACCGTCCCAAGAGGCGCGCAACTGACCCTGTTTTTGAAACACGCGGACCTGGTCCGGTTGTTTCATTCGTGAAACAGAGGGACCAGGTCCGGTTGTTTCATCCGTGAAACAGAGGGACCAGGTCCCGGTGTTTCACCGCCGCCCCTACCGCTTCTGCAGGCTCACCGTGACCGTGCCGCTCAGGCCGGCCTGGCCGAGCGAGACGGACACCTGGCACGAGCTGGGGCTCGAGATCCCCATGGGCAGCGCCTTTGTCGTCGTGCCGGCGGAGGGCCGCCACGTGCCGCTCGAGCTCTTGATGCTGCCGCCGCCGCTCGTGCACGAGAGGATCCAGTGCGTCCACGCCCGGGTCGTGGCGACGCTCTTGAGGCGGAGCGCGGCGGGGTGGCTGACGCTGTGAGAGAAGCTGACGGTGGCCGAGCCGTGCGCGGTCTTCTTGACGACGGTCATCCAGACGCCGGCGAGCGCTGCGGTCGGGGCGATCGCCGAGAGCACGGCGGCCAGGGCGATGATCCTCTTGGTCATGCGAATGGTCCTTCTTCCGGTTGCGGCCCTAGGTGATCGGCACCGCCCGGTCGGTCCTGACCCCGTCCGGATCTCGGGTCAGCGAATGACCGGCTTCAGGTCGATGACCGGCGTGCCGTCGATCGCCTCCAGCGGCCGGACATGGATCCTGCCGGCGCCCTCGACCTCGACGACCGTGACCCGGTGAAGGCCAATCGGATTGGGCCGGTCGGGCGAGCGGGTCGCGAACACGCCCGTGAGCGGCGCCACAGATCGCCACGTGGATGCGTCTTCTGCACGCTCCGGTCGGCCTGGTGAAGCCACGTCAGCACGAGAATCTCGTCGCCCTCGCCGATCCCGTCGACCGCGTCGGCGAACGCGGGATCGATCTCGAGCCAGGCGCCCGGGGCGCCCTCGTCGCCCTGCCTCGGCGCGTCGGCCAGCGCCGTCAGAGTCGATCGGACAACGCCGATGGGGTGCACACCGTACTCCGACTCCGCCATGGGCTCAAGCGTATCGGCGCGCAGCGGATAGGGTGCGGGCGATCGCATAGGAGGTGTGAGATGGCGGTGACGTACATCGTCCGCATGATCGCCAAGGAGGGCCAGGCGGACGTCGTGGAGGAGCTCCTGCTCTCGAACCCGCGGAGGATC
>DASQXS010000258.1:0-16150 GCA_035639615.1 Gaiellales bacterium | reverse complement strand
GTCGCGGGCGGCGCTTCTCGTCGCCGCGATCTCGTCTGGCCGCCTCGACCTTCTCTCCGACGCCCTCGACGACCGCCTCCACGAGCCGTACCGGGTGCCCTTCGTGCCGCTCCTCGAGGTCGTCCGCGGGCGGCTCGCCGGGCTCCCCGCCTACGGCGCGACGATCTCCGGGGCGGGGCCCTCCGTCCTCGTGTGGTGCGAGCGCGGGGCCGGTCCCGCCGTGGCCCGGCGGCTGGACGGGGTCGCGCCGCGCGTCCTTGCCATGGACGTCGCCGAGGAGGGCGCGCGCGTCGAGTGACCCGGCCGCGGATCCCCGGCGACGTAGACGACGTCGGCCGGGCCGCGGGGAACCGGGATGGCGACGGCCCGCACGGCTCGGAAGCGCCTCCGAAGCTGCGCCTCGAACGCGTCGTCGGGCGCGGACGCCCACACGGTCAGCCGCCCGTCGGGGGCGAGTAGGCTGCCGAGGCAGCGGAGCCCCGCGTCCGTGTAGATGCCGGCGTTCGCGGCGTGGACGAGCCAGCCGGGCCCGTTGTCGATGTCGAGGCAGACCGCGTCGAAGCTCCCGTCGAGCTCGGCGAGGGCGTCGCGGAGATCCACGATGACGAGGCGGACGCGCGGGTCGTCGAGGCCGCGTCGATTCAGGCCGCGCAGGTGCGTGGACGCCCACTCGACCACGGCCGGCTCGAGCTCCACGACGACGACCTCGTCCACATCATGCCTGCGGAGGGCCTCGTCCAGCGAGAAGCCGACGCCGAGGCCGGCGAGGAGGATGCGGGCCGCGCGTCCGTCCGCCACGGCCTCGCGGACGAGCGCCCGCTCGGAGCGCCCGTCGCGGGTGTCCATGAGGAACGTCCCGTTCGCGATCACCTCGAAGTGCCCGCCGGCTCGCCGCAGCACGAGCTCGCCGCGATCGGTCAGCCGGCGGTCGACGACGACCGGCCGCTCAGCGGTTCTTTCGGACATCGGGGCCGCGGCGGCCGAGCGCGGCGTAGGCGAGCGTCTGCAGCGACCCGTTCAGGTCGTGGAGCTCCTCGGCGATCCGGTTCAGGCCCTCGAGCCCGTCGAGGCGGCGGCCGATCACCTCGAGCTCGTGGCGGAGCTGGTCGATGTGCTCGAGGACGGTCTCGAGACGGCGGTCCGAGTCGTCGATCACGAGCGCACCGCCGTCCGCCGGGAGAGCTCGACCAGCGCCTCGACCCCGTCCGCGATCGCCGTGGCGTGGGGCTCGACACCCAGCTCGCGGGCCACGCCCGCCGGCGACCCGCCAATCACGACGTCGTCGACCAGGCGGGCAATGCCGAGGTGGTGCAGGAGCACGTCGGTGACCTCCTCGGGGCCGGGCGACCACCAGGCCAGCCGGACGCCCGCCTCCCGCAGGTGCCGAAGCGCCGAGTTCACGGCCGCGCTCGGCCTGACGTGAAGCGGGATGTGCTCCTCGTAGTAGCGGCGGAGCTCGCCCCGCCAGTCGACCGCGCCGTCCGCCCACTCGTCGAGCGCCGCGATCATCGCCGCGCGGTCGTCCGGAAGCGCGCCACTCGGGATCGGCTGCGCCCGGCCGAGCTTGGCGACGACGCGCTCGACGCCGGCGCGGAAGAGCGCGTCCGTCGGCGCCAGCGCAGGCTCGGGAAGGATCACGACCTCCATCGCCGGTCAGGGTAGCGATTTCGTCACGCCGGTCGTGACAGATTCGCGTCGAATCCTGCGCTCGCGCGACATAGCGCCGTGACGCGGACCGGGCACACGATGCGAGGGATCGTTTCGCCCCCTCCGGAAAGGATCTCCATGCCACTCCGTCTCCGCGCCCTGCGCGCGCTCGCCCTCGCGGCGCTCGTCTCGACGGCCATGCCCGCCGCCGCCCACGCCGGGTCGTATTCCGTCTCGGTCGACACCTCCAAGGACGTGTCCGGGTGGGACTTCTCGCACGACGACGGCTTCTACGGCTGCTCGATCAAGAGCCACCCCGGGCCGTGCGCCGACGGGGACGTGCCGTCGCCCACCCCGCTTCGGATCTTCGCCTACGGCGCCGCCTCGCACCTCGCCAATGCGTACTGGCAGTGGCTGGCGCCGCCGACCACGTCGATCGCATCGGGTTCGGTCACCGTGGCCGTCAAGACCGCGGCCACGGACACGTACGCCTACATGAAGGCGCGCCTTCGCAGCGAGTCGTTCGTCGGGTCGAAGCAGCTGCACGTGACGAGCGCGGACGGCACCGAGACGTGGAGCATCCCCGCCGGAAACCAGGCGGTCGGCGTCTTCCTCAAGACCGACGTCGACCGCACCTACAACGACAAGTGGAACAACAACGTCCGAGTGACCAGGCTCACCGCGACGCTGACCGATGACACGGCGCCCGCTGTTGACGTGTCCGGCCGGCTGGCGTCGGGCGCGTGGCTGAACGAGTCCCAGCCCGTCTGCCTGACGGTCCAGGCGACCGACGCCGGCGCCGGAGTCGCGGACGCCGAGCTCCGCGACGGCGCCGCCGCGGTCGACGCGGACGCCGTCCCGGTCCAGTCGGCGACCCAGCCCGGCGCCGACGCCTACACCCACGATCTGTGCGCCACGCCCGCCGCGTTCGGCGACGGCGTCCACGCGCTCGAGGTGATCGTGCGCGACGCGGCCGGCGAGACGACCACGACGCCGGTCGACGTCCGCGTCGACGCCCACGCGCCGACGGCCGTGACGATGTCGCCGGCCGGATCCACGACGAACCTGCGGCCGCACGTCTCGTTCTCGGTCGATCCCGGCCCGAGCGGCCTTGGCAGCTTCGAGGCCACGGTGGACGGGGCGGCGATGGCCATCTCCGGCGCCGACGCTGACTACACACCGTCTGCGGACCTCGCGTACGGCGCCCACACCGTCGCCTACCGCGCAACGGACGGCGCCGGCAACGTGCGTGACGGCTTCTGGACGTTCAACGTGGTCGACGCCGATCCGCCGCAGCTCAGCGGTGCCGTCCCGGCGGACGGCTCGAGCGGCGAGGAGCGCCGGCCCGAGATCGCATTCAATTTGAGCGACGCGGGCACCGGCATCGATCCGGCGACCCTGCGCGTGGCCCTCGACGGCGTCGACGTCACCGCCGCCGGCGCGTATGCGGACGGCCACTTTACCCTGACGCCGGCCTCCGACCTCGGCTACGGGCAGCACCGCGTGCGGGTCGCCGTCTCCGACCGGGCCGGGAACGCCATGGCGCCCGCGCAGTGGGACTTCACGGTCGCCGACGCCACGCCGCCGGTCTTCTCCGACGTCTCCCCGCGGGATGGATCGTCTGGCTCCGACCGCACGCCGCCGATCTCGGTCGCTCTCCAGGATGCCGGCATCGGCGTGGATCAGGCCTCCATCGTCGTGACGCTGGACGGAGCCGACGTGTCGGCCCTGGCGACGTTCGCCGGCGGACGCGTCTCGTACACCCCGGGTGCGCCGCTCGGCTTCGGCCTCCACACCGCCTCGGTGACCGCGGCCGACCGGGCGGGGAACCAGGCGTCCGCGGTGACGTGGTCGTTCGCCGTCGCCGACGAGCTCGCGCCGGCCGTCACGGACCGGCGGCCACTGCCCGGCTCGACCGCGACCGGGGCCGAGACGATCGCCTTCGACGTGAGCGACGCCGGCACCGGCGTGGACCCCGCGAGCCTTCAGGTGACGGTCGACGGCTCGGACGTGACCTCCTGGGGCTCGTTCTCTGCGGGTCACTTCAGCTACGCGCCCGGCAACCTGGGGGCCGGCGTGCACACCATCGCCGTGACGGTCTCCGACAACGCCGGGAACGTCGCCGGCCCGGTGATGTGGCAGTTCGCGGTGGCCGACCCGGCGACGCTCCACGTCGCAGCGACCGCCGGGCCGCACGCGATCGTCGCCGGCCAGAAGGCGACGCTGCGGTTCGCCGCCACGAGCAACGGCACCGCGATCGCCGACGCGCGCGTCCTCGTCGCCACGCGGCCGGCCGGCCAGGCGACCTTCGGCCCCGCCCGGGTGATGACCGCCTCCGCCACGGGGATCGTGAGCTGGACCGTCGCTCCGACGCGGACCATCACCTACCGGGTCGAGCTGGCCGACCACCCTGCCGTCAACGCCACCCGGACGGTCGTCGTCCACCAGCGCATCACGCTGGCGGCGAGCACCTACCGGCTCCGCCGCGGTGGGACGGTCCGTCTGTCGGGCCGGGTCGCTCCGGCCCACCCCGGCGGGCGGGTGGAGCTCCAGCTGCTCACGAGCCGCGGGTGGCGGACCGTCGCCGCCGACCGCCTGAACGCGCGGTCGGTGTTCGCGACGACCGTGATCGCTGCTCTCCCTGGGCGCTACGTGCTCCGCGCGGTGACGGCCGCGACGACGACCGATGCGGCCGGGACGAGCCGGACCGTGACCGTGCGGGTGTCGTAACGGTCAATGCCTCGGGGCCCGGCACCGGCTGCCGGGCCCCGAGGCTACGGGCGCGGGAAGGTCGAGGCGATCCAGCCCGCCACCAGGAACACGCCGACCAGCATGACGAGGAAGCCGATTGCAGCCCATCCGAACTCCTGCCCGTCGATGTCGGCGTCGAGCGGTATGGGCGCCCGAATCCAGCGCAGAAGGCGGTCGCGCATCGCGGCGGAGCGTCGCCTCCGCCCTAAGCGCTCGGAAGAGGCCGCCCGACCCGGCCGGTAGAATCCGATGTGTGAGCGCGCTTCATCCCACGGCCCTCCGACCCCCGGCGACGGGCGCTCGGTAGTGGCGCGCGCGGTCACGGCCGACCACTCCCTCCTCGACGCGCTGAACCCGCAGCAGCGCGAGGCGGTGCTCCATACCGAGGGACCGCTCCTGGTCGTCGCCGGGGCGGGGTCGGGGAAGACGCGCGTCCTCACGCATCGCGTCGCCCACCTGATCGCTGCGGAGCTGGCCCGTCCGTCGGAGATCCTCGCGATCACCTTCACGAACCGCGCCGCCCGCGAGATGCGCGAGCGGGTCGAGCGACTCGTCGGCGGCCACACCGCCGCCCGCATGTGGGTGATGACATTCCACGCCGCCTGTGGGCGCATGCTCCGCCGCGACGCCGCTCGCATAGGCTATCGCCCGAGCTTCACCATCTACGACCAGGCCGACCAGCTGCGGCTCGTCAAGGCCTGCACCGAGGAGTTGGAGCTCGACCCGAAGCGGTACGCGCCCCGCGCCCTGCACACCCGGATCTCGCGCGCCAAGGAGCGGCTCCTGACTGCCGACGCCTACGCCGAGGAGGTCTCGAGCTTTTTCGAGCAGGCGGCCGCCAACGTCTATGCACTCTACGAGCGGCGCCTGCACGACGCCAACGCGATGGACTTCGACGACCTGCTCATGCAGGCGGTGCTCCTGCTCGAGTCCGACGACGAGGCGCGGCAGGCGTGGCAGGAGCGCTGGCGGTACGTGATGGTCGACGAGTACCAGGACACGAACCACGCCCAGTTCCGGCTCGTGTCGATCCTGGCCGAGCGGCATCGGAACATCGCCGTCGTCGGCGACCAGGACCAGTCCATCTACGCGTTTCGCGGCGCCGACATCCGCAACATCGCCGAGTTCGACCGCGACTTCGCGGGCGCCCACGTCGTGAAGCTCGAGCAGAACTACCGCTCGACGCAGGCGATCCTGGACGCGGCCAACCACGTCATCGACCGGAACCCGAACCGCGTTCCGAAGCGGCTCTGGTCGGATCTCGGCCGGGGCCTGCCGGTCCGCGTCGTCGAGACCGACGACGAGCATGCCGAGGCCCGCTTCGTGGCGGGCGAGATCGCGGCGGCAATCGACGCCGGCGCGAGCGCCGCGGACATCGCCGTATTCTATCGGGTAAACGCGCAGTCGCGCGTGCTCGAGGACCTGCTCGTCCGCCAGGGGGTGCCGTACAGGGTCATCGGCGGCCCCCGCTTCTACGAGCGGGCCGAGATCAAGGACGCCATGGCCTACCTGCAGGTGATCGCCAACCCCGCCGACGAGGTGTCGCTGCGTCGGATCGTGAACCGGCCCCGGCGCGGCATCGGCCAGACCTCGCTCGAGCGCCTCGCCGGGCACGCCCGGTCGATGAACTGGACGCTCGGCGAGGCGATCGAGCATTCCGGATCGGCCGGCCTCACCCCGGCCGCCGCCGGCCGCGTGCGCGAGTTCGCGCAGGTGATGGAGGACCTCCGCGTCGAGGCGGCGCAGTCCGGCCCGGCGGCGCTCCTGGAGAAGGTGCTGGCGGACACCGGGTACCTGGAGGTGCTCAAGGCGGAGCGCACCTTCGAGGCCCAGGGTCGGGTCGAGAACCTGCAGGAGCTCGTCGGCGTGGCCCGCGAGTTCGAGGAGCGCGGCCAGGAGGAGGCCTCGCTCGACGCCTTCTTGCAGGAGATCTCGCTCTTCTCCGATCAGGACTCGCTCGACGTGGAGCGGGCCGATGTCACGCTGATGACGCTCCACAACGCGAAGGGCCTCGAGTTCCCGATCGTCTTCGTGATCGGCATGGAGGAGGGGCTCTTCCCTCATCAGCGGGCGCTGGAGGAGGACGGCGAGGACGAGGAGCGGCGGCTCTGCTACGTCGGTATGACCCGCGCGCAGGAGCGGCTGACGCTCATCCACGCGCACAGCCGCACGATCTTCGGCACGCGCGGGTACAACCTTCCCTCGCGGTTCCTCGGGGAGCTCCCGAAGGACGAGCTCGAATGGGTGCGCGAGAGCTCGTGGGCGCGGCCGGCGGCGGCTGCGTCGGCGCCCGAGCGTCCGATCCCGGTCCTCACGCTCGGCGACGAGGTCAGGCATGCGACGCTGGGGGACGGCGTCGTCATCGGCCTCGAGGGCGACGTGGTGGCGGTGCGGTTCCGCGACGACGGCTCCGAGCGGCGGCTGGTGCTGGGCTACGCCCCGCTCGAGAAGCCGTAGTCCACCCGCTGCATCGACCGCACGCTCGGGACGGCAAGGACCGCGGCGGTCGAGGCCACCATCCAGGCCACGGCGGCCCAGAGGACCGCCGGCGTGCTGGTCGCCGCCGCCACGGGCCCGGCGACGGCGAAGCCGATCGGCAGGAACACGAGCGACCCCATCCAGTCGTACGCGCTGACGCGGGCCAGCGCCGCGGCAGGGACGTGCTCGTGGAGAGCCGTATACCAGACTGCCGCGACGAAGGCCATTCCCGCGCCGCCGGGCACCGCGACGAGCGCGATCAGCGGCGCCGGCGCCTTCATCGCGAGAAGCGCCACCTGCGGCGCCCACAGCAGCCCGGCCCAGGTCGCGGCGCGAAGCGGCCAGTGCGGCCGCAGGCGCAGGGCGACGAGCCCCCCGGCGACCTCGCCGATGCCGGACGCCGCCAGGATCAGCGCCCACGCGCCGGCGCCGCCGAGGGCGTGCTTGGCGGTGGCCGCGCCGAGGACGATGAAGGGCGCGAGAACGACGAGGTGCCAGACGGCGTATTGCAGTGCGATCACCCACACCCACGTCCGGCCGCGGAACTCGGACCAGCCGTGGGCGAGCTCGGCGAGGAACCCGGCGGCCGAGCCGGCGCGCTCGAGCTCGACGGGCCGCATCGGCGCGAGCGTGGCCGCGCTCACGGCGAACGTCGCCGCGTCGACGGCGAGCGCCGTCCCCGGGCCGGAGGCCGCGATCACCGCGCCGGCCAGCGCGGGGCCGATCACCGAGCCGCCCGACCGGGCGAGGCCGAGGAGCGCGTTCGCGCGCTGGAGGAGCGGCGTCGTCACGGTCTGGGGGACGAGCCCCGTCGTGGCCGGGTCGAAGAAGGCGGCGCCGACGCCGTGGACCGCGACCATGGCGATGTAGAGGGCGAGCGGGGGATGGCCGGTGATGACGGCGGCTGCGAGCACACCTCCGGCGGCCGCGCGCATCGCGTCGGCCGTGAGCATCACCAGGCGCCGGGACAGCCGATCGGCCCACACGCCGCCGACGAGCAGGAAGGCCACCCTGGCGACGACGTTCGCGGCGTAGACCAGCCCGACGTCCGAGGCCGAGCCGTGCGCGTCGAGGATCGCGAACGCGAGGGCGACGGGCGCGAGCGCGTCGCCGATCAGCGACACCGACCGTCCGGCGAAGAGCAGCCGGAACTCGCGCTCGCGCAGGGGTGCCAGAGCCTCCGGCGTTCGCACGGCGGCGATGCTACTGCGTGAGCCGCAGCCGCACGGCCAGCGGCTCGACCGTGCTGCCCTGGATCAGCGTCGAGACGAGGACGACGAAGAAGGCGATGTTGAAGAACTCGAGGCTGCGCGGGACGCCGGCGATGATGGGGAAGGTGGCGAGCACGACCGGCACGGCGCCGCGCAGTCCGGCCCAGGCCAGCAGGAGCCGCTCCGCCTTGGTATGCGGCTCGAAGGCCGTCGCCGCTGCGGCCGCCACCGGTCGCGCAACGAGGGCGACGACGAGGGCGAGCACGGTCCCCCTCGCCATGAAGTCGCCGAGCTGGCTCGGAAAGACAAGCAGGCCGAACGCCAGGAACATCCCGATCTCGGACACCGAGGCGAGGCCGTCGTGGAAGGCCTCGAGGGCGTGCTTCCCGGGGATCTCGGCCGTCCCGACGACGAGCCCGGCGAGGTAGACGGCCAGGAACCCTGATCCACCGATCGCCCCGGCCGCACCGAACGCCGTGCCTGCCGCCGCAAACGAGGCCACGAGGACGAGACCTGACGGGGCGGTCACGGCCAGCCGTCTGAGTGCAACGACCGCTCCTGCGCCGACCGCGACGCCGACGGCGACGCCGAGAAAGAGCTCGCGGCCGAAGAACAGCGCCGCATCCAGGGGCCCGTACCCGGGGTGGGTGATGAGGTCGACGAGCGCGGTTACGAGGAGCACCGCGATGGGGTCGTTGAATCCGGCCTCGGCCTCGAGCGTCCGTGCCAGCCGGGGGCGCAGGGAGGAGCCGCGCAGGAGTGCGAACACGGCGGCTCCGTCCGTCGCGGACAGGATCGCGCCGACGAGCAGCCCCTCGCGGATGGAGAAGTCGAAGAGCCACGCGGCCGCGAGGCCGGCGATCGCCGCGGTGGCGAGCGTCCCGAGGACGGCCAGCGACACCGCCGAGCGCAGCACCGGCCGGATCTGGTCGAGCCCGGTGCCGACCCCGCCCTCGTACAGGATGAGGACCAGGGCGACCGTGCCGATGAGCCGGGCCAGGGGATAGTCGTCGAAGTCGATCCAGCCGAGCCCGTCAGTGCCGATCGCCATGCCCACGGCCAGGAAGACGACGAGCGCGGGCAGCCGCAGGCGCGCCGCCACGAGCGACGCGACCACGCCGGTGGCGAGCAGGACGCCGCTCACGAGGATCAGGACGGCGTCGTGCTCCATCGGGTCACGGTATGTGATCGCGGTGTTCGGCGCCCGGGTCTCGCGGGTATCGAGTCAATGGTGAGCCGAGGATCGCAACGATGGCTACGTGGCCCGGTACAGAGCTCGTCTCGGCCCGGTCGATCGAACGGGCGGCACACCGCCAGCGGCTCGCGCTGGCGGGCCTGGCGGTGGGCGCCGCCGCTGCGCAGCTCGTACTGGCGGAAGGCAGCGAGTCGCTTCTGGCCTACATCGCGATCGGTGCACTCGTCGGCATCCTCCTGGAGTCGCTCCTCGCGGCCTACGAGCGCGGCCGCGCCGATCGGTCGGCCGACGCCCTGATCGAGGCGGGGTTCCGCTGCGACCGGCGGTCGGACGCTGTCAGCGTTGCCGTCGTGGAGCGCATCTCCGAGCTGCGCTCCGAGCGGCGGCGGCGGCGGATGGCCGCGGGCCTGCGGGCCAACGTCGAGCTCGACCGCTCGCCGCCGACACCCGTCGGCATGCGCTGCGCCGCCATTCCGCCCATCCACGGCCTGGCCCGCCGCGCCGGCCGGGTCGAGCGGATCGCGGCGACGCTCGAGCGTCGCGCGTGCGACCCGCGGGCGATGATCGCGATCGAGCGGTTCCTGACCGAGCCGCTCGAGCCGTCGCCCGGCGCCGAGTCGGATGAGGTCGTGGAGGCCGAGCTCGGGCGAATCGAGCGGCTGATCTTCGGCTCCGGCTGACCATCGGGGCCCGGTTCGAGCGCCGTCGGCGATCATGCGGGCGAGGCCTGCCTTGCCGGAACCACGTCTCTCTCCGCCCGCGCCCGACGGATCCGCGGCGCCGCCTGCGGGCGGGCTGACGGAGGCCGAGGCGCAGGAACGGCTGGCGGCCGACGGCCCGCGTGGCGAGCTGCCGACGAGCCGCTCCTACAAGAGCATCGTCCGCGCGAACACGCTCACGCTTTTCAACCTCATCCTGGCGACGTTCCTGATCCTCATCCTCGCGGCGGGGAGGCCGGCGGATGCGCTCTTCGCCGCCGTCCTCGTCGCGAACACGGCGATCGGGATCGTCCAGGAGGTGCGGGCGAAGCGGACGCTCGACCGGCTGGCCCTGCTCGTCGCGCCGCATGCCCGGGTGGTGCGCGACGGCGTCTCACGGACGGTGGCAGCAGACGAGGTGGTGGAGGGCGACCTGATCGAGGTGAACGCGGGCGACCAGGTCGTCGCCGACGGGACGGTCGCGCGGGCCGTCGGCCTCACGATGGACGAGTCCCCACTCACGGGCGAGTCGCGCCCCGTCGGCCGGGGCGTGGGTAGCTCCGTGCTCTCGGGCTCGTTCGTGGTTGAGGGCGGCGGCGCCTACTGGGCCGAGAACGTGGGCGCGGCGAGCTACGCGGCGACCGTCACCGGCGTGGCTCGTGAGTACCGCTACCGGCGCTCGCCGCTCGAGCACCAGATCAACCGCCTGCTGCAGGTCATGGTGGTGGCGATGGTCGTGCTGGGCGCGGCGTTCGTCTGGGTGCTCGTGCGCCGGGACGTCGGCTTCCGTCCTGCCGCTGCAACGGCCACGGCGGGCATCGTCACGCTCGTGCCCGAGGGGCTGGTGCTCCTGATGAGCCTCACGTTCGCGGTCGCCGCCGTGCGGCTGGCCCGGCGCGGGATGCTGGTGCAGGCGCTGAACGCCGTCGAGGTGCTGGCGAACGTGGACACCGTCTGCCTCGATAAGACGGGCACGATCACCGACGGCCGCCTCGACCTCCACGAGGTGGTGCCGGCCGGCGCGCGGCCCGAGGACGACGTGTTGCGGCTCCTGCGATCGTACGCGGCGAGCGCCGTCACCCGGACGGACACGTTGGAGGCGATCGCCGCCGGCCTTCCGGGGATGCCGGCGCCCGTCGACGGAGAGGTGCCGTTCTCGTCGCGGTGGAAGTGGAGCGCGCTTCGGCTGGCGGGGGAGCCGCGGCCCCTCGTCCTGGGCGCCCCCGACGTCCTTATGCCCGGCGCGGCCCCCGAGATCGTGGCCGCGAGCGAGGCCGAGGGCCGGCGCGCGCTGGTGTTCGGCACCGGCGCAGACGCGCTCCCCGAGCCGGCACCGGGCGCCGTCCCGGCCGGCTTCCAGCTCCTCGCAACGGTCATCCTCGAGGAGCGGCTGCGTCCCGACGCCTCCGCGACCCTGGACTACCTGCGCTCGCAGGGCGTCGCGATCAAGGTGCTCTCCGGCGATTCGCCCGCGACCGTCGCGGCCGTGGCCGCGCGCGCCGGCGTCCGCGAGCCGGGTCGGGCCGTGCCCGGGTCGGAACTGCCCGACGATCCGGCCGCTCTCGTCGCCCTCGCCCGGTCGCGGACGGTCTTCGCCCGGCTCACGCCCGAACAGAAGCGCCGCCTGGTGGAGGCGCTCGCCGGTGCCGGCAGATCCGTGGCGATGATCGGCGACGGTGTGAACGACGTGCCGGCCATGAAGGCCTCGCGGCTCGCGATCGCGTTCGGCGCCGGAAGCCAGCTCGCAAAGAGCGTGTCGGACGCGGTGCTCGTGAGCGACGAGTTCGCAGTCCTGCCCGGAGCGGTGGCCCAGGGGCGGCGGATCATCGCCAACGTGCAGCGGGTGGCGCGGCTCTTCGTCACGAAGTCGGTGTTCGCGGCGTGCGTCATCGCCACATTCGGGCTGGCGACCGCCTCGTTTCCGCTTCTCCCGCGGCACCTGTCGCTGGCGGCGGCGTTCACTGTCGGCGTCCCCGGCTTCGTTATCGCGCTGCTTCCGGGCGAGGCCCCCACCGAGCAGGGGTCGTTCGTCCGCCGGGTGGCCCGCTTCTCGCTCCCGGCGGGGGGCGTCATGGCGGCCGCGGTCATGGCCGGCTATCTGACCGACCGCCAGCTTCGCGGGCGATCCGTCGTCGACGCCCGCACCGTCGCGGTGACGGTGATGGTTGCGGTCGGCCTCTACATCCTCCTCGTCCTCGACCGCACCCGCATGCGGACGAGCCGGCCGTACGCGGCGGCGATCTGGGTGCTCGTGGCCCTGCTTGGGGTGGGGTATCTGGCCGTCCTCACGAGCCCGGACGCCCGCGACTTCTTCGCCCTCTCCTCGCCGGGCTTCGTCGATTGGCTGGTGATCGCCGGCGCGGTCGCACTGGCGGTGCAGGTGATGGTGCGGGTCGGGATGTCCCCGCTTCCGCCGCGCAGACGCGGTGGCGGCGCGACGCCGTGACGGCTCGGCAGCGTCCCGGGGCGCGGCCATGCCGCAGCCGGTATCCTTCCGTTCGCCGGGGCGGTTAGCTCAGTTGGGAGAGCACCAGCTCGACAAGCTGGGGGTCACTGGTTCGAGCCCAGTACCGCCCATCGAAAAGGCCCTGCACAAGGGCCGTTTTGTTGCGCCAGTGAGCAACGGTCGGCAAGATTCGGCCTTGCCACGGTGTTCGCTCGAACCAAGGAAGAGCGTTCCCCGGCAGCGCTGAGCCTGTGCTGACCCAAATTTCGGTGCGCGAGGTCGAGATCGAGCACCAGGGGGGCTGTTTGGGGCTCACCCTAGTCGCGTCGGTGCGTATCCGGCCGAGTCGATCGGCGGCATTGGAAATCGCTCGACGGGCATGCTGATCATTGGCACGGGTGCTGTTGAGGTTCCTGTGGGGGCTCACCGCCGAGTTCCGGGCGGCGTTCCGCTCGCCCCGCTGACCGCGTGCATGACCGAGCTCGGCCAGGTCGACGCTGGCGTGCTGAATGTCGTATATCTCGACGCTGGCCCGCCGGCCGGCAAATTTGCCGGTGCGTACTCGCACCGAACGATCGAGGGCGGCGTCGGGCACAACCTTCCCCAAGAAGCACCGGCCGCGTTCGCCGAGGCCGTGCTCATCGCTCGCGGTGCGGGTTGACGCTGTTCAGCAGTCTCCGTACCGTCGGCTCCCTTCCCGTCGAGGGTCGCGTGCCCGGCTTCGACGGCGCGACCGGCTGGCTCAACTCGCCTCCGCTCTCGCCCGCAGACCTGCGCGGAAAAGTGGTGCTCGTCAACTTCTGGACGTACACCTGCGTCAACTGGCTGCGGACACTCGGCTACGTCCGCGCCTGGGCGGGGAAGTACGAGCAGCACGGATTGGTCGTGATCGGCGTCCACACGCCCGAGTTCCCGTTCGAGCGAGAGATCGACAACGTTCGCGCGGCCGCGAAGGAGATGCGGGTCGGCTATCCGGTTGCGCTCGACAGCGACTACGCCGTCTGGCAGGCGTTTGCGAACCGGTACTGGCAGGAACCTCGTTGATCGATGTCGGCGTCGATCCGCCAGGACCTCGTCAGGCTGGAGCCAGCGCACGGCAGCCGAGATCGAAACTGCTGCCTCGCAACTCGACTGGATGAACAAAGGAGTGTTCATCAGCGCCGGCGGTCGTGGACCCGCACGGGTGATCTATGAGACGTATCTCGTGGACCGACCGCGATCATCGAGTATGGTAGGAGCTGACCAAGCTGACCGGCCCGGCGTTCGACGTCACCGACGGGCGTCTTCGGCCACGTGACCAGCGGGTGCTCGGATTCGCTGCGAGGCATGCGCAGGCGACGATTTTCCGTCTGCGCGGGACATCGACCAAAGGAGACGCATGAGCACTGCCACCCACGCATCCACCAATATCCGCCCGTTCCACATCGACAATCCCGAAGAGAAGGTCG
This sequence comes from Gaiellales bacterium, assembly GCA_035639615.1. Taxonomy (GTDB): domain Bacteria; phylum Actinomycetota; class Thermoleophilia; order Gaiellales; family JAICJC01; genus JAICJC01. Next base: position 2,276 of record DASQXS010000258.1, on the reverse strand, counting down.
ACGAACTGCGCCGGCGCATCGCTGCGACACGTTGGCCGACCAAGGAGCTGGTCGCCGATCGGTCACAGGGTGTCCAGCTCGAGGCCCTGCAGGCGCTCGCCCGGTACTGGCTGAACGAGTACGACTTCGAGCGGGTCGAGGCGCGGCTGAACGCGCTACCGCAGTTCGTCACCGAGATCGATGGCGTGGACGTCCACCTCATCCACGCCAAGTCGTCGCACGACAACGCACTGCCGCTGATCATGACTCACGGCTGGCCCGGCTCTGTGATCGAGATGATCGACACGGTCGGCCCGCTGACCGACCCGACCGCCTACGGCGGCAGCGGCGAGGATGCCTTCCATCTCGTCCTGCCTTCTCTGCCGGGCTACGGTTTCTCCGGCGAGCCGATCGAGATCGGCTGGGATCTGGACCGGACCGCACGGGCCTGGGCCGAGCTCATGCGCCGTCTCGGCTACACCAACTTCGTCGCCCAGGGCGGCGACGTCGGCGCCGGAGTAACCGACGCGATGGGACGCCAGGAACCCGAGGGCCTGATTGGCATCCACACCAACCTGCTGGTACCTGCATTGAACGGGCCCATGCCGACGAACACCGACGAGGAACGCGCCGCGGCCGCGCAGATCGCCACTTTCCGACAGTCGGGAACCGGCTACTTCGTCGAGATGGCCACCCGGCCGCAGACGATCGGCTACGCCCTGCTGGACTCGCCGATCGCCCTCGCCGCCTGGATGGTCGACCACGACACAGACGCCTACTACAAGATCGCCAGCGCGTTCGTCGACGGGCGGCCCTCCGGCAACCTCACGTGCGATCACATCCTCGACAACATCACGCTGTACTGGCTGACCGGCACCGGCGCCTCCGCTGCCCGGTCGTACTGGGAGGCCTGCGGCGCCGACGCCCCTGCCGCAGGCCGCGAGCCCCTGCCCGCCTCAAAGATCCCGTTTGCCTTCACGACGTTCCCTGGCGAGATCTGGCGGACGCCTCGAAGCTGGGTTGAAGCGAGCTACCCGAACGTCATCTACTTCCACGAAGCCGACAAGGGCGGCCACTTTGCCGCCTGGGAGGAGCCCGAGCTCTTCTCGACCGACATCCGCGCGGCGTTCAGGTCACTCCGCTGAGAGGCCACACGTGAGCGGCGCGCATCAGAGCGGTGCGCGCCGCTCACGGCCCGTGGATCTGCGATCGGGGTGGCAACCACTTGAGTCGAAGCGTCGCAAGGATGGCAAGGTACGGCGTGCGTTCGGGTTCGCTCAGGCGTTCGGTCGATCAGCTGGTTTGGCTCAGCGATGCGGTTTGAGCGCACCAGAGCGAACCGGCGCGAACGCCTGCGCCAACCCGACAAGCTGGGGGTCACTGGTTCGAGCCCAGTACCGCCCACTGACTTGGAAGTGCGCAAACCGTGTCCGTGGCTTGAGGATGTCCCGCCCGCTGTGGATTTTGGGTGGCGATCCTTGGCTGAGTGACTACGCGTGCACGACGATAGCGTCCTCCTGGGTGGGTGTCGATGTTGGGGTGGTGCGGTCGCGTTCGTTGTCGATGGCGACGACGAGGGTGGCGAGGTCGCGGTAGCCGATGATCTTCCGAAATTGTTGGTCGGCTTCGAGCATGCCGGCGGCGGTCCAGCGCAGCGCCATCTCGCCCGAGCTCCGGCTTTACGTTGCGTTGGGTGCGGCGGACGATCTCGATCATCGACTCGCACGGGTTGGTGCTCTCGAGCGTGCGCTTCAGGTTGCCGGTGACGCCGAGGCGGGCGAGCGTGAGCGTCTCTTCCATGCCCTCTCGGAGGGAGCCGGCGGCGCCGGGATAGGTATGGTCGAGCTCGCCGGCGAGCGCCTTGCGCTGGTCGAGCGCACGAGCATGATCCTCGCCCGCCCAGGCTCGGCGCAGCCGCTGCTTCACCGTGGGCCGCTCCCGCTCGGGGAGATGGTCGAGGACGTTGCGCTCCTTGTGCCGCGCGCATCTTTGGACGGGTGCGTCGCCGAAGACGGTGCGGATCGCCTTGCGCAGCGCCTTCGCGCCGTCGATGACAAACAGGATCCCCTGCTCGGGGTCGAGGCCGCGCTCGACCAGGTCGGACAAAAGCGCCGTGGCCACAGCGGCATTCTCCGTGCTTCCTTCCCAGAGCCCGAGCGGGACGTTTCGGCGCTCGGTCGTGATTCCGAGCGCGACCACGTTCGTGCGCTCGCCGAGGTCGATGCCGTCGATCATCATCACCGCTAGCCGGACGTCGTCGAGATGACGGCTCATCAGCGCGCCGAGCGAGCGGCGGG
>DASQXS010000257.1:0-27779 GCA_035639615.1 Gaiellales bacterium | reverse complement strand
CGGGTCGTGGGCCACGCCGAAGAGGCGGCCGTCGACCGCGGCGAGCTCCTCGACGTCCACCGGCGAACCGGTGAGCTCGGCGGCGGTCGGGGCGTCGGACTGCGCGTCCGAGATGCGCCACACGCGGCCGGCGTCGCCGGTGGTGGTGTGGTACGTCGAGGCGTAGAGCACGGTCGGATCGGATGGGTCGGCCACGAGCGAGCGGATGTAGAAGGTCGCGGTGCCGGGGGCAAGCGCGATCGCCTGCCAGGCGGACGCCGTGGTCAGCTGGTCGAGGGGCACCCGGACGACGCCGAGGTTGTAGGTGCCGACGTACAGGTAGCCCAGCGGCGCGCCCGGCCGCGCGGTCGGGTCGATGGCGAGCAGCGTGCCGACCGAGCGCGGATGCGTCTGCGGCAGGCCGAGCGAGTTCGAGCCGACGTTGTTTCCCTGCGCGTCGACCTTACCGGCGCCGAGGCGCGCCCACGAGCGGCCGTAGTCGGTCGTCTCCAGGATGCCGGAGTTGGTGCCTGCGATCCCACCTCCCACGAGCGCGAACGCCTCGCCGGGCACAGTCGGCGACCAGGTGATCGCGGCCGTCTTCAGGAGCCCGACGTTGATGCCCGCGCCGTTCGTCGTCTCCCAGGTGTCGCCGCCGTCCGTCGAGATCGAGATACCGGAGACGTCGCCGCCGGCCAGCACGTAGTTCGGGTTCAGCGGATCGACGGCGACGACGTTCTGGAACCCGCCGCCGTCGGCGCCGGAGTCGTGCCACAGGTTGCGGCCGGTGGCGGGCGTGGGCGTGATGATGTTGATGCTCGGCGCGTCGCCGTCCGCCTGTGGGCATGCCGCCGTGCGCGCGGCGAGCGTCGCTTCAGGAGAGCGGTTCCCGGCCGCGTCTTCGGCGGCGACGGAGATCGTGTAGCCGGTGTCGCAGGTGAGGCCGGTGGCGTCGAAGCTCGTGGCATCCGTCGTGCCCACCGGGGCGCCGTCGAGGTCGACCTCGTACCTCGTCACCGCGACGTTGTCGGCCGGCGCCGACCAGGCAAGGGTCATGTCCGTCGCCCCCGCGGCCGAGATCGTGAGCCCGCCGGGGGCGGCCGGCGGGGTGGCGTCGTAGGCGACGTCCACCTCGACGGACGGGTCCGAGACGTCGCCGTTGGAGTCGACCGCGGCGACCGTGTAGGCGGCCGTCCGCCCGTCGACCGCGGCTGCATCTGTGTAGGAACGCTGACCGGCCGTCACCTGGGCGAGCACCGCCCCGTCGCGGGAGATGCGGTAGCCGGCGACGGCGTCGTCCGGGTCGGCGGACGCGGCCCACGAGACCACGGGCGGGGAGCGCGTCGGCGAGGGTGCCGACACGCCGGTGGGTACGTCGGGCGCCGTGATGTCCGTATAGGTGACGGCGAGCGGCTGCGACGGCGCCGAGCGGTTCCCGGATGAGTCCTCGGCCTCGACGGTGTAGGCGTACGTGCCGTTCGCGGTCACGCCGGCGTCGGTGAACGACGTCTCCGCCGTCGTCCCGACCTCCGTGCCGTCGCGCAGGACGTGATAGGCGACGACAGTGTCGTCCGGATCCGTCGCGGCGGCCCACGAGACCATTGGCGGGGTGCCGGGCACGGTGTGGTCGACCACACCGGTGGGGACGGTGGGCGGCGTCCCGTCCTGGTACACGACGGTGACGGAGTCGGAGGCGGACGACACGTTTCCGGCGGCGTCGACCGAGCGGACGGCGTAGGCGTACGTGTGCCCCGGCGCTGCGCTTCCGTCGGTGTAAGTCGTGCCCGAGACCGTTGCGACGGCGGCGCCGTCGCGGACGACCTGGTATCCGGCGACGCCGGATCCGGCCGTCGAGTCCTGCGCCGCCGCCCACGTCAGCCGGGGCGACGCCACGGTCGGCGAGTCGGCGGCGAGGCCGGTCGGAGCGCCCGGCGGGGTGGTGTCGTAGAGAACGAGGATCGCCGGGCTCGATGAGCTCGCGTTCCCGGCCTGGTCGACGGCGACGAGCTTGTACTTGTGGGTGCCCTCGGCGGCGAGCGACCCGTCGGTGTACGCGGTCACCGAGGCGTCGACCCTGGCGATGACGGAGCCGTCGCGGACGATGCGGTAGGTGCCGATGCCGGCGCCGCCGACGTCCTGCGCTGGCTGCCATGAAAGCGTCGGTGCATCCCGGGTCGGCGTCGGCGCCGCCGGCGCGGAGGGCGTCACGGGCGGGTCGCGGTCGACGAGGATCGTGACCGAGCGGGCGTCTGAGAGATTCCCGGCCTTATCGCGGGCCCGCACGGCGTAGATGCGCGAGCCGGCGGGCGCGGTCGAGTCGGTCAATGACAGCTTGTCGGTTTTGGCGAGGAGGGCCCCGTCGCGGTAGACGTTGTATCCGGCGATCCCGCTTCCCGAGTCGGTGGCGGCGCTCCACGAGACGCTGGGCGTCCGCGTCGGCGTCGTGCCATGGAGGTTCGAGACCGGGCTGGGCGGGGTCGTGTCCGCGTGCGGGTGGGCGCGGACGGGGCCGGACCACTGCGGGCGGGCGTCGGCCGCGCCGGCAAGCGCCAGCAGGCCGCCCATGGAGGCGGCTGCCGCGAGGAAGACGTGCCATCTCGATCGCATCGCCGCTCGTGATCGACCGGCGCGGCGCCTGGATTAGCAGGCGCGGATTCCCGTTGCTCCGTCTGGGTGGCGGTGCGATCATCGACGAGGTCATGCGGAGCCTTCCGACGGGCACGGTCACGCTGCTGTTTGCCGACATCGAAGCGTCGACGAGGCTCCTGCAGGAGCTTGGCCCGGAGCGGTATGCAGCGGCGCTGGCGACGTACCGCGGGATCGTGCGTGAGGCAAGTGCGGCCTGGGGGGTCGAGGTTGACATCGAGGGCGACGGGATCTTCGTTGCGTTTCCAAGCGCACGGCGGGCGGTCGACGCCGCATCGGATACCCAGGCCCGACTCGCCGAGGCCGGCTTTCGAGTGCGCATGGACCTCCACACAGGCGAGCCTATCGTTGTCAGTGAAGAATACGCCGGGATGGATGTGCATCGGGCGTCGCGGATCGCAGCCGCGGGCCATGGCGGGCAGACACTGCTCTCGCAATCGACATATGCGCTGGTCGGTCGCTCCAGCGATCTCGTAGACCTGGGCGTTCATCGGCTAAAGGACCTGGGGGAGCCTGTACGGCTCTATCAGCTCGGGGAGGCCAGGTTCCCCCCGCTCCGCAGCCTCAACAGGGTCAACCTGCCAATCCAGCCGACGCCGCTCATCGGACGCGAACGCGAGCTGGGCGACGCGCGTCGCCTGTTGCAGGCGCACCGGTTGGTAACGCTCACAGGTTCGGGAGGGTCCGGAAAGACGCGCCTTGCGCTCCAGCTGGCCGCGGAATCCGCCGAGGACTTCCCCGACGGCATCTGGTGGGTCCCGCTTCAGGCGCTCCATGATCCGGAGATGGTCGTACCGGCGATCAGCCACGCTCTCGGCGCGGGCGACCTCCCAATCGAATCAGCCGCAGAGGCGCATCTGCTGCTGGTGCTCGATAACTTCGAACAGGTGCTCACGGCTGCGTCGCGAGTGGGCGAGCCCCTATCGCAAGTACCGGTGCGAAGCTCTTGATCACGAGCCGTGAGCCGCTTCATCTCGCCGCGGAGTATGAGTACGCGGTTTACCCATTGCGGGAGGACGAGGCCGTACACCTGTTCACGGAGCGAGCTCGGGCACTCCGGCCCGACTTCAGCGACGACGACCGCGTCGTTCCCGAAATTTGCACACGGCTCGACTGCTTACCGCTTGCGCTCGAGCTTGCCGCGGCGCGCACGAAAGCACTCTCCACCCGCCAGCTGCTTCAACGGCTCGAGAAGCGGTTGCCGATGCTGACCGGCGGGCCGCGGGATGCACCGTAGCGCCAGAGGACGTTGCGCGCGACGATCGCCTGGAGCTACGACCTGCTGACGACAGACGAGCGACGGACGTTTGCCCGTCTCGCGGTGTTTGCTGGCGGCTCGACGCTCGAAGCGGCGGAAGTTGTGTGCGAAACCGGCCTGGACACGATCGCCGCTCTGGTCGACAAGAGCCTTCTGCGTCGAGAAGGCGAGCGATATTCCATGCTTGAGACGATCAGCGAGTATGCGGGTGAGTGCCTCGACGAGAGCGGGGAACTTGAGCAGGTTCGCCGACGACATGCCGAGTATTACCTCGATAAGGCTCGGTCAGTCGAGCGGCTCATCCGAAGCCCCCAAGCGGCCGCGTTCTTGGATCGACTGGAGGCTGACCACGGCAACATGCGCGCCGCGCTGACGTGGCTTTCCAGCGCTGAACACGACAAGCCGCTACGACTCGCCGTCTGGGGCCTGGCGGCGAGGCTCCACGGCTTCGGCGACTCAGCCCTCGACCGCCGGGACCTCGTCGAAGCAAGCCGGCTCTACCGAGAGAGTCTTGAGATCGGTCGTCAACTCAACGACGACCTTCAGGCGGCGTACTGCCTCGCCGGCCTTGCCGCTGTGGGCGCAAGCCGTGGTAGCCGGTGTCTGGCAGCTCGTCTGTGGGGTGGAGTCAACGCGTTCGAGCGGACCTCCGGGGTACGGCTCCACGACCCCGAGAGGTCGCGCTACGAACGGCTTCTTCACGGACTCGAGCAGGCGTCGGAAACGTCGGCCGACTACGCGGCGGGATTGGCGATGACGCTGGATCAAGCCGTTGAGTACGCGGTGGCGCACACTGGCTGATCGCCCGGTACGAGCTCGATCTCCCGCTCTCGGCGTTGGCGTCGAGAGGCAGGACTGGACCGAACTATTCCTCGAGGCAGATGTCGGCTGTATCCGCCCCAGTCAGGTTCAGCAGGTCGGATGTGGCGACACGAACCGACCGGTCGTGTGAGCCTGCCTCAAACACCACCGTGTCACGCTCGAGCAGCCGCACGTCGACTACGACACGGTCGCGCCCCGAGCCGGCGATTGGCGGCACCGCGCCCAGTTCGAACTCGGGGTAGTCGCGCCCCAGCTTCTCCTCGGTCGTTAGGTGGATCTGGTGTCGGTTCTCGTTGAGGTGTTCCGCCGCCTTACGGATGTCGATCCGCTTGGAGGCGGGGATCACCGCCCGCACGTGTCCCGAGGGGGCGTCGAGGATCAGGGTCTTTGCGACCTCGTCTACAGACACACCAAGCGCTTGCGCTTCGGCGAGTCCGGACTCGGTATGCTTGTGCTCGAGCAGGTCGTAAGGCACGCCCGCCCGGTCGAGCAAGCTGGTCAAGTCATCAACGGCCATGGTGAACTCCGTTCTCGCCTAAGAGAGCGCGATCGTCCCGGTCACGAACACCTCGCGCGGAAGGCCGTGCACGGTAACCGTCGCCGTCGTCTCCAGCACCTCGTCGCCCTTCAATTCCCCGGCCGCGATCCGTTCGCGGACGGCGAGCTCGATCTCCCGCTGGGCGGTCACGCCGAGGGTCTTGAGGAACTTCCGCACCGACATGTTGAAGGCGTCTTCGTCCACTTCTCCCTCGCACCGTCTCGGATTCCGTTCCGCTCTACCCAACTTTAATGGTATCGGAGGGCGCGATGGGCTGCATCGTGGCTGCCGGTATCACCGTTGTGGTTGAGAACCCGCGCTTCCGGGCACGACGTGATAGCCGAAGACGGGAGGCGAAGCATGGCGGTGAACGACCACCCCGAGATCTTGCTCTATTCGCGGATTCGAAAGTCACCCTTCTTCTACGGCTCTCGCCGTCACGGCGTGGCCATGTACAGCGTCTACAACCACACGTATCACCCGCGCCACTACGGCGACCCGGTGGCCGAGTATTGGCAGCTTCTGGAGGGGGTGACCCTGTGGGACGTGGGCGTGGAGCGCCAGGTCCAGGTCACCGGTCCCGACGCGTTCACGTTCACGAACATGTTGGTGCCGCGCGACCTGCACAAGTGCCAGGTGGGGCAGTGCAAATACGTGTTCGTCACGGCCGAGGACGGCGGCATCATCAACGACCCCGTGCTGCTGCGGCTGGGCGAGAATCGCTTCTGGCTGTCGCTGGCCGACAGCGATGTGCTCCTGTGGTGCAAGGGGCTGGCATACCGATCCAGCCTCGACGTCACGATCGAGGAGGCAGACGTGGGTCCGGTGCAGATTCAGGGCCCCAGGTCGGCGGAGGTGATGGCCGACCTCTTCGGCGAGGAGATACTGGAGCTGCCGTACTACTTCCTCACCGAGACGGAGCTCGACGGGATGCAGGTCGTCGTGTCGCGAACCGGCTACACGTCCGAGCTCGGCTACGAGATCTATGTGAAAGACGCGAGCCGCGACGGCCTCAAGCTCTGGGACGCCGTCGTCGAGGCGGGGGAACCGCATGACCTCCGGGTGACCGGGCCGTGCCACATCCGTCGCATCGAGGGCGGGATCCTGGCCTACGGCGTGGACATGACCCTGGCTGAGAACCCGTACGAGGTCGGGATCGGCTACGACTGGATGGTCGACCTGGAGCAGGAGGCCGATTTCATCGGCAAGGAGGCCCTGCGAAGGATCAAGGCGGAGGGCATCTCGCGCAAGCTCGTCGGCGTGGAGATCGGCGGCCGGCCGCTCGGCGCCTACAACGACGGATCGATGATCGACGTGTTCCCCGCCCACCACGATGGTCGCCGGGTCGGCCAGGTCACGTCCGCCTGCCACTCGCCGCGGCTCGAGAAGAACATCGGATACGCGATGCTCCCAGTCGAGCTCGCCGAGCTCGGAACCGAGGTCGAGGTGGAGACGCCGGCGGAGCGTACCGCCGCCACCGTCGTCGAGCGGCCCTTCATCGACCCTCAGAAGGAAACGCCGCGGCAAAAGCCCGGCGAACGCATCCACCCGTAGCCTGCTCACGGGCCGCCCGCCGCTGTCACCTTGTCAGCTGCCACACGCCGAGCGCCACCAGGTAGACGGCCGCGTAGGCGACGACCAGCGCCTGGACGACCATCGGCGCCACCTCCCGCACCGTGAACTCGGCGCTTCGCACCCAGCGGAGCTTGATCAGCTCGCCACCCAGCATGAGCGCGCAAAAGACCGACAGGAGCAGCCCCGGCCCGGGCACGGCCAGGAGGGCGTAGAGCATGCCGAGGTGGGCGGCGTTGTTGAAGACGATGAAGGCCATGGCGATCAGCTCGCGCTCGATGATGCGGTCGCCGATCGCCGCCAGGACGCCCAGCTCCGCGACCCCGATCAGCCCGAGCTCGAGGATCCGCACTCCCGCGGGGGCGTGCAGGCTCCGGTCGAGCGCGTGGGCGAAGGCGACGTAGGCGCACAGGAACGCGGCGGCCTTGACAGCCGTCTCGGCCCAGCCGAGCGGGCCGTAGCCGCCGACGCGCCACGTCCGCTCGGTGGCGGCAGCCCCGCTCACAGGACGGACGGCGTCAGCGTTGCCCACGCCCCCATCCCGCCGACGAGGTCGTCGATCCGGTCGAGGCCCGACCTGCGGAGCAGGCTCGCAGCGATCGACGAGCGGTACCCGGTCGAGCAGTAGACGACGACGCGGCGGTCATGGGGCACTTCGTCGAGCCTCTGCGGAAGCGCGCTGAGCGGGATGTTCACGCTCCCGGGAAGCGCGTCGGTGCGCCACTCCTGGTCGGTACGCACGTCGAGCAGATACGGGGCGTCCGGGCCGTCGAGCTCCTCGGCCAGCGACGCCGCGGTGATGCGCTCGATCCGGTCGACCAGGTCCGGGCGCGACTCCAGCGCCAGCATGCCACCCTCGAGGTAGCCCACGACGGTATCGTCGAACCCGATCCGGCCGAGCCTGAGCGCGGCCTCTTGCTCGCGTCCGGGCTCAGCCACGATCACGATCGGCCGCTCGCGCTCGAGCAGCGTCCCCGACCAGGTGGCGTACTTTCCGCCGAGGCCGATGTTGACGCTCCCCCGCACATGCGCGCCGGCGTACTCGGCCGGATCGCGGACGTCCAGCACCTGCGCCCCGGCGGCGGCGAGCTCCAGCACCCGATCGAGGCTGAGCGCCGTGAGCTCGGCCGCGAGCGCCTGCTCGAGCGTCGGCCGCTCCTTCGTGTTGAGGACGGCGTCGTAGGTGAAGTACGCCGGCGTGTCGGGCAGCTCGGCCGTGACGACGCGGACGAACTCGTCCCGGCTCATCGGCTGGAGCGCGTAGTTGTACCGGCGCTGAACGCCGATGGTGGAGACGGTGTCGGTGGACAGGTTCTTTCCGCACAGCGAGCCCGCGCCATGAGCCGGGTAGAGCAGCGTCTCGTCCGGTAGACGCATGAGCTTCGTCTGGAGCGAGTCGTAGAGCATCCCGCCAAGCTCCTCGGCGCTCCATCCCTGCGAGGCGCGCAGGTCGGGCCGGCCGACATCGCCGATGAAGAGCGTATCTCCCGATAGGACGGCGTGGGGGCGGCGCTCGTCCTCCGCGAGGTCGTACACCACGATCGAGATCGACTCGGGCGAGTGGCCGGGCGTCTCGAGCACCTCGAGGCGGACACGGCCGAGGTCGAGCGTCTCGCGGTCGGCGAACGGCCGGAAGGGGTACTCCGCCGCGGCGCGGGCGCCCAGGCAGATCTCGGCACCCTCGCGGTCGCGCAGCTCCAGGTGGCCGGCCACGAAGTCCGCGTGGAAGTGCGTGAGGAAGACGTGCGTGATGCGGCAGCCGAGCTCCCGCGCCTCCTCGACGTACTCGTCGACGTCGCGCTGCGGGTCGACGACGGCCGCGACCCCGGCCTGGTCGTCGGCCACCAGGTACGAGGCGTGCGCGAGGCACCCCAGGTAGTGCTGGTTCACGATCACGAGGGCACGTTAGACCGCGCCGGTGCCCGCTGCCAGCGCCGTTCGCGCGCCCGCCTGATTCGCGGCCATCGCAGCCCCAGCAGTAGCATCGAGCGACTGGTGTCCGGCGATATGCATCCGCTCGCTGCGGCCCCGCCGCCCCCGCGTGACTCGGCCCTTCCGAGCCTGGCGGATGCCTTCGACAGCGAGGCACTTGCGCGCGGATTCGCCCGGGCCTGGCGAACCGCGGAAGGAGCGCCCGTTCGCCTCGAGGTTGGGCCCCGTGCCGACACGCGATATGTCCCTGGGCGTGGGTGCGTGGCGACCTATGCCGTATCCGTCGAGCGCGTCCGCCGGGGCATTCGACCGAGCATCGGCGTCGTGGAGATCGACCGGTCGGGCAGCATGTACCGCCGGTTCATGGACGATCCGGGCCTACCCGGGCTGACGACCGCGACCGACGCCGACGCGATGTGCCGACACCTGTCACGGGCGTTCGGAAGGGAGTCCCGGCAGGCAGGCGCCTGCGACGTGATCCCCCTGCGGTACAAGCCGGGTACCAGCTGCGTCATTCGCTACGAGCTGGGCCCGCCGGAGGCGAGCCGCTCCGTGACCGGAAAGGTGTTCGCGAGTGATGTCCAGCGGCACGCCGCGACGCTCGCGGCGCTCGCTGAGGCGAGTGCCGGAAGCGCCGACCTCCCACGCGTGGTCGCGCCGATCGGTGTCTGGCCGGAGCTCGGCCTGATCGTGCAAGGGGCCATCGACGGCGCGGATCTCACGACCGCGGCGCTGGATCGGTCGTCGACCGTGTCCGCCAGAAGCGAGCTGATGCGTCAGGTGGGGCGAGCGCTCGCGGCGCTACACACCATCGTGAGGGCTGCGGGGCCCAGCGCCCGATGGGGACGGGATCTCGAGGAGCTTGTGACCTACCGGTCGCTCTTCCACCAGCTGACGCCGGCGCTCGCACGGCCCGTCGACGACCTCATCCGGCGGTTGCGCGCGCAGGCGCGGCAGCTGCCCGACCCCGCCCCCGTGCCGAGCCATGGCGCCCTGCGCACCGACCAGGTCCTCGTGGGTCCGCACGGCGGCCTCGTACTGTTAGATCTGGACGGCTTCTGTTGGGCCAATCCCGCCCGCGATCTCGCCAATCTGCTCGCGTACATGGAGTGGCGGGCGATCCGGCGGCCGAGCGAGGCGGCGATTGTTGCAACTGCAAGCGGCGCGGTGCTGGATGGGTACGCTGGACTGGCTCAGGCCCCGCACCCAGGCTGGCTGCGCGCCTATCGGGCGGCCACACTGGTCAAGATCGCCGGGCGACGGCTCAGGAGGCTTGCGGTCGACGAGTGGCCAGCGGTGCCGGAGCTGATCGCGTGCGCCGGCCGCGTGGTCGCCTAGTGGGTCGTCCGGGAACGTTGCTGGCGTCGATGGCGAGGGAAAAGCACGCGATGCTAGGACGCAGGGAGCGCCAATAGTGAACCTATTGGCGCGACCGAGGACACCGCAGCAGTCGCAAGGCTCTGCCTTGCGACGTTCGGGAGCGATCTGCTACCCAGCGGATCGCGGACGCGCTTTGCAGCCGCCAGCCTGTCAAGGCGCCCGCCTTGACAGGTGTCGCGAGCAGCCTGCTACGCAAGCAGGCTGCGAGAGCGGCGAACGTTGCCGGACGATCCACTAGGACGCGGCCGTCACCGGTGCGCGGCGAAGTGGCATCTGCGTGGCGACCTGGGCCGAAAGCCCCTCGAGGAGCGACGTGCGAGGGCGCCATCCGATCTCGGCACGGATCCGCGTCGTGTCGGCGAGCGTCCGGGTGGCATCACCTGCAGATGCGGGCCGGCGATTGCAGATGAGCGGGCGGCCCGCGAGCCGCTCGCACAGTCGGATCGCCGCGATCAGGGACGTCGGCGTGCCGCCGCCGACGTTGTAGACCACCCCGGCCGGCGCCCGCTGCATCGCGGTGAGGCTGGCGGTGACGACGTCACCCACATAGGTGAAGTCGCGCACCTGGGCGCCCGAGCCCAGGAGCGGGAACGGCCGCCCCTCGAGCAGGCAGCGGATGATCCGCGTGAACGCCATGTCGGGGCGCTGCCTGGGGCCGTAGACCGAGAAGTACCGGAGGCAGACGATGTCGAGGCCGGCGGCCGCCGCGTAGGCGTGCCCGAGATGCTCGCACGCGAGCTTCGTCACGCCGTACGGCGACACCGGGCGCGGCCGGGCCTCCTCGTCTGTTGGATAGGACTCAGCGTCGCCGTACACGGACGAGGACGAGGCGAACACCACCCGCACTCCCACGGTCGCCGCCGCCTCGAACACCCGTTGCGTGGCGATCAGATTGTCCCTGGCGTAGGTCGAGAACGACAACCCCCAGCTGTCGCGTACGCCCGGCTGGGCGGCGAGGTGAAACACGCCGTCCGCTCCGCCGATGAGGCCGTCCAGTCTGGCCTCCAGGAGATCTTCCTCGAAGAGCGAGAATCGCGGGTCGTCCCCGGCCGTCTCGAGGTTCCGCTCCTTGAGCGGACGTGGGTAGAAGTCAGTGAACGCGTCGATCCCGACCACGGTGTGTCCCCGATCGAGCAGCGCATCGGCGAGATGCGAGCCGATGAACCCCGCGCAGCCCGTCACCACGTACCGGCTCATGCACCAACCTCCGCCGTGCGTCGCCGGTGGTGGGTCTGTGGTGGGTATGGGGTGGCGAGGTCTTCGAGCGTCGTCCTCGCGGCTGAGACGAGTGCGACCGTCAGATCAGCCCATCGGGGATGGAACACCGGCACGCGCCGTGCGGCGAGCTTGAGAAGCATCGCCGCCTCGTAGACACGCGCGCGTTCGAGCCGCGGAGACGATGCCCATCCGTACCCATCGAGGAACGCACGCTGCGCGTCGGCGATGCCCGTCCTTCCGGCGAGTGCGAACCGGCACCGCAGATCGGCGAGGAGCTTGCCGACGTCGAATGCCGGATCACCGGGACAGCAGCGGTCGAGGTCGAGGAGGGTGAGGCGCTCCGAGCTGGGCCAAATGTGGTCGAGCTTGAAGTCGCCGTGTATGAGCGTGTGCTGCTCGCCGGGAAGCCGGCCATACGCCTTCCGGACGTCCCGGAGGACGGCCGTCACCTCGGGGGCGGCGGAAGGCAGCAATGCACCGATGTGCTCGCATGCGCGTCGGACCGCGGCCAGCTCCGCATCCAGATCGTGCGGATCGGCCTCCGCAACGAGGTTGGGCGGGCCCGAATGGAGCACGCGTAGGGCCGCGCCGGCTCGCTGCAGCGCCGGCAGGTCCGCCCGGCTCGGCGTCCCCTCCGCACATGGGTAGACCGTGGCGCGCTCGGCGGGGAGCCACGCCAGTGGGCGCAGCGCGGCGACCGGGGTGCCCTGGCGGGACAGCCAGTCGGCGACGGCAGCGGTCCGCCGGTACGGGCCTTCGCCTTCGCGATGGAGCTTGACGAAGATGATCGACGCGCCCGGACCGCGGCCGAGGGATGCGTAGCGGAGGACGTGCCGCTCGCCGGGCCGGTACCGGATCACGGCGAGCCTGCAGGGGCGGCCGGGAGCGAGCGGGAGCGGCCCCGAGGCGAAGTCTGGACCGGTGAGGCGGATGAGGCTGGGAAAGTCAGGATCGAGCGGGAACGCGCGGATACGCATCCCCGATCGCGGCAGCCGCCGTTCGAGCGTTCGAAACGGCGTCGCAAGGCCCCGGTCCAAGGCATCCCGGTCGAGCGTCGCCGCCTCCTCGGCACCTGTATCAGCGCCGGCCTCCGCCGCAGTCCACGTCACCGCCACCTCCCGCTGCACGCGCCGGCCGTCAGGGCACAGGACGTCGACCGTGTACCACCCACTGAGCTTGCGCCCCGGCTTGAGCTTCGCCCGGTGCAGGCGCATGCCCGCGATCGCGTGGTCGCCGGCGACCATCGCGGTCAGTTCCCCTGCGAGGCGCCGGCGCGCGTGTGCGCCGACCAGCAACCGGCGCACCGCCGCGTCGCCACCCCTGCCCGAGATGACGGCATGAGGCGTCACGGGCTCACTCCCCCACCTCCGCGAGCCGGCGCTGAAGCAGGGCCAGCCGGTAGGAGAGGCGGTCGAACTTGACCTTCGTCCAGCAATGAAGAACGGCGATGAGGGCCTCCCCCGTCTCCCAGAGGGCCACGCGCCGTCGGGAGATCGGCGCGGCCTGCTCGTAGACGGCCAGGAACCGCTCACATGCGGCATCGAGCAGCGTCAAGCCCTCCTCGCGGCCGGCGCCGTCCGCGCCGACCCGGTCTCCCGCTTCGAGCGCTCGCAGGCCGGCGTCGCGGAGCGAGGCCCGGAACAGCGCCACGTCCATGGCCGGCTCGGCCAGACAGAACCCGTCGAAGTCGATGAAGCCGATCCTGGGCCCGTCCAGGACGACCTGCGCCGGGCGGAACGTGCCGTGGGCAGGCACCGCGGGCTGGGCGGGATGGGCGGCCGCGAGCCGGGACTGCTGCTCGAGCAGGGCCCGCGCGCTCCCGGCTACGGAGGAGGTCAAGCCGGACACCCGGCCGATGAGCTCGCGGATCTCCGCCACGTGGTCGTCCCACGTCACCGTCCGGTCCGCGTGGGCTCCGATCCGGTGGAGCGCGGCCAGGCCGTGAGCGGCCCGCTCGATGGCGGCGTCGAGCTCGCCCTGGGCGTCGGGAGTCGCAGCGGGGAGCGACGAGCACAGCAGCTCCTTGAGCGTTCGGCTGTGGGGAATGACGCGTTGCACGAGGACGTTCTCGGCGGCCAGGAACCCGACCGGCTCAGCTATGGCGACGGTCGCGCGCGGAAGCCGCGAAGCCCAGAGTGCGCGCATTCCGTCGAATGCGGTTCGGCCCTTGTCGCCGTGATAGGTCTTTGCCACGACCGCGCGCGGCCACCTCGCGGGAGCGCCGGCGGGCAGATCGAGCTCGTATACGACCGTGCACCGGCTGCCCGGCTTGTACCGTGCCACGTGCGGCCGGCACGCCCTGACGCGAAAGTCGGCGTACTCCGGCGCCGCCCGGCGGACCGCTCGCTCGATCAGCCGGCTCGCCGCCGCGGGATCCATCAGCGCCGGCAGCGCCCGCAGTGCTGTGTCGGGCGGCTCGAGGGACATGACGAGGCGCAGCTCCGGAAGCCATGAGCGCCATCCCGGGTCCCCGAACGGGCGTGCGGCGGAATCCGGCGGCGGCGGTCGTCCCGGCGGAATCAGGTCGCCGTGCAACTCGATCACGCGCTCGGGCGCCGCCTCGCGGTCGCGCACGCGCACGCGATAGAGCCCGGAGCAGCCGTCGGACTTGATCCGGACCCGGCGCACCTCGCACGCACGGAGGTCGACGCCGCCGGACGCGATCTCGGGGACGCGACGACGGAGCGCGCGGGTGACCTCGGAGGCATCCGCGGCGACTCGCAGCCAGCGTGGCGGCTCGGCAAGGGCGCGCAGATCGTCGGGCAGCGACGGGGGCCGGTCGGCTACGGGTTGAGACATGACAGGCGCTCCTCCAGCAGGGTGATGACGATCGCCAGGCGCTCGGGCTTGAACTTCTGCCAGCTGTGCACGGCCAGGCGCACGAGTGCGACTGCTTCGAAGGCGCTCACCCGTGCGCGTACGGCGGCCGGGGTCGATCCGGGCGACCCTCCCGCGGCGAGATAGGCGGCGACGAAGCGCTCCGCCAGGTCGTCAACCACGTCGTGGGCCAGCGCCGGGCGTTTGGCAGCGGAAAGCCGCAGGTAGGCCAGGAAGTGGCCGAGGTCGAGCGCCGGCTCGGCCTGGCATACCGTGTCGAAGTCCAGGAGGGCGCGGCGATCGCCTTCGAACAGGATCTGGCTGTGGCGGAAGTCGCCGTGGCACAGGCAGGCCGGGAGGGCCCGCGAGCCGATGAGGCGCTCCTCGACCTCGGTCAGAGAGGCGTTGAGCCAGGCGCCCAGGGGCGGGGCGATCCGGCGTACACCCTCGGCGGCTTCGCCCAGCTGGGCGAGATCCCGGCCGATCGAGCGACGCGGACCAAGCGTGACGCCCGACGTGTGCAGAGCCGCGGCGACCTCCGCACAGCCCTCGACGGCTCGCTCGATCGCAGCGCTCCCAGACCGCGCACCGGACATCGCCTTGAGAAGGGACGAGAGCCGGGGGCTGCCCGGGACGGACTCGAGGAGAAGCAGTCCCATCGCCGGGTGGAAGCCCAATGAGCGCGGGACGGTAACGCGCGCGCCCTCGGGCCGGTGTGGCAGACGGGCGTGAAGCGCGGCGATGACCGCATCGGCCGTCGCGCCGCGTCCATCGACGGAGACCTTGCCGTAGATCCTTTCGGGGTGGGTCGATGCCCCCTGCAGCTCATAGACGAGGACGCAGCGGTTGCGGCGGCCGTAATGGCCGAGGGCGACGCGGCACCGGCCGCGTCTCGAGCCAAGCGCCCTGCGCAGCACGCGCCCCGCCATTACCGGATCGGCGGCATGGATCAGCGCCGGCAGCTCGCCGTCAATCGGGAACCGAGACACGGCCAGATGGAGATCCTCGACGGCCGAGACGCGGGCGATGAATGGACCCCGAAGCGCTCGGCCTGGCGCGCGGATCGCCAGCGGGGCCAGCCGATCGTGCAGATGCCGGCTGCATGCCGCGGGCGACCGGAACAGGCGTCCGTTCACAAGCGTCGGTCCCCAGCCCGTGATCGTCAGCTCGTACCGCACCAGGCACCCGCCCCCTGGCAGGTACGTTGCGTGGCCGGGCCGACAGCGGTCGATCGTGTGGCGGGTCGATCCGCCGAGGAAGAGCCGGCTCAGGTGCGTGACCATGGCGTCGGGATCGAGCGCCGTCGAGAGCCCCGGCAGCTCCCGCGTCAACGCCGGGCTGCGCGAGGCATCGAGCGGTCCGAGCCCGGCGGGCGAGTGCGTCCGCGCTAATGCACCAGCTGAGGCAGACATGCTGGTCGCTCCTCGAGGATGCCGACCGCGTGGGCGACCCGGGCCGGCTTCAGCTGGTGCCAGCCACGGACGGCGATCCGTACCAGGGTGAGGGACTCGTACAGGGCGGCGCGCCCATACAGCGCGGGACGGTCGCCGGCCGGAACGCCGGCGCCGTCCGCGTAGGCCTGCAGGAAGCGCTGTGCGAGGTCGTCGGCGAGCCCGCGCGCGGGACCCGGCGACTTGCGGCACGCGACGCGGAGGTACGCGCAGAACACACCCAGGTCGAGCGCGGGCTCCGCCATGCCGATGTCGTCGAGATCCACGAGGGCACATCCTCCGCCGTGGAACAGGACTTGCGTGTGGGTGTAGTCGCCATGGCTCAGCCGCATGGCCAGCGGTGTGAGCGCCTCCGCGTGCTCGCTGATGCCCCCGACCCACTCCTCCAGCCGCTCGCCGAACGCGGGTGCGACCCGCCGCACGGCGGCGACGCCGGCCGCGAGCGAGGCGATCTCGGCATCAAGCGTCCGCTCTGGCCCGACCTCGACCGGGGCGCTATGGAGAGCGGCGGCCACGCGTGCGGCTGCGTCGATGGCGGACTCGAGGTCTTCGCCGGGACCGTTCGACGTCGCCGCCAGGAGCCGGCCGATCTCGGGCTCCCCGGGGATCGCCTCGAGCAAGGCGAGGTCCAGATCCGGCACGGTGCCGAGAACGCGAGGGATGCGAAGGACGTTGGCGGACCTGAGCGCACCCTCGAGGTCGCCGACGACGGACGCGACGCGGGCGCTGTCGACGCCGAGCCGCCCGTAGACGACGGGGATGACGGGAAGTCCGCCCGTTGCGAGCGTCCCCTGCACGGCGTAGCGGAGCAGGCATCGTCCCCGGCGCGGATACCGGGCCACCGCGACATCGACGGCCCCGACAGCCACGTTCCGGCGCAGCGCCTCGGGGAGCACGTTCGGCAGCTCGTCCCGCATCCGCCCCGGCTCGGTTGCGGCCGCAAGAGTCGGGAGCTCCGCGTCCACCGGGAAGGCGTACGCCGCCATCCCCAGGGAATCGATGGCGGCAACCGGGGCCCGGAAGGGGGTCGTCTCGGACCGCTCGCCCAGCCTGTCTGCAAGCGGCTGGAGCCGGTCGCGGACGAAGTCCGCCATCCGGGCCGGATCGGCGAACAGTCGCCCGCCGACGACCGCCCGGCGCGTCGAGCCGCCGGCGTCGCGCAGCGACAGGAGGTACCGGACGATGCACGCCTCCTCCGGCAGGTACAGGGCCTTCCCCGGCCTGCACTCCGTGATCTCCCACCGCGCGCCCGCCCCGTCGAGCATGCCTTCGAGATGCGGCCGCACCGCGTCGGGATCGAGCGCTGCGGCCAGGGCGGGCAGCTCAGGCCGCAGGCTGGCGACGGGGTCGAGCATCGCCGGCTCTGCGGCGGGCTCCACCGCAGGTCGGGCGGCGGCGGGTCGACGCCCCGCCGCCCGGCGGCGGAAGTGGAGGTCGGCGTACAGCCCGCCCTGCCGGAGCAGGTTTCGATGTGTCCCGGTCTCGGCGATCGTCCCTGCCCGCATCACGAGAATCACATCGGCTGACCGGATCAGCTCGAGGTCATGTGAGATCAGGACCGTGGTCGGCCCCTGCATGAGCTCCCGCAGCCCGGCCAGCACCAGCTCGGCAGATCTGGTATCGAGGCCCGTCGTCGGCTCGTCCAGTATCAGAATCGGCGCCCCACGGATCAGCGCCCGGGCGATGGCGATCCGCTGCCGCTGGCCGCCGGACAGGTTGGCGGCACGCTCGGTGAGGTCGGTGTCGTAGCCGTCCGGGAGCGTCTGGATGAACTCGTCCGCGTTTGCGCGCACGGCGGCCTCGACGATCTCCGCCCGCGTGGCCTCGGGCCGGCCGTACGCGATGTTCTCCGCGACCGTGCCGCTCAGGAGGACGGTCTCCTGCATCACCATGCTCACCTGGGACCTGACGGAGTCGAGCGTCAGGTCGCGGACGTCCTGTCCGTCGAGCAGAACGGCTCCCTCCTGGGGGTCGTACAGGCGCGGGATCAGGTGGGCGATCGTGGTCTTCCCGGCGCCGCTGGGGCCCGCGATCGCGACGACCTGGCCCGGCTCGACCGTGAAGCTGACGTCGTCGAGCGCGAGCGTCCCGTCTGCCGCCGGCGCATCGGAGTCATGCTCGGGCTCGGCGGCGTACGTGAACCTCACGTTCCGCAGCTCGATCCGCCCGCTCAGCGCCGGGGCGGGGACGGCGCCCGGCCGATCGCGCACGGTCACGGGACGATCGAGCAGGTCGGCGATGCGTTCGACGCTGGCGAAGACCTTCGCGATCGTGTTCCACTCCTTGATGATCTTTCGCGTCGGCTTGAACATCTGCCCGATCAGGATCGCGAGCAGCACCAGCATCCCGACCGTGATCGCGCCGCTGTCGACGAGCCACAGGCCGATCCAGATCACGACCGCGATCGAGACGGCCTCGAGGACGCTCACGACCCAGCTGAACCACGCCTCGAGCCGAGCGGCGTCGAGCGCTGCGCTCATCGCCCTGCCGCTGTGATCGACGAAGCGCTTCTCGTCGTGGCCGCCACGGCCGAACGTCTGCACGACGCGGATCGAGGCCAGCATCTCCTGCGTCGCCGAGGCCAGGTCGCCCTCGCGGGCGCGCTGCCGCTTGGCAGCGGCCTTGATCCGCTTCGAGAAGAAGTTCGAGACCAGGGCCAGGACGGGGATGATGGTGAGGCCGACGAGCGTCACCTGCCACGATTCGAACGACAGGAACGCGATGGTCGCGACGAGCAGCAGCATGCTCCCCGCCAGGTCGCTCAGGGAGTCGATCACGAAGTCCTCGAACTCCTTCACGTCGCCGACCACGCGAAAGATCACGTCGCCGGTGTGGCTGCGGTCGTGGAAGGTCAGCGAGAGCCGCTGCAGGTGCGAGAAGAGGCCCACGCGCAGTCGGAACCCCAGCGTGCGACCGCCTCGGGCGAGAAAGATCTCGGCCAGCGAGTCGGCCGCGCTATTCAGCATTGCGATCAGCACAACCGCAATCGTCAGCGTGGCGACCGTCGCGGTGCGGCTGTGCGGGAGGCCGAGCAGGTCGATGGGGCCGCGGTCGCCCTTCAGGTAGTCGATCAGGTACGACAGTGGGTACCACTCGAATACCGCCGTGGCCGCCTCGAACGTCAGCATCACGAGCGCCAGGACGAACGTGCGGTGATGGCCCTCTGTGAAGCGGGTGAGCAGACGCAGCGCGCGCCGCGCATCGCTGCGGTGCGGACGTGGCTGAGCCACCGGGATCGTCATTGCCGAGCTCCGCCGGGGAGCGCCGCCAGCTCGTCGGCGGCGGCCGTGACCAGGGCCGGGGCCAGCTGCGAATGCGGGCTGCGCTGAAAGGCCCGGTATGCCTTGCGCAGGAGCGCGGCAGCCTCGTACCAGCCGGCGCGGAGCCGGAGACCGTCGCTGCGGCGACTCGCACAGTACGCGTCGAGGAACGATCTTCGCACCTGTGCCGTGTGCTTCGCGCGGAGCCCGGGGCGGCGGGCTTCGAGCACGCGCAGGCTGGCCAGAAAATCGCCCACGTCGGAGGCCGGGTCGGCGATCCCACAGTGGTCGAGGTCGAGCAGTTCGACGCCGGAGCTCCCGATCAGGAACTGGCTCGGCTTGCAGTCGCCGTGGACGAGAGACAGTTCAGCGCCCCAGCCGTCGAGGCGCTCCAGCCGGCGGATGAGCCCCTCGGCCACCTCCACCATGGCGGCGCCAAGCCGGGGGTCGAGGTCCGCGACGGCTTCGGCTCGCGCGCGCATCCGCGCCAGTGCCGGCTGAACCGGACGCAGCCGAGCGCCGGTCACGACCAGGTCGTGGAGCGCCGCAACGCCGATACCCGCCATCGCTGCTCCCGCTCCGTCGCCGACACCCAGCACGGGCTCGAGCGGCGTTCCATGAAGCGGCTCCTGAAGGAGCAGGTTCAGGTCCGGGGCGAACCCCGCCGGACGGGCGAAGCCGACCCCTCGGACGGGGCCGGTGACCGAGACCATCATGTTGCCCGCATGCGCCGCGGCCGCCTTGGCGGGATTGTGGTAGAGCTTGGCGTAGAGCACCCGTCGGCGAAGGCCGCTCCCCGACCCGTCTGCCACGCCCAGGGCCAGACGGAGCGTGCAACGGCGGCCGGGCCGGTAGCGGACGAGGTCGGCCGTGTACCTGACTACCCGACCCGAGAGCACGCCTGCGAGCGCACGTGACATCTCGTGGGCGTCGAACGCCACGGCCATATTCGGCAGCTGGGGGTCGTGCGGAAACGGGTATGTTTCGAGCTCTCCGTCGCGATCCAGGACGCCGAGAACCAGCCGCGAGCCCACCCGATACAGGACGACGCTCGTTCCGCCAGGCTGGTATTTCGCATCGAGGATGTGGCACGGTGCGTCGCCGCCGAGGCGCTGGGCCATGAGCCGTGGGTTCAGCGCGGCATCGAGGCCGGGTGCCCAGGTGTCCGTCCTTTGAATCAGCGTGGCGGGCGGGCTCACGGGCGCTCCTCGCCGGCGAGGACAGAAGCGATCCGGCGGCCGCACACGTCGGCGTCGAACTCGTCCTTGACCGTCTGCCGTGCCCGCCGGCCGAGACGGCGGCGGCGGCCCTCGTCTGAGAGGAGCGACCCGACATGTGCGGCGATGGCCGGCACGTCATGGGGCTGCGCCACGAGGCCGGTTGAGTCGTGGACGACGACCTCCGGGATCCCTCCGGTGGCCGTGGTGACAACGGGCACGCCGCACGCCATCGCCTCCACGACCGCGTTGGGGATCCCGTCCCGGTCGCCGTCGCCGGTGACGGCGGGCGTCAGCGCGAAGATGTCCGCGCCGGCCAGGTCAGCCAGCAATTCGCGGCGCGTACGCGGCCCGGCCAGGAGGACGGTGCCGTCGAGTCCGAGGCTGGACACGAGCTCCTGGAGCTCGCCGCGCAGCGGACCCTCGCCGTAGATGACGCACCGGAACGAGTGGCCGAGGCGCTTGAGCATCCCGCACGCGTGCAGCAGGTCGGCGAACCCTTTCTTCTCGACGAGCCGGCCAACCGACATGATCACCGGCCGCCGTGGAGCGTCCGGGGCACGCGCACCCGGGCGGACACCGGCGATGTCGACTCCATGGTGGATCAGCTTGACCTTGGGATGATCCTCCGGGCGCGTCGCCCGCCGCAGGTAGTCCACGTTGGCCTGGCAGCACGTGACGACGGCCGTCGCCTCGTGCGCTCGCTCCGCCAGCGCCCGGCGGGGCGTCTGGTAGAGGTCGCGGGCGTGCGCCGTGAAGCTGAAGGGGACCCCGGTGAGCCGTTTCACGAGGAGCGCGATCAGCGTCGGGTCGTGAGCGAAGTGGCTGTGGATGTGGACGATCCGCCCGTCGGCCGTACCGGTTCTCAGCCGCACGGCGAGGTGAACGGCGTAGACGAAGCAGGTGAGGCGCGAGACGGTGGCGTACCCCGCGTCGAGGTCCCTACGCCTCAGCACGTATGCGAGCGTGGCGGCGTACCGGCGTGGCGACGACGTAGCGAGGCGGAGGTGCTCGCCGATCACGGCAGCGGTCCGGCGACCACGGACCGGAGCGAGGTAGTGCACGGGCGCGTGCACCTCGTGCACCTCATCCTGGATCACGGGCTCTTCCGGGTTTGTCATGCCGAAGATCTGGATGTTCACGCCGAGGCGCTCCAGCGCGAGGATCTCGTTGAGGACGAACGTCTGGGATAGGCGCGGGTAGCTGCGGAGGATGTAGGCGATCTGAGGCCGCTTCGCCTCGGGCTTGTCCTGACGCGTGGCGTTCACGGTCCCCACGTCACATCAGCTCCCGGATCGCTGCATGGCCGCGGTCGACAGCCGCCCGAAGCTGGCGCGTGCGCTCGAGGCCGGTGGGATGCGGTGCCATGCCCGATCCACGCGTGAGCTGACGTGCGACCTTGAGCCAGGTGTACGCGGAGAAGAACTCGAACCGCATGTCCGGCGTCCATCCGGTGCACGTCGAGTACTCAGCCAGGAATGCGCGCCGAAGCCTCTCGATCTGCCCGCATGGGCCATGTCGCATCTCCGCAAGCTGCAGATACACGCAGAAATGGGCCATGTCGGCAGATCGGTCGCCGAGTCGCATCTCGTCGAAGTCGATGACCGCCAGCCTTGGGCCCACCACCACATGACCCGGATGGAGGTCTTTGTGTACGGGGACGTCGGTCTCGGGCCGGATCGCCCCCGCACATGCGGCGAGCTCGTCACCCAGGCGCCGTGCTCGACTGGCGACGCTCGGATGCGCGGCGGCCGTTTGCTCGGCCCACAGCCGGGCGTTCTCCACCTCGCGCGCCAGGTCGAGCCTGCGATCGAGGACGACGCGGCCCGCATGGAGCCGCGCCAGCCATTCGCCGGTCCGCCTGACCGCAGCATCGGCGTGGTGGGAGAAGAGGTCATCCGCCAGCGTCCGGCCGGGCGCGGGCAGATAGACGACGAGCCCCAGCGAGTCGATCCGCCCGAGTAACCGGGGCACGCCGGCGTCGGCGCCGAAATCGACGCCCTCGAGACCCCTCCATGTCCGGTGCAGGCGCACTGCCCGCGATCGGTCGGGGAAGAGCTTCCCGAACACCCGCACCCTGGACTCCCGCGGACCACGCGCGAGCACGTACTCGATCAGGATTCTCCGCCGGGGCTTCAACGTGATCGGTTGCGCGGAGACGAGCGTCGGCCCCATCGGCCGTGTCCCGGTTGAGGGCAAGAGCGCCCGCAGCCGCCGCTGCATCGTGGCGATGTCGAGCGCGGCGGCGACCGCGTCCCCAAGCCCGGTTTCTGGACGTTCGGCGACAACCGGGGCCGTCATATCGGCGACACCTCGGCGCCACTGCGTGACCCCGTTGGCCGGCCGCTGCGACTGGCCGAGCCGTTCAGCCATGGGCGAAGGGGCGGTGCAGACTCGAGCAGCATCCGGGCCGTGCGCTGGGCTCCGTCCAAGGGCGGTATCCCGGCAGGGTTCGGGACGGTCTCATCGGCCAGCAGCCGGTCGAGATCGGCGGCGAGCCGACGGGGAGTCAGCGCCTCGGGTGCCAGCAGCCGGATCAGGCCACGCCCTGCGAACAGCCGGCTTCGCATGCGCTGCTCTGCGCTGGGGCCCGGCCTCGGTATCACGAGCGCCTTCTTCCTCCAGCGAAGCACCTCGCACAGGCTGTTGTAGCCGGCCATCATGACGACGGCTGAGGCTCCTCGGATCCACACGGTTGCGTCGTCGTACGCGCCGGCGACCCGCACCCTTGACCTCGCGCGCGCCAACAGGGTCTCGCGCTCGGCTGCTGCCATGTTCGGCCCGGTCAGCATCACCGCGTCCATTCGGAGCTTCCCGTTCAGCGACGCGAGGGCATCGACGAACGCGCTCGCAAGCGGAAACGCATCGCCTCCGCCCCCGCCGAGCATGAGCACATAGGGGGTGGAGGAGAGCGGGGCCGGCGTGTCACCGTCGGGCCGCGGCGACACGTAGTTGCAATACGCAACCCGGCGGGCGGTCAGGCCGAGGTCGTAGGCTTCGGAGGCGTCGTAGATGCGACGGCTGCCGTAGATCATGACCGCGTCGTACAGCGGCACGTAGTCGTATGCACCGAGCTCGGTCCACGCGCGGCGAACGACGGACGGGTGGTCGATGATGTCGCGCAGGCCGAGGAAGAGCTTCATCCGACGCGGCCCCAGGACCGCCTGGTCGAGCATCGGCTTCAGCTCGCCCAATGCCCCGACCGGCATGTGGTCGATCAGCACGGCATCCGGCCGGAACCCGGTCATTGCGTGCAGCACGAGCTCGGCGCGCAGCTCGATCACCCGGTGGAGTGGCATCGAGAGCGTCGCGTTTCGCCAGGCGTTGCTGCCCGTCTTGATGATGGTCGGCAGCTTGACGAGTTCGATTCCCGGCTGCGAGCCGGTGATCGAGACGGCCGGGGAGTCGGCCAGGACGAGGACGTCGCAGTCCGGAGCCTCGGAGCGCACCTCGCCGGCGATGTTCAAGCTGCGGCGAAGGTGGCCCAGACCCCAGCCATCCTGGCTGTACATCAGCAGGCGCCGCACGCCTGCCTACGAACGCGCCACACGCTTCGTCCCCCCGATTGAGGGCGCACATCCCCCGGCTCGTCTTTATCCAATCTTAAACCCTCGCCGGCCCAACGCCAAACATTCGCGGCCCAGGTATGGGCGGGAGCACAGGCGTCTGCCGCCGCGACGGGCGCGATAGAGTGACCATGTCCGAGCGGGGACGGCCGGATGCGAGCACTCGTGGTTGAAGACTCGGCCAGCATGGCGTCGGTGTTGCGCCGCGCCCTGGGCGAGAATGGCTATTCAGTCGACACGGTCGGGTCGGGGGCCGAAGCGGTCGCCTTTGTCAGGCGCGCGGCTTACGACGTGATCCTGCTCGACATCATGCTCCCGGATATGGACGGCTTCGAGACCTGCGCGCAGCTCCGCCAGCTCGGTTGCAGCACGCCGACGATGATGCTGACGGCGCTCGATCAGGTGGGCGATCGGGTGCGCGGCCTCGATGCCGGCGCTGATGACTACCTCACCAAGCCGTTCTCGTTGGAGGAGTTGCTGGCTCGCCTGCGGGCGCTGGCGCGGCGGGGCCCGATCGAGCACCCGGTCACCCTGCGGGTCGGTGACCTCGTGCTCGACCCGTCCCGGCGGAGTGTGTCCCGCCGGGGCGTGCAGATCGACCTGCGCGAGACCGAGTTCGCCGTACTCGAGTTTCTGATGCGCCGCGCGGGCACGGTCGTGACGCGCGGGGCGCTCTCGGAAGGCGTATGGGGAAAGCCGTACCGCCGCGGCGCCAAATGGGTCGACGTCCAGATTCACTTCCTCCGCCGCAAGATCGACGCGCCGTTCGGTTGCGAGTCCTTGGAGAGCGTGCGCGGCTCGGGGTACCGCCTGCGTGGGTAGCCCCGATCGATCGGGCCGGCTGGGTCACGGGGGATGACGAGGATCGCGTGACGCATTTCCCAATTCGCATCCGGCTCGCGCTGGCCTTCTCAGTCGTCATGGCGCTCGTGCTCGCGGCCACAGGGATCGTGGTGTACGTCCGCGTCGCCGACGCGGTCGACCGCACGCTCGACGCCGAGCTGCGATCGCGTGCCGCCCGCGATGCGATCGGCCTCCGCAACGGCGCGCTGCCGCGCCTAGTCCGGTCGACCGATGCCGGAGACGAGACGCTCACACAGGTGCTCGGCAGCCGCGGTCAGCTGATCGGAAGCAACGACGAAGACTGGCAGCGACCTGCCCTGAATGCACAAGCAGCGGCGAGCCTCACTGCCGGCGGTGTCCTCTTCGACGCCTCACCGCCGGACGAGCCCGACGAGCGATGGCGGCTCCTCGCCGTGCCCCTCGCCGAGCGCGGAAGCCGCTTCGTGGTGGTCGTGGGCAAGTCGCGCCAGGATCACGACGAGGCGCTCGCCAGCCTGCGCACCGAGCTTCTGATCGGCGGCCCGATCGCGCTGCTGCTCGCCAGCCTGGCGGGGTACCGTCTGGCCCGCGCAGCGCTTCGGCCGGTGGAGTCGATGCGGCAGAGAGCGGCCGAGATCTCCGCCTCGACCCCTCGTCAGCGTCTGCCCGTGCCGAGATCGCATGATGAGGTAAGCCGCCTGGGCGAGACGCTGAACGGCATGCTCGACCGGCTCGAAGCGGGGCTTGCCCACGAGCGCGCCTTCGTCGCAGATGCGAGTCATCAACTCCGCACCCCGCTCGCGCGGTTGAAGGTCGACCTCGAGGTCGCGGCGCAGCGTAGGAGATCGCCCGAGGAGTACGAGGACCTTCTCCACGCGGCGATCCAGGAAACCGACCGGCTGGCGCAGCTTGCGCGCGACCTGCTCGCGCTGGCACGGGCCGAGCAGGGGGAAGCACCGCGGCGGTCAGCGATCCGCGTCGGGACGGTCTTCACCCACCTTGCAGACAGGTTCGCGACTCGAGCCAAGGCCGAGGGTCGCCACGTCGAGATCGGCGACGGAACCCACCTCACCGTCGTCGCCGACGAGGTTCAGCTCGAGCACGCGCTCGGAAATCTCGTGGACAACGCCCTTCGGTACGGAACCGGCCCCGTCCGCCTGAGTGCACGCGAGCGGCAGACAGCCGTTGAGCTGCACGTCACCGACGACGGGCCTGGCTTTCCTGACGCGTTCCTGCCCCGGGCGTTCGACCGGTTCAGCAGAGCGGACCCGAGCCGTGATGACGGGTCCGGCCTTGGCCTCGCAATCGTCCAGATGATCGCCCAGGCACACGACGGGACGGCGACTATCCGTAACCGGCCCGACGCAGGCGTGGACGTGTCGTTGGCGATCTCGGCGGGCTCGGCCGGGTCGAGCCGCCGCCTTCCATCTGAGCCGCAGGCAGACGCCGCACATCGGAGGGGAGCCTTGGCAACGTGGTTCGATCGGCACCGCCCGCGCGTTCCTCGTGTGCGCGGCCGGCCGACCGCCCGATGATCGGCGACGGGTTCCCGGGCGACCCTCAGGCGCGACCCGGTGGGGCGCCGTCGAGGATCTCGGCCGATCTGGCCGCGAACTGCTCGTCGTCGAGGAGGCCCGTGTCGTGGAGCTCGGCGAGCGCTTGCAGAGCGTGCTGCCTGTCGCCGAGCGAGCTCTCCCCGCCAGGCCGCTCGGCGACGCCTGTTCGCCGCCGGAAGCCCGTCACGGATCCCTGGAGCCGGAGCAGGAAGGCGGCGATCGCGAGGCCGGCGAACGCTAGGATCAGGGGCGCGAGGTAGTCGACCCGCGACCCCTGGCCTCCCTGCTGGCGTGAGCTGCGCGTCGTGGCCGCGGTCGGTGGTGCGCCGGTCGAAGAGGGCGTGACATGCGTGGTCGCGGGGTGGCTCGGAGTGCTTGCGGGCGGCTGAACCGTCCTCCCGAGTGGAAACGCCCTCCAGAGCTCGGAGGGCTGGTGTGCCTTCGTCGCGTGGCCGGCGGCGAGCGAAGCCGATGTGCCGGCGAGCGAAACGACGACCGCCGCCGTGGTTGCCAGAAGCACTCGCTGAGGGGTGGTCACCACGGTCTCCCGAGGGGACGGATACTAGCCCGGGATGGTGCGCGGTGTCTCGGAATTTCCTTGAACTGGGAGGATCGGTCTGCGATGATGCGGCCGAAGCTTCACGCCGTCGAAACCGGGGGCTGGCGCGTGCAGAGTGGGGAGGCTGGTCTGGCGAGCACCCGTGGGCAGTTGGTCGGCCGTGCGCTCGTAGGAGGGGGCGCCCTTGCGGCAGGCGGCGTTCTCGTCTCGGGGCTGGCGCCGGACTCGCTGTCTGCGCCGTCGCCCGCACAGGACGCGCGCATCCTGAACTTCGCGCTTCACCTCGAGTATCTGCAGGCACGGTTCTACGCCGAGGCCGTGGGGCGCGGCGGCCTCACGGGCGAGCTGCTCCAGTTTGCCCGCGTGGCGGGCCGCCACGAGCGGATCCATGTCGCCTACCTGAAGCGCGTGCTCGGGGATGCCGCCCAGCCGCCACCCGAATTCGATTTCGGTGACGCCACCGGCGATGCCGACCGGTTCGGCCGCACCGCGGTGACGCTGGAGGATCTGGCGGTGGCCGCGTACAACGGCCAGGGAACCAACCTGACGAGGCCCGCGCTCGCGGCGGCGGTGAAGATCGTGTCGGTCGAAGCACGGCACGCCTCCTGGGTGCGTGCGATCGTGGGCGCCCCTCCCGCTCCGCACGCCCAGGACCCGCTGTGGAGCGCTGTCAGAGCAACCACAGCCGTCAAGAGGACGGGCTTTGTCCGCGGCTAGGGAACCCCCAGTCGGGCAGCCGGTGATGCTGGACGAGCTCGACCCACGCGGCTGCATCCGCGACACGCTCGAACAGGCGGTCGGGAGGACGCGCGCGCAGCTCTTGCTTGGCGCCCTCGCCGGTGCCGCCGCCGGGACCCTGGTAGCTGCGCCGGCCGCCGGGGCGGCCGCGCTTTCGGCCAACGACACGCGCATCCTCCGATTCGACCTCCAGCTTGAGTACCTGCAGGCGAGCATGTACACCGAAGCGCTCCGGATCGGCCGCTTGTCTCCGCCCGCACGTGATGCCGCCCGCGTCGTCGGCGCGCACGAGTGGGCGCACGCGCGCGCCATCAGAAAGATCCTGGGCCACGCGGCGGTGCCGAAGGGATTCTTCGACTATCACGGTGTGACCGAGAACGAGCGCGCCTTCGTCCGCACGGCGGTCGCGTTCGAGGATCTGACGGCCGCCCTGCTCAAGTATCAGGCG
>DASQXS010000256.1:0-6729 GCA_035639615.1 Gaiellales bacterium | reverse complement strand
CCCGCCGCTCGGCCTGCACGTCGTCCTCGTGGTGGCCGTGGCCGCGCTTCTCATCGACATGATCTACAAGCCCGGCGCATGATCACGCTGACGATCCGCCCAGACAGCTGGAATCTGCCGCTCCTCCTGCATGTGGGCGGGGCCATGCTCCTGGTGGGCGCCGTCACGGTCGCCGCGGCAGTCCTCCTGCTCGCCTGGAAACGGGCCGACCCCACCGAGGCGGCCGCGCTCACGCGGTTCGGCTTCTGGACGTTGCTTCTCGCCGTGCTGCCGTCGTACGTCCTGATGCGCGTCGGCGCGCAGTGGATCGCGTCGAGGGAGCATCTGGAAAACTCTGATGCCACCTGGATCGGGATCGGCTTCGGCACCGCCGACACCGGCCTGCTCGTCCTGATCGCGGCGATCGTCATCGTCGGCATCGGCGTCCGCCGGCTGGGATCTGGTCCGGTCGGCCGGAGCGTCCTCGGACGGATCGGCGCCGTCCTCGCGCTGCTCCTGCTCGTCGCCTACATCGTGGCTGTGTGGGCGATGACAACCAAGCCCACCTGAGCGAATATATATCTGATCCGGTATCGATCCGGATCTGGTATCGTGACGCGGTGGAGCTGCTGCAGAACGCCCGGACGCGCGCCGGCCTCTCCCAGCGCGAGCTGGCGCGGCGGGCGGGGACGTCGCAGGCGATGGTCGCGCGCATCGAGCGCGGCCAGCAGTCACCCAGCCTGGCGACCCTCGAGCGGCTCGTCACCGCCTGCGGTCTCGAGCTCCGCGTCCGCCTCGCCGGCGGCGACGACACGCCCGCCGCACCGCGCCGCGAGCGCCGGCGCGGCCGCCTCCTGGTCTGGCACGTGGGCGACGAGCCATACGCCTTCCCCCTGGAGGCGGTGGACGGGATCGTCGCCTACACGCCGCCGCGGCGGCTGCCGGGCCAGGGGCCGGAGGCCGGGGTCGTCGTCAGCCGCGACCGCGTCATCGCCACGGTGGACGCCGGGCGCCGGCTCGGCAGCGACGCGGCGGACGCCGACCAGATCGTGGTCGTGGATACCGCGAGCGGCCCGTGCGGCGTCGTCGTGGGCCGGACGCGGGCCGTGACGGGGCCGGTCGACATCGCCCCGGCGCCTGCTGGAGCGTCCGCGGCCGGGTACGTCGCCGGGTTGGCGTTCGTCGATGACGACACCGTCGTCGTGATCGACCCAGAGCAGTTCTGCCACGCCGCCGCGACCGCGCGGTGAGCGTCCTGCGGGCGCACCGGCGCACGCTCATGGCGGCCGGCGCCTACGTCGTCCTCGCCCTCCTCGTGAATACCGGAGTCACCGCGTCGGTGGACCGGTTCGCGCTCCGGCACCTGCGCCCGCTGGCCGGGTCGGATGCGATGGCGGTGGCCGCCCCCGCGAGCTTCCCGGCGACGGTCGTGCTCGTGACCGCAGGGCTCCTCGCGCTGTGGCTGCGGGGACGCTCGCGCGTCGCGGCCGTCTGGGGCGCCGCCCTGGCGGCGGGCTTCGTCATCGAGCTGGTGAGCAAGGAGCTCGTCGACCAGATCAGGTACGCCGAACCCCAGCGCGTCCTCGACCTGGTGACGCTCTCCCGCTCGTTCCCGAGCGGCCACTCCATGCGGGCCCTCATGCTGGCCGGCATCGCGACGACGCTCTGGCCGCGAGTCGCGCGGCCGACAATCGCCTGGGCGCTGGCGACCGCCGGCGCGACGGTGGTGGTCGGGATGCACGTCCCCTCCGACGCGGCAGGCGGCCTCTTGGCCGGCGCGGCCTTGTGGTCGTGGGCGGACTGCTATGCACAGGCGCGCGCCACCCAGAGGACGTAGGCGGCGAGCAGGTCGGCGAGCCCGAGGAGCGGCGCGGCAAGCGGCGCCCATACCGCGCCCGCGCCGGCCGCGGCAGCGGCGAGCCAGAGGATGGGTGCGACAGCCGGCAGCGCGAGCAGGTTCGCCGGCACCGCCAGCGGCGCCGTCCGGCCGAAGTGCCACCACACGACCGGGGCCGTGACGAGGGTGCACGCCACCGACACGGCCGCGCTCGGCCCGAGCGCCCCCCGAAGCCGCGGCGCGACGGAATGGATCGCCGCCACAGCCGCAAAGGAGAGCTGGAAGCCCGGGTCGAATAGCTCCAGCGGGTTGAATGCGAGCACGACGCCCGCGCCGCACGCCAGGAGGTGCCACGGCCGCACGGTGCGCGAGACGAGCCAGGCAGCCGAGATCAGAACGCCCGCGACGCCGGCGCGCACGATCGAGGGGCCGGCGCCCGCAACCAGCACGTAGGCCGCCGTGACGGCGGCGGCCGCCAGCCGGGCCGGCGTCCCCACCACTCCCGCCAGGCCCAGCCCGACGAGCGTGAACGCGATGAGGAGCGCCACGTTCTGGCCGCTCACCGCGACGATATGGTAGAGGCCGCTCTGGCGGAGATCGGCCCGCGCGTCGGCCGGCAGGCCGCCGGTGTCCCCGAGGGCGATGCCGGCGACGAGCGCGCGCTCCCCGCTCGCGGCGGGATCGGCGCCGAGCCGCCCGAGCAGCCACCGGTGGAGGGCATCCACCCGACCCCAGAGCCCGCCCCGGCGGCCGACTCGCCGGCCAACACTCACCCTCAGCTCGAGGTGTATGCCTTGGGTGCCGTAATAGTCGCGCACAACCCGGTCGATCGCCGCGAGCGTGCCGCGGACGCGGTAGACGCCGCCCTGTTCGAGGCTCAGGCGGGGCGCGACGAGCAGCACCGCCTCGCCGGCACCGGCGACGGCCGCCGGTGCCCGGTCTCCGGACGGCTGCCCCGTCACCGTCACCCGCACGGAGGCGGGTCCCGGACGGAGCGTCAGCCGCTCGAGGTCCGCGGTCCTGTCCGATCCCCACAGAAACGCCGCGGCGGCGACCGCTGCCAGCAGCACCGCCGGCCGCCCGCGCCGCGCGAGCGGGACCGCCACCGCGGCGAGCACGGGCCGATGGAGCGCCGAGGCGACCAGCCCGGCGTCGGCGGACAGCACGATCGCGGTCGACGGGTCACAGCGTGACATGGCCGCGCAGCGCGGCCAGCCGGGCCGGGCCGATGCCGCTCACCTGGTCGAGCTCCTCGACCGAGCGGAAGCCGCCGTGCTGGGTGCGGTAGTCGATGATGCGCTGCCCGAGCGCGGGGCCGATCCCATCGAGGGTCTCGAGCTCGTCGAGCGTGGCCGAGTTGAGCGAGACCGGCGCCGCCGGCTGAGCCGAGCCGGCCCCCACCGGATGGGGCCCGGCGCCGCGGCGAGGGACGAGCACCTGCTCGCCGTCGGTGAGCCGGGCCGCCAGGTTGAGAGCCGTCAGGTCGGCCCGGCCCGACGCGCGGGCCCGGTGGACGGCGTCGAGCACCCGGGCGCCGGCGGGAAGGCGATAGACGCCGGGGCGGCGCACGGCGCCGGCCACGTCCACCACGAGCACCTGGGGCCCCGCCGGCACGGCCGCCGGGCGGGGCTCCGGCGCCGGATCGGATGCGTACGCGGAGCCGCCGCCCGGGTGGTACCGCCACCCCACGGCGAGGACGATCGCCACGGCGAACGCGTAGAGCGCGAGCTGTCGTGGCGGCGGGAGCACGGGCGCATCATCCCGGCGGCCGGTGTCACGGATCCAGGCCCGGCCCGTGCCGGAAGCGTGCCTATCCCGTCACGAGGCTGACGAGGCGGCCGGGCACGACGATCTCCTTGACGATCGTGGCCCCGTCGAGGTGGCGGGCGACGTTGGGAACGGCCCTGGCCGCGGCGAGGACCTCATCACGCTCGAGGCCTGCTGCCACGGTCACCTCACCGCGCCGCTTGCCGTTCACCTGCACCGCGTAGGTGACCTCGTCCGAGACGAGCATGTCAGGATCGGCGGTCGGCCACGGCTCCTCCCACAGCCGCTCGCCGCCCAGCCGTTCCCACAGCTCGCACGCGACGTGCGGCGCGTATGGCTGGATCAGCGAGACCGCCGTGGCCACCGCGAACCGGCGCTGCTCCGGCGACGCGGCGGGGGTCGCCTGCACCATGTTGACCAGCTCCTGGACCTTCGCCTGCGCCGTGTTGAACGCGAAGCGCTCGCCGATGTCGGTCGTCACCCCGTCGATCGTCCGGTGCGCCTTGCGCACGAGGGCCGCCCCGGGGCCCTCCGCCGTCACGACCCGCACGATGCCCGGAGGGAACTCGACGGCCGACTCGTGCGCCAGCCGCCACAGGTGCCTCAGGAAATTCGAGCGCCCCTTGACGCCGCCGTCGAACCACTCGGCATCGTGGTCGGGAGGCCCCAGGAAGAGCGAGTACATCCGCACCGTGTCGGCGCCGTACCGCTCGACCATCTCGTCGGGGGCGATCACGTTCCCCTTCGACTTGGCCATCTTGGCGCCCATGTAATAGATCATCCCCTGGGTGAAGAGGTTCGCGAACGGCTCCGTGAACCCGACGTAGCCGAGGTCGTAGAGGGCCTTGGTGAAGAACCTCGCGTACATCAGGTGCAGGATGGCGTGCTCCACCCCGCCGATGTACTGGTCGACGGGCAGCCACGCGTCCACGGCCTCGCGGCTGAACGGCGCGGAATCGTTCTTCGGGTCTGCGTAGCGCAGGAAGTACCAGGACGAATCGACGAACGTGTCCATCGTGTCGGTCTCGCGCCGGGCCGGCCGGCCGCACTGCGGGCAGTCGACGTTGACCCAGTCCTCGGCGGCCGCGAGCGGCGAGCGGCCGCGCGGGACGAAGTCCTCCACCTCGGGCAGGAGCACCGGCAGGTCTGCGTCGGGGACGGGCACGATGCCGCACCCGTCGCAATGGACGACGGGGATCGGGCAGCCCCAGTACCGCTGCCGCGAGAGCAGCCAGTCGCGCAGGCGATAGGCGATCGTGCCGCTGCCCCGTCCGTCGCGCTCGAGCGCCGCGACGATGGCCTTTGCGCCGTCCGGCGCCGCCATGCCCGTGAACTCGCCCGAGTTCACGAGCACCTCGTCGTGGGTGTGGGCGATGAACGCCGCTCCCTCCGGCAGCTCGGCGTCGCGCGGCGCGACCACCGGCCGGATCTCGAGCCCGTGTGCCTGCGCGAACTCGAAGTCGCGCTCGTCGTGAGCGGGCACCGCCATGATCGCGCCGGTGCCGTACTCGGCCAGGACGTAGTCGGCCACCCACACCGGGATGCGCGCGCCGTTCACCGGGTTCGTGACGTGCCGCCCGGTGAAGACGCCGGTCTTCTCGCGGGCCTCGGCCCGCTCGACCGCCGAGCGGGCGGCGGTGTGGCGGACGTAGTCGGCGACGGCCGCCTCGTGCTCGGTCCCGGCCGTCACCTCCTGGGCCAGCGGATGCTCGGGCGCGAGCACGAAGAAGGTCGCGCCGAAGAGCGTGTCCGGCCGGGTCGTGAAGACGTGCAGGTCGGTGCCGTCGTCCAGGGTGAAGACGACCTCGGCCCCGTGCGAGCGCCCGATCCAGTTCCGCTGCATCGTGACGACGCGCTCGGGCCAGCGCACCTGCTCGAGGTCGTCCAGCAGCCGGTCGGCATAGGCGGTGATCTTGAAGAACCACTGGTCGAGCGTGCGCGCCTCGACCTCCGTCCCGCAGCGCTCGCAGCGGCCGTCGATCACCTGCTCGTTCGCGAGCACGGTCTGGTCCTTGGGACACCACTTGACGACGGCGCTCTTGCGATACGCCAGGCCCGCCTCGTAGAGGCGCAGGAAGATCCACTGCGTCCAGCGGTAGTACTCGGGCTCGCACGTGGACACCTCGCGGTCCCAGTCGATCGACCAGCCCATACGCCGCATCTGGCGTCGGATCGCGACGATGTTCTCGCGCGTCGCACCCGCAGGGTGGCGGCCGGACTTGATCGCCGCGTTCTCGGCCGGAAGGCCGAACGAGTCGTAGCCCATCGGGTGCATGACCCGGTCGCCGCTCCGGCGCCGGAAGAGCGTGACGACGTCGCCCATCGTGTAGTTCTTGACGTGGCCCATATGGAGCTCGCCGGAGGGGTAGGGCAGCATCTCGAGGACGTACGACAGCCTCGAGGTGTCGTCGCCTGGCGCCGGGTTGGCCACGTTGAACACGTGCTCCCGCTCCCAGATCTCCTGCCAGCGCGCCTCGACGGCGGCCGGGTCGTAGCGGTCCATCTCCCCTCCTTTCCGCGTCGGTGGTGTCCGAGGCGGATTCTACGCAGAGGGGGTCAGATCCCCGGCTTCACGACCATGTCGACGACGATCAGGAGGAGCAGCAGAAGCTCGATCCGCGCGACGACGAAGATGCGCCGGATCCGCATCTGCGCCTCGGGCGAGGCGACGCCGCCCGCCTCGATCGCGCGGGCGATGCGGCCGCTCTCAGGGCCGAGGTACCCAGCCCCGACGGCGATGGAGAGCACGATCACGACGATGCCCAGCTGGACCCAGGTCTGGCTGTAGTCGTAGACGCCGCTCGAGTCGTGCAGCGCCCACGCGCCCGAGCCGAGCAGGATCAGCGAGGCCGGCGTGAAGATCCGCAGCCCGAGAAACTCCGCGTCCTTGGCGAACGCCGCGATGCGCGTCCCGTCACCGGTGGGAAGGATGCGAAGCGCGAACGCCTGCACCATGAAGGCTCCGCCGACCCAGATCACGGCGAACACGACGTGGACGGCCTTGAGCCACTGGTACGTGCTGACGAGCTCGCTCACGTCGCGGCTTCATAGCCGGAACCGGCGCGAGCGTCAAACCGGTGGCTAAAGCCTGTACCGGCGGCGAATGGTGAGGCGGGACTTGAGTGCGTGCAGCTCGGCCCGGTTCT
>DASQXS010000255.1:0-14744 GCA_035639615.1 Gaiellales bacterium | reverse complement strand
GGGCCCGAGCCGACCACCTTCGGCCGCGAGTCGGCGAGCGACTTCAGCTTGCCCAGCGCCCGGATCTTGTCGACGAGGCCCTCGGGCGGCGTCATCTCGAGCACGTCTGTCACGCGCTCGCCCAGCTCGTCCAGCCGCTTGACCCCGAACGCCATGCACATCCGCCGCTCGGAGCCGAACTGGTTGATGAGAAGCGGCATCGCCGATCCGCGCACGTTCGTGAAGAGGAGCGCCGGGCCGCCGGCCTTGGTCACGCGGTCCGTGATCTCGGCGATCTCGAGGTGGGGGTCGACCTCCGCGGCCACCTCGACCAGCTCGCCCTGCCCGCGCAGGTGCTCGAGCCAGTCGCGCTGGTCGCGAAACGCCATGGGCCGCGAGTCTAACCGGGCCGGGACTGGTACCGTCAGAGCCGTAAAGATGGGCGCCCGGCCCGACCACACGCCGCCCGGCCCGCTGTCGCCCGCCCGAACGGCGATCCTGACGGCGAGCCTGCTCGGCCTTCTCGTCGTCGTGTCGCTGGCCACGCGGTCCGGAGGGCATCGCGGGAGCCCGTTCCCCGGCGGTGGGGTCGCCGGCTCGGCCGGGCACCACGCGTTCGTCTGGCTCCTCCTGGTCGCAGGCCCGATCGCGGGGATCCTCGGGATCGCGTTCCTCTTCTACGGACAGGTCATGCGCCGCCGCGACGAGGAGCTCCGGGAGGCGCTCAGGCAGCGGACGAGGAAGCGGCTGCTCGTGTTCTCGGCGATCCTCATCGCCCTCGTCGTGTTCCGCGAGACGACCGGCCGGAACCCGCTCTCGTTCCTTCATGTGCACACGCTCTTCTCGCGCCTTCGGAACGGATCGTCCGGGGGGCACCACCCGACCTCGGTCGCCCACCCGGCCGGCATCGCCGCCGTCGACTGGGCGCTCGCCGGCCTGACCTGGCTCGCCCTCGTCGCGCTCGCGGTCGTCGTCGTCCGGCGGATGCGGAGGCGCCGTCTCCTCCAGCCCGCTGCGGGCGACGCGGCGGCCGATCCCGACGATGACGCCGCCGGGATCGACCTCGACGCGCTGCGGGCCGAGCGCGATCCCCGCCGCGCCGTCATCGCCGCCTACGCGGCCATGGACCGGGTGATGGCCCGAAATGACCTCGGGCGCGAGCGGTGGGAGGCGCCGCTCGAGTATCTAGGTCGCATGACGGCCGCCGGGTTCGGGCGGATCGCCGACCTGAGCCGGCTGACCCGGCTCTACGCGCGGGCGCGGTTCAGCACCCATCCGATCGACCGGTCGATGCAGGCCGAGGCTGTCGCCGCCGTCGCGGCCATCGCCGCCGAGGACGGCGAATGAGCGTCGACCGCGCCCTCCTCGTCGCCGCGGGGGCCATCGCCGCCCTCGCGCTCCTGCCGCCGCTCCCGCGGCCGCGCCGGCGCGTGCGCCGGCGGCGAGCCGAGCCATCGCGGCCGGCCGGGCTGCGCGCGATGGAGCGGCACGTCGACCTCGCCGTGGCGAGCGCCGCCGACCTGCACTCGCGGCTCTGCCCGGTCCTTCGGGACATCGCCCGCGACCGGCTCGCCGGCGCCGGCATCGACCTCGACGCGGACCCCGCTGCCGCGGCGGCCGCGCTCGGCGAGGAGACGTGGGCGCTCGTGCGTCCAGACCGGGAGGCGCCGCACGACCGGCACGCGCCCGGCATCTCGCCGGAGCGGCTTCGGGCCGTCGTGGAGGCGTTGGAACGCACCGGAGCCGCGCCGTGACCGAGCCATCGCTCGAGCAGGTCGGCGAGCGCTCGAAGGCCGTGCTCGACGAGATCGAGCGGGCGGTCGTCGGCAAGCGCGCCGAACTGGAGCTGATCCTGCTCGCCGTCCTTGCGGACGGCCACGTGCTGCTCGAGGACTACCCAGGCCTGGCCAAGACGCTCGTGGCCCGGTCGTTCGCCCAGGTGCTCGATATCGGCTTCGCCCGCGTCCAGTTCACGCCCGACCTCCTGCCTGCAGACGTCACCGGAGCGTCGGTCTACCGGCAGGGGGACGGCGCGTTCGAGTTCCGGCCAGGGCCGATCTTCACCAACCTGCTGCTCGCGGACGAGATCAACCGCGCCCCGCCGAAGACGCAGTCGGCGCTGCTCGAGGCGATGGCCGAGCGGCAGGTGACGGTCGAGGGCGAGACCCACCTCCTCGAGCCGCCGTTCCTC
Source organism: Gaiellales bacterium (assembly GCA_035639615.1). Taxonomy (GTDB): domain Bacteria; phylum Actinomycetota; class Thermoleophilia; order Gaiellales; family JAICJC01; genus JAICJC01. The sequence goes on along the minus strand of DASQXS010000255.1, from coordinate 12,574 downwards.
GTCATCGCCACCCAGAACCCGATCGAGTACGAGGGAACGTATCCCCTGCCCGAGGCCCAGCTCGACCGCTTCCTCGTCCGGGCCCGGATCGGCTATCCCGCCCGCGAGGACGAGTGGGAGGTGCTGGAGCGCCGGCGGGCGCGGATGACCGACGACGTCGCCCTCACCCCGGCCTTGAGCCGCGAGGAGCTGCGGGCGATGCAGCGGGCGGTCGAGACCGTCCACGTCGACCGCTCGGTCGGCCTCTACATCGTCGACCTGGTAACGGCGACGCGCGGCCATCCGCAGGCACAGGTCGGGGCAAGCCCGCGCGGCTCGCTGGCGCTCCTCAAGCTGGCCCGCTGCCGGGCGGCGCTCGACGGCCGAGACTTCGTCTCCCCCGACGACGTGAAGGCGGTCGCCGTGCCCGCGCTCGGGCACCGGCTGACGCTGCGGCCGGAGCTCTGGGTGCAGCGCGTGTCGGGCGACGACATCGTCCGGGACTGCATGGACCGCGTGCCGACGCCGGCGCCCCGCAGCCCCGCACCGGCGCCGTGACGCGCACTGGGACGGCGAAGCTGCGCGCCTACCCCGCGCTGGGAGCGGCGCTGCTCCTGGCGGCCGTCGGGCTGCGCCGGCCGGAGCTCGTGGCCGCCGGGGCGCCGTTCGCCGTCCTGGCCGCAGTGGGCCTGGCACGGTCGCGCCCGCCCGGCCTGGGGGCCGCCCTCACCCCGGCGGTGCTCCGCGGCGTCGAGGGCGACACGGTGCGCGCCGACGTGGATCTCCAGGCCGACCGGGGCGCCTGGGATGTGGACGTCGCGGCGGGCATCCCGGCAGGGCTACGCAGCGCCGGCCCCGCCCGGCAGACGCTCCACCTGGCGCCGGGGGCGAGGACGGTGCCGCTCGAGCTCGAGTGCGCGCGATGGGGCGGATACGCGGTCCCGGTGCGGGTTCGGGCCCGCGAGCCGCTCGGCCTGCACGTGTGGGAGGAGCGGATCGAGCCGTCGCTCCTCGTGCGCGTCCATCCCCGCCTCGACCCGCTCCGCACAGCCCCACGGCCCGTGCGGACGCAGGCGTCGGTCGGGTCTGACCGGAGCCGGGCGGCCGGCGAGGGGATCGAGTTCGCCGACGTGCGCGCCTACCAGCCCGGCGACCGGCCGCGGCGGGTCAACTGGCGGGTGAGCGCCCGCCGGGGGACGCTGCACACGAACGTCCACCACCCGGAGCGGAACGCCGACGTCGTCCTCTTCCTCGACTCGTTCGTGGAGGCGCCCGTGTCGCTCGACCTCGTCGTCCGGGCGGCGGCGTCGCTGGCGGCCTCGTACCTCCACACCCGCGACCGGGTCGGGGTGGTCGGCTTCGGCGGGGTGCTGCGGTGGGTGCTCCCGTCCGCCGGGCGGGCGCAGACGTTTCGCGTGGTCGACTCGCTGATCGACACGGAGGTCGTGGTCAGCTACGCGTGGCGGGACGTGCAGGTCATCCCGATGCGGACGCTGCCGCCCGGGGCGCTCGTGCTGGCGCTCACGCCGCTCGCCGACGAGCGCTCGCTGGCGGCGCTGGCTGCCCTGCGGGCGCGCGGTTTCGACCTCGCCGTCGTCGACGTCTCCGCGGCCGCGACGACGCCGCCGAGCCCCGGCGTGACCGGCGACCTGGCCCATCGGCTGTGGATGGCGCGCCACGAGACCGTCCGCGGCCGCTACCGCACGCTTGGGGTGCCGGTGGTGGAATGGGACGGCAGGAGGCCGCTCGCGGCGGCGCTGGCGGAGGTGAGGGAGGCGCGGCGATTCGCCCGAACCGTGCGCAGGTAGCTGCCTTGGCGGTGGCACTGGCCGGGGCGGCTGCGGTCGCGGCGCGCGCCGCCCTCGTCGGCGGGGCGGCGGCCGGCTGGGGCGCCGCGGCGGCGGCGCTCGGCGCCGGAGTCCTGGCCGGGTCGGCGATCGCCGGCTGGCAGGGCGGCGCCGGGTGGGGCGTCGCGCTCGTGGCGGCCGGATACGCGGCTGCGCTGGCGGGCGGGCCGGCGGCGATCGACCAGTGGGCGCCCGCGGTCGCCGCCGCCCTCCTGCTCGCCGCCGAGTGCGGGCTCTGGGCGGCCGACCTGCGCGAGCGCGCCCGGCTCGATCGCGGCCTCGTCCTGCGCCAAGCCGGGCTGATCGCGGCGCTCGCCCTTGCGACGGCGGCCGCCGGGGCGGGGCTGGTCGCGCCGGGGGCGGGAGGGCCCGCGGGCGGTCCGGCCGTGACGGCGGCCGGCGTCGCGGCGATCGTGGCCGCGGCGGCGGCGATCCGCATCCTCCACCGGCGCGCCGCATAGACTGCGCCCATGCCGCACCTGCTCGTCTTCGGCGCGCGAGGGCTCGGCCGCGTCGTCGCCGAGCACCTCATCTCCCAGGGGTGGGAGGCGACCGGCGTCGGCAAGAGCGCCGAGACCGCCGGGGCGTTTCCCGGCCGCGGCGTCGCCGCCGACCTGACGGTGGCCGAGGAGATGCGCCGCGTCGTGAGCGAGGCCGGCGCCTTCGACCTCGCCGTGAACGCGATGTCGCCGAAGGGCCGGTTCGGCGGCGGCGACCTGACCACGACGGACGACGCGGCGATGGCGCCGTACCTCGAGCAGCTCCTGCCCGAGGTGTTCGCGTTCTTCCGCATCTGCGGTGGCGCCCTCGCGGAGCGCGGCGCCGGCACGATCGTCCAGGTCACGGGCGGATCTGCCCGGCGGGCGCTGCCGGGGCGGGCGCCGTGGGCGGCGGGGGCGGCCGGGACGCGGGCGCTCTCGCAGGCGGCGGCAAACGAGCTCAAGCCGCGCGGCGTGCATGCCGCGCTCCTCGTCTGCGACGGCTCGTTCGCCGCGCCGGGCGACGACGACGGCGGGGACAAGATCGATCCGCGCGAGCTGGCGAAGGCGATCCAGTTCTTGCACGACCAGGGTCGGAGCGCCTGGACGCACGAGCTGGTCGTGACGCCGATCGGCGACCGCTGGACCCCATAGCCCTGGCACCGCAATTGCGTGCCTGACCCCGGAATTGCGCTACGGGGCGAGGCGGGCCACGGTCTCGTCCCAGAGGGCGTCGTCCGGCTCGGGCTCGGCGTCGCCGCGGCGAGCCGAGCAGCGTGAGATCAGCTCGGCCAGCGCGGCGACAGCGGCCAGGTCGCCGGTCGCGCAGATGTCGCGGAGTCCGGCCGCGTACAGGTAGTCGCCGGTGAGGAGCGCCAGGTCCGGATCGTCCTGCGAGAAGAGCCGCGACCTGCCGTGGTGGAGCAGGTAACCCTCGTAGATCGACTCGACCCCGAGCAGGTGCCGTTCCGGACAGCGGCCGGCGAAGCGCGGCTCGGCCGCCGGCTCGTCCAGCAGGGCCGCCTCCCAGAGGGGGCTCGCCGCCGCCGCGCGGTCGGCGATCGCCGCGAGCGCGGTCATGCCTGAAACTCCGCCGCCGCGGCGGCCGTCAGCTCGAGCTGCTCGTCGGTGTGGGCGAGCGAGGGCATCGCCGCCTCGAACTGGGACGGCGCCAAGTAGACGCCGCGCTCCAGCATGTGTCGGTGGAAGGCGGCGAAGCGGTCGGTGTCCGAGGCGGCGGCGTCCGCATAGCTCCTCACCGGGCCCGGATGGAAGAACCCCGTGAGCATCGCCCCGACCCGGTTCACGGTGACGCCGGGGCCGGCGAGGGCGCGCTCGAGCGCCGCGCCGACCTGCTCCAGCCGGTCGTAGGCCCCCGGCTCGCGCAGGATCCGAAGCGTGGCGAGGCCGGCCGCCATCGCGAGCGGGTTCCCCGAGAGCGTCCCGGCCTGATAGACGTCGCCGGCCGGGGCGAGATGCTGCATCACGTCCGACCGGCCGCCGAACGCCGCGGCCGGAAGCCCGCCGCCGACGACCTTCCCCAGGCAGGTCAGGTCGGGCCGCACCGCTAGCCGCTCCTGGGCGCCGCCGTAGCCCACCCGGAATCCGGTGATGACCTCGTCGGCGACGAGCAGGGCGCCTGCGCCGTTGCAGATCGTGCGCAGGCCCTCCAGAAACCCGGGCTCGGGCGCGACGACGCCCATGTTGCCGGCGACGGGCTCGACGACGACCGCGGCCAGCTGGTCGGCGTGGCGCTCCGCGACCGCGCGGACGCCCTCCAGGTCGTTGTATTCGACGACCAGCGTGTCCGCCGCGGCTGCCGCGGGCACGCCCGGACTTGACGGGATCGAGAGGGTTGCCATCCCGGAGCCGGCCCGCGCCAGGAGCGCATCAGCGTGGCCGTGGTACCCGCCCGCGAACTTGATGATCCGATCCCGCCCGGTGAAGCCGCGGGCCAGCCGGATCGCGCTCATCGCCGCCTCGGTGCCCGATGACACGAACCGGACCTGCTCGAGTGTCGGCACGGCGGCGACGAGCTCCCGTGCCAGCTCCAGCTCGAGCTCCGTCGGTGCGCCGAAGCTCGTGCCCCGGCCGGCGGCGTCGCGGACGGCCTCGACGACCGCGGGGTGGGCATGGCCGGCGATGAGCGGCCCCCACGACATGACCCAGTCGACATAGCGGTTGCCGTCGGCGTCCCGCACCCATCCGCCCTCACCGCGGGCGATGAAGAGCGGGTGGTCGCGACCGACCGAACGCATCGCCCGCACCGGGCTCGATACGCCGCCGGGCATGAGCCGGAGCGCCTCGGCGGCGAGCTCCGCCGAGCGGCGCTCGGCCCGTGCGCCTATAGCCATTCCGCGGCGGCCCGGGCGGCGTGGTAGGTGATCACCATGTCCGCGCCGGCCCGGCGGATCGCGGTCAGCGACTCGAGCGCCGCCGTTCGCTCGTCCATCAGATCCCGAGCCGCCGCGGCCGCGATCATCGCGTACTCGCCGCTCACCTGGTAGGCGGCGATCGGGACGGGTGTCTCGTCGCGCAGCCGCCGCAGGATGTCCAGGTACGGCATGGCCGGCTTCACCATCACCATGTCGGCGCCCTCCTCGATGTCGAGCAGGGCCTCGCGGAGCGCCTCGCGCCCGTTGGCAGGATCCATCTGGTACCCGCGCCGATCACCATGCGAGGGGGCGGAGTGGGCAGCGTCGCGGAACGGCCCGTAGAAGGCCGATGCGAACTTGGCGCTGTATGCCAGGATGGACGTGCCCTCGCAGCCCTCCGCGTCGAGCGTCGAGCGGATGGCGGCCACGCGGCCGTCCATCATGTCCGACGGGGCCACGATGTCCGCGCCCGCCTTGGCGTGCGAGAGGGCCGTGTCCGCCAGCACCTCGAGGGTGACGTCGTTTGCCACCTCGCCGTCTTGGAGGATGCCGCAGTGGCCGTGGGAGGTGTACTGGCAGAGGCAGACGTCGGTGATCACCACCAGATCGGGCACGTGCGCCCGAAGCGCGCGCACGGCCATCTGGACGATCCCCTCGTCATCGTAGGCCTCGCTCCCCGCCTCGTCCTTGCGCGCCGGCAGGCCGAACAGGATGACGGCCGGGATGCCGGCGCCGTGCGCCTCGCCGGCGCGCGCGACGAGCCTGTCGATCGAGAGGTGGTACTGACCCGGCAGCGAGGGAATCTCCTCCTCGCCTTCGCCGTGGCGCACGAAGTACGGCTGAATCAGGTCGGCGGGCGAGAGGCGCGTCTCGCGGACGAGGTCGCGGACGCCCGATGTGCGCCGCAGCCGCCGCATCCGGGTGACCGGGAAGGCCATGCGGGCAGTGTATCGCCGCCTTGAATCGGCGACTGCGGAGGTGTAAGCTCTTGCCAAGAGTGGACGCAGAACGCCGCACTGTTGACCGACCGCTCGCCGATTCGGCGCTTGACGAGTCGGTTGGGCACGAGGACGAGTACTCGAACGAGGCGTTGCGGAAGCTGGGCGCGCGCGTCCGCCATCTGCGCCGAAAGCGTGGCATGACACAGCGTGACCTGTCGTTCGACGGTTGTTCCTATAGCTACCTCGCGCGGATCGAGGCGGGTGACAGGCGTCCCAGCCCGCGCGTCCTCATGGAGATCGCCCGCCGGCTCGGAGTGACGACCGAGGAGCTCTCCGGCGAGACGTCGACCGAGCAGCGGTCGCGCTCGCTCGAGCTGCTCGACGCGATGATGATGCTGCGAACGGGCGAGCTGGACGGCGCCGACGAGCTCCTTCGGGCCGTCCTGCACGAGGCCGAGGTCAACGGCGACACCCAGCGGATGAGCGATGCGTTCGAGGGGCTGGGCGTCGCGGCTGCCCAGCGGGGCGACCAGGCCGAGGCGGTGCGGCTGCTCGAGCAGGCCCGCGACGCCGGCGCCCCTCCCCATCCCGGCGAGCGGATCGAGCTCTACGGCCGGCTCTTCGACCTCTACCGCCGCTCCGGCGACGTCGCCCGCGCCATGGCCCTCTTGGAGGACTGCCTGGCCCAGCTCCGACGCTCGCCCGCGGTGGACGCGGCGAAGGTCGTGCGCTACGCAGTCTGGCTCTCGCACGCGTACACCGACGCCGGCGACCCGACGCGGGCCGCCGCCGTGCTTGCGACCGCCCTGGCCGAGGGCGGCGATCAGGTCGACCTGAGGAGCCGCGCCCGCGCCCAGTACGAGCTGTCGCGCCGCCACGCCGCTGCAGGCGAGGTCGAGCAGGCGCTCAGGTGCGCCGACCGGTCCCACTCGCTCTACGAGCTCGACGAGGACAACCGCTCTCTGAGCGAGGCGCATCTGGCCTACGCCCAACGACTGCTCGACACGGGAGACGAGCGCGCCGGCGCGCATCTCGCGGCGGCCAGAAACCTGATGGGTTCCGACCCGGCTCCGGCCGAGCGCGGCCGGCTTCTCGTCGAGGAGGCCCGGCACGCGCTCCTGGTGGGCGACCCCGCCACGGCCGGCCGCCAGGCCGCCGAGGCGGTGCAGGCGCTCGGCACCGGCGGCAGCCAGCATCTGGGCGAGGCCCACCTCGTGCTGGCGCGCGTGCAGGACGAGCTGGGCGAGATCGAGCGCGCCGACGCGGCCTATGCGGCCGCCATCGACGCCATCCGGGCGCAGGACGCGCCCGCCCGCGACCTGGCCCGCGCCTACCGGTGGTACGGCAAGTTCCTGAAGCGGATCGGCCGCGCCGAGGCGGCGCTCGAGGCGTTCGAGCTGGCCGCGGACCTGGCGCCGTCGAACCAGGACGCGCTCGCCCCGGTGCAGACCGGGATCCGCTCGACGAGCTAGTGGATCGTCCGGCAACGTTCGCCGCTCTCGCAGCCTGCTTGAGTAGCACGCTGCTCGCGACACCGACGCCAGCAACGTCACCGGACGACCCACTAGGCGCCGGTTAAGCCGGTTAACCTGCGCGTGTGATCGACCCGGACGACCCGGTCACCGAGCCTGCGACGCCCGCGCAGCGAGTCGACGACGCGCTTCTGCGGATCGGCCTGGGGGAGCTCGACGAGGCCGAGGAGGGGCTCCTCACAGCGATGCGCGCGGCGGAGGCTGCCCGAGATATCGGCACGACCCGGCGAGCGGTCGAGGGTCTGGGCACGATCGCCATGCGCCGCGGCCGCACCGCCGACGCGATCGCATGGCTGGAGCGGGCGCTCGACGGTGAGCGCCCCGACCCGGTGGAGCGGATCGAGCTGTACCGCGCGCTCGCCCAGGCCTACTCGGAGAGCGGCCGCGGCGCCGACGCGATCACCCTGCTCGAGGGCTGCCTGGCAGAGGTCCGCGGCCTGCCCGAGCCGGACCCCGCCTCGCTCGTTCTCTACTCCGTGTACGTCTCCCACGCCTACGGCGACGTCGGAGACTACGGGCGCGCCGCCGCCGCGCTCTCGGACGCGCTTCGCGGCGACGTCGAGGAGATCGACCGGCGCGTCCGCGCGTACGCCTACCACGCGCTGGCCCGGCTGTACTGCACGACCGGCCACACCGCGCAGGCGCTCGTCTACGCCGACAAGCGGGTCGAGCTCACGGTCGCCTCGGGCGACGACTGGGCGGCCGGCGGCGCCCACCTCGTCCGCGCCCACATCCTGCTCGACGACGCCCAGACCGAGGTCGCCAGGGAGGCCCTGGCCGAGGCCCGGCGGGCGTACGGGGACCGGATGAGCAGCCTGGACGAGGGCTGGATCGTGGTCGAGGAGGCGCGCCTGGCGCTCCAGGCCGGCGACCCGGCAGACGCCGTCGAGCGGGCGCGCACGGCGGTCGAGCTCCTGGGCAGCTTCTCGGCCCCCGGCGAGCTCGGAGACGCCTACCTCGTCCTCGCCCGCGGGTATGACGAGCTGGGGGAAGTCGGGCGCGCCGAGGTTGCCTACGCCGCGGCGATCGACGCCCTGCGCAAGCAGAACGGCTGGCACTGCGAGCTGGGGCGGGCCTACCGCTGGTACGGCAAGTTCCTGCGCCGCGCTGGACGGGCGGAGGCGGCGATGGAGGCGTTCGAGCGGGCCGCCGACCTGGCCCCCTCGAACCTCGCCGTCCTGGAGACCGGCGACTACTAACCGCGCTCGCCGGCCGCGAGCCGGGCGGGCGGCTCGGGCGGCTCCTCCCCCGGCGGCGGCTCCGGCGGGCGCACGTTGACGCCCACGTCGACGGCGACGGCGCCACCCTGCCAGGTCTGAAGCCTGATCCGCTCACCCAGGAACACCCCCACCTCGCGCCCGATCGCGACGAGCGGCATCGCGATCACCACCCCGGCAAAGCCGTAAAGCTCGCCGGCGGCCAGGAGGGCGAAGATGACGACAAGCGGGTGCACCTTGACGGCGCTTCCCATCAGCTTTGGGATCACGACGTGCCCCTCGATCTGGTGGATGAAGAGGAAGAGAAGCGCGACCGCGGCGACGGCGGTCACGGACTGCGTGGCGGCGACCGACGCCGGGGCGAGCGCTCCCAGCCATGGGCCAACGTAGGGGATGATCTCGACAGCCGCCGCCCACGCCGCGAACCCCACCGCGTACGTCTGGCCGGACGGGAAGATGCCCGTCACTCCGAGGATCCATAACCCGATGCCGGCGGTGCCGCCGATCACGAGCGACACGAGCGTCTGCCCGCGCACGTAGGCCAGGAGGGCGCGCTCGACCCGAGCGAGCAGGTCGTCGCCCGGATCGCCGCCGGGGAACACGCGACGTAAGAAGCGCGAGAGCCGGGGCGCGTCGAGCAGCATGTAGACCGAGATGACGATCACCAGGACGAGGTTGAAGAGGCTCTCGAAGACCGTGACGATGAGCGTCCGGGCGATCTCGACCGCCCGGCCTGAGTAGCGCTGCAGGTGATTGACGTCGATCGAGTTCAGCAGGTGCTCGCCGGGCGTCTTCACGTCGATCTTGACGGGGCTTGACCGGTTGATCCACGACTGCAGGTCGTTCAGCCGCCGCTCGGCCGGCGTGACCCCGGAGCGGTCGGCGGTGAACTGGTCGGAGACCTGGTTCGCCACGTCCTGGACCTCGCGGGCGATGACGGTGCCCGCGATCACGCTCACGCCGCCGACCACGAACGCGAAGAAGAGGTAGACGAGAAGGACCGCGACTCCGCGGGGGATGCGCAGGGCGCAGAACGCGCGCACGATCGGGTTCAGCAGGATGGCGATCAGCGCGGCGATGACGAAGACGAAGACCGCGTGGCTCACCGCCGAGACCAGCAACCACGCGCCCACGATCACCAGCGGGAGGCCCACCAACTGAACCCACCGCGGGATCAGGATCTTCCCGGGTGCGTCGGGCGGCATTGCGGCCATCCTACCAGGGGGCACCCCCGTCACCCGGCCACGCGAGGGGGCTCCCATGCTAGGCTGGCGCGCGTGATCACGACCCCAAGGCGGCCCGCCCGGAGCCGGCCGCGGCGGCGGCCGGACCACCGGCGTAGCCGCCGGCGCTTCGGACTCGGGCTCACAGTGCTCCTGACGGTGGCCCTGGTCGCAACCGCGCTCCGCGGCGGCTCCGCACCCAACCTCGACCAGGCCGTGGCCGTGTCGGCGCCGGAGCGCGCGCTCGCTCCCGACGGGCCGCCGATTCCGATGCTGATGGCGAGCGGCCCCAACGGGCTCGAGCTCGACCTTCCCATCGCGCAGGCGCGGGTGACGGCGATCGTCTACCACGGCGTCGGCGACGGCCGCGTCGTCGCCCTCGCCCCGGCCGGGCACCAGAAGAACGCGAGCCTGCTGACGAGGCTCGGAAACCTGCTCACCGGGGCCTCCGAGGGCTCGGGCCCGTCGTATTACATCGACGGTGCGGGAGGCGGGCCGGAAACGGGGTCGGTGGACGTCGGGGCGGTGGCCGGGACGCGGGTCTACGCGCCCGTCGACGGCACCGTCGTGAGCATCCGCCCGTACGTCCTGGATGGGTCGGCCCACGGGAGCGTCGTCCAGCTCCAGCCGACGTCGACGCCGGCCGACATCGTCACCTTGACGAACATCCGCACGGCGGGGCGGATCAGCGTCGGCGACCAGGTGACGGCCGCGCGTACGAGGCTCGGCACGGTGATCGATCTGTCGAAGGTGATCACCCAGGAGCTCGCCAAGTTCACATCGGACGCCGGGAACCACGTCCACATCGAGGTCGGGCCGGCGCCCGCCGCGTCGCTCCTTCTTTAACGTGGGGGAACCCATGGTTCCCCCACGGGCCCCCTCCTTCCCAGCCGGAGCCGGACCGCCATCGCGCTCCGACGAGAGCGCGGTCTCGCCTCCGCAGCGGACGGCGAGATCCACCCTGAACCCGCCGCGGCCGGAGACGTTCGCCGACTGCGTCGCGCTCGTCCCGACGTCGCGACGTTCCGCGCCCAGGGGTTAAGCGGGGCCACCGGTGCGGCTGCTCTTCATTGCGGACGCCTTCGCCGCGGCCGGCAGGCGCATCATCGAGGAGCGGCTGCCGGCGCTGCGCGACGAGCGCGGGATCGACTTCGTGGTCGCCAACGCCGAGAACGTCGCCGACGGCGTGGGCATCACGAGCCGGCTGGCGAAGAAGCTCTTCGCCGCCGGAGTCGACGTGATCACGCTGGGCAATCACGCCTACCGGCAGCGGGAGGTGTACGCCTTCCTCGACGCCGATCCGCGGATCGTCCGTCCGGCCAACTACCCCGCCTCCGCCCCCGGCCGCGGAGTGTGCCACGCGCAGGCGGCCGATGGCACCCGGGTCGCGGTGATCAACCTCCTCGGGAGCCTCTTCCTCGAGGCGGCGGTGAGCCCGTTTGCGGTCGCCGAGGAGCTGGTCGCGGACGCGCGCCGCGAGGCGGACGTCGTCGTCGTCGACTTCCACGCCGAGGCGACGAGCGAGAAGGTGGCGATGGGCCGCCTGCTCGCCGGCCGCGCCACCGCCGTGGTCGGCACCCACACGCACGTCCAGACGAACGACGCCCGGGTGCTCGACGGCGGCACGGCCTATATCACCGACGCCGGGATGACCGGCCCGCACGACTCGGTGATCGGCGTCCGCACGGACGTCATCCTGCGCCGGTTCACGACGCAGGTGCCGGTCCGGTTCGAGCCCGCCGAGGGCGACGTGCGGATCGAGGGCGTGCTCATCGATTGCGACGGGGACGGCCGTGCCACGGCGATCGAGGCGTTTCGGCTGCTGGACTCACAATGAGCGGCACGGCGATCGCCGGGACCGGGCCGTGCATAAAGGCAGCCAGGCTGAGGCGATGCACCGACGGTGCGATGGGGGCCGGGACGGATTCTGGGTGCATCGGATCAGCCTGGCCGGATTTATGCACACGAGCACCGCCGAGGGCACGGCCCGGCGCCGGCCGCGCCCCCGGGGCCACCGGCCGGACAGCACAGGCACGCGCCAGCCCAGGCGCCCGCGGCGGCCGCGGCCTCACCTGTCAGCGGCGGCCGATCCGACCGATGGCGCCGACTCCCTGCCCTGAAAGGCGCTGCAAGATTCGTGCCTGACCCCGTCTTTGCAGAGCGGCGTCGGGCGCGGTGCGGGGCAGCAGGAGCGCCGCCAGCACCAGCGGGAGCCACCAGCATACGTACGGGTAGAACCAGTAGTTGGCCATGAGTTGGAGCCCGATTACCGCGGCCGCGCCGAGCGCCGCCACGCCTGCCGCGTCCTTCGGCGCGCGCGGGAAGACGGCGAGAGCCAGGATGCCGAGCGCCACGAGCACCTCGAGCGGCCGCTGCAGCCAGTCCAGGTGCGGCCAGCCGGGTTGGTAGTTGGGCAGCGTCCAGATCGCCATCGGCGTCACACGGCCGAACTGGTATGCGAACGTCCGGTGCCAGAAGAGCGAGAGCCCGTTGGCGTCGAGCGCGAGCACGGAGAGCAGGGCGATCGTCGCCGCGGCGAACCCGGCGAGGGTGGCGAAGCGGTTCCGCAGCGACCCGAAGAGCGGCACCAGGGCGAGTGGGGCGAACTTCGTGAGCGCGGCGGCGGCCAGCACCGCTCCTCTGAGGGCCGGCACCGAGAGCGCCGCCAGGGCCCACGCCACGAGCGCGCCGACCAGCGCGTCGTTCGTGTTCATGTTGAGCGCGTAGAGCGTGAACGGGTTCGCCGCCCAGCCGAAGGCGAGCAGGACCCCGATCCGCATCGAGGCGAGTCGCCAGCCGGCGACGAAGAGGCCGGTCACCGCCAGGATGTCGAACATGCAGGCGGTGACGTGCGCGGCCGGGAGCGAGTCCCACATGCCGCTCCAGCCCAGCGCCGCGACGGCCGGGACGTACGCGAGGTACACCGTCGGGCCGTACGTGTCCCCCGAGCCGATCGGGGACTCACAGCGGCCGTCCGGCTG
>DASQXS010000254.1:0-7042 GCA_035639615.1 Gaiellales bacterium | reverse complement strand
ACCATCGCCCCCATCGAGTGGCCAACCACTCCCGCTGCCGGCCCCGCAATGGCCACCTCCATTCATTCCGCCAGCCACTCAGGCATAGCCGAAAGATCCAGCCGGCCGCGTCGCCGCCCCATCCCACCGAACCCGGGCAAGTCGATCAGATGGACGCGGTAACGACTCGACAATGCGGCCAGATTACGACGCCACCACCACGCCGACGCCGCCAAGCCGTGGATGAGTACAAGCGCTCGACCCGAACCCGCTACGCGAAAACGGACGCGCTCACCCCCTACCTCGATGACGCGCTCGCACGTGAGCCCTTTCATCGCCGCACGAGTGCCCGAAAACCTTCCTGCCTAACCCTGTGGCGAGCAGAACCCGTGCGAACAGGCGGCCCGCTCTGGGCGCCGGGTGAATACTGACCCATGTCCGCCGGTCGGAAGTGGCCCACGTGGCGCGGGCTGGTCTTCACCGACCCGGCGATCCGCTCAGGGTGCTCCGCGTCGCTCCAGCTCGAATCGGGCTTCCATCGCGGCTTGGGAGAAGCTGTCGAGCGCCAATGCCACGGCCTGTCGCGGACTCGGCTCGGCGCGGATGTTCTCGTCAAGATAGGCGTTGATCGCGTCCCAGTGCTCGACGGGTGCGCTGCTGAGCTCGCGGAGATCCTCGTCGGTTGCTTTCTCGAGCATCGCGGCCCGAATAACGTCGTCGCTCTCGGCGTACCTCGCGATCAGAGGCCCGAGGCGGCGGAGCTCGTTGGGAAGCAGCGAGAAGTCGAGTTCCTCGTCCCGCATCCGCCGAACGCTACCGCCATTGCACCGTCGCGCTCCGCCGCCCGGCCGCATTCGGGTGTCCCGGTGATTCAGACCTTGGTGTACCTCGGCGAGTCCAGTGCGGCATCCTAGGTGCTTCGTCCCGCGAATCGGTCTGCCGCCCGTTGGCAGCTAACCAACTAAAGGTGAAAGTCGGTGCGCATGCTGGAGGCGGTGGCAGCGTTGCCGAGCATCGGTAGCCCGAGCAGTTCTTCGGCCGTGCGGAGCATGGAGTAGTGCGTAAAGGCCGTCGCGGACTGGGTGCCGGCGGGGACCGAGGGCGCGATGACTATGGTGGGGATGTGGTTTGTGGGTGCCCGCTTCTCGGCCTCGTCCCAGGTCAGGAAGACGGCCGTATCGCCGGCGGCGTATGTTCGGCTCGTGAGGATCGAAGGCAAGAAGGCGGCTAGCCAGGCGTCGCCGGTGCTGACCGGGCAACTGTGCATGTTGTGACAGTTGTCGGGGGTGATGAAGGTGAACGCCGCCGACACGTCCGGCTTGCTGGCGAGGGGGATGTCTTGGTTCTGGCAGTCCGAGCGGATGGTCGTGTAGTAGGCCGCCGGGTTGTGATGCACGACGTAGCTCCCGGAGTCGCTCAGCCAGCAGTTGGCGGTCATGCCTTCCTCCAGTGCGCGCCACCCTTGGCTTCCGAGCTGGGAGAAGATGCTCGGCACGGCGAGCGGATGAGCCGCCGGCGTTTTGTCATCGGTGATGCCCTGCGTCGACCCGGAGGTCATCGCGATGTAGTTCGGGAGGCTGGGATGCGCCTCGGCGTAGAAGTTTGTTGCCAGGCCGCACTGCTTGGCGAGGGAGTTGATGTAGGGCGCGTCCGGGGATCCGATGATGTGGTCGTACCGTTTGTTCTCCATCACGATCCAGACCACGTGCTGGTAGCCACTCGCCTGGCTCGCCGTGCCGCACGGCGAACTCTGATGCCCATGGGAAACCCGCGCGCCGAGCCCAGGCGAGGCGCCGCCTACCGCCAGCAGCCCCATCAGCAAGACCAGCATCGCCTTCATCGCAGCCCCCTCCGTTGCACCGCGCTGCCGCCCACGCGATGCTAAGCCCATACTTGGCAGACCCGTGTTCAGAACGTGTAAAGTTCGTGCTAAGGGAAATCGGTTCAACGAGGCCAGCGCGGGCGGACTGACCGAAGCGCTGAGGTCCCGGCCTTCCACCGCCTGCCAGTGCGGCTCGCAGTTGTTCCCCCGGGCGCGTCACAGATCCGACACGTAGATGGGCGACGGCTTGCTGTGCCTCGCCACGGAAGCTACGCGCAACGTGCAGCCTCATGGCACCTCGATATCAGTCCGACGAGGAGGGCTTGGATCGTGGCGAAGACGCCGCCCGTAACGGCGAGGCGGCCATCGCCGACGACGAGTCCGCGGATGAGCATAACGACGCCGATGCCGGCGGAACCGAGTGCAGGCCGGCGCAGCCCCCGCGCCCGCTGAGGCGATGGTAGTTGCGAGTCCTGCCGCCGGACACGGCGCACGAGGACCAGCCAGAAGACGAAGAAGAGCACGGGCGGGACAACTTGCGCTTGGCTACTGGGTTTCCGCGTCTCCTGGTGCACTCGTGATGCGCTCCGCCCAGGAATCTCTGAGCGCCGCAGCGCCCTGGCTCATCTCGGCGCACCAGCCGTCGTAGACCGGGAACGTCTGCTCGGCGTTTCGTGGCCCATCTCATGGGCGACGGTCGCGATCGGCACGCCGGCCGAAGCGACCAGTACGCGAACGTGTGCCGCAGCGCGTACGGCGGGCGCTTCTCGAGCTCAGCCAGCTTCAGCGCGGGATGGCCAGACGTCGCGCCAGAAGTAGGCCCATGAGATCGGGCGGCCGTCGATGTGGAACACCCGCCTGGCGTGGAGAACTCGAGCGATGCAGCGATGCTCGACCGCGCACGCCTCCGCCGGCCGCGCCACGGGTACCGGCGATGAAGATGACCAGCGGACCCCACCGGCCACACTCGCCAGCCAGGCCTCGACCTCATCCCAACTCTCGAAATGGGAGCATCCGCTCAGAGCGGCGCTGCATCGGCGCCTTCAACGCCGCAGAGGGGTTCACTCGGACGAGGCGCGCCTCGACGCCGAAGTGGTAGACCATCCGCAGCGTCCGCGCGATCACGATGGTAGGCCGTTCCCCGGAACGGCCGTTAGGACGCGCTGCGTGCCGGCCACGAACGCCGTCATGCCACGGGCAGACCACAGAATCCTGGCCGCAATCGCGGTGAGGGAGCGGCCGTGAACGATGGTCGCCGCGCTCAGCCGATCGACACCGGCACGTTCTTCATCGACCCATGGTAGAAGTCGGCGTCCGTGCCGGTCGGCACCGGCTTGTAGCCGATCCCGAACACGGACCCCGAGCGGTGGGTGATGCTGCCGATGGTGATGGTCTGGGACGCCACCACCGAGCCATCGACGGTCAGGCTCACCTTGGTGGCAGTCTTCCTGCAGACGATCGAGTGCCAGGCTCCGTCATTCAGGCTCGGCCCGCCCGGCAGGGTGATCCTGTTGGTCGAACCGATGAAGATGCACTGCGCCTGGGACTTGCCCGACCGCGGGAACAGCTCGACCTTGTACATCTTGCCGGTCGGTGCCGACCGGATCAGGTCGAAGTCGAAGTCGCCGGTGCCAGGCTTGAAGGTGGTGTTGATCGACACCTTGGCCGTCACGTTGGCCGAGCCCGGTGACAGGTTGGCGTTGTACGGCACGGTGATCCATCGAACTCGTGCCATTGAACACCGCCGCTGAGCCAGTGAAGTTCACGTCGGTGGCCGCGCCGTCGTTTCCGTCCAAGGAGTCTTTGGCGTTCGACGCCAGCGGCCAGGACGAGATCACCGCAGCCTGGGCTACCGCCGGAACGGCGGCGGTCACCTCGACGGCCGTGACCGTAACCAGAATGGACTTCCGCATTTGTGCCTCCCTGCCCTTTCGCAGTCTTCCAGCCGCGCCTGCCGGAAGACGAGATCCAGGCTCCGCCACCTATCCGACTTGCGGAGCTTCACCAGCCTGGTTGCCCAAAGTGGGTCGCACGATAAACGCCACCGAGCCCGAAGACCCGCCGAGGCGGCCACCTGGCGATCGCCCTCGGGATCACCGCCTGCCACCGCGGCTACCGAGTCGCGTTCGCCACCGCCCAAGAATGGGTCAGCGCCCACCAGCCACGATCACACCTCAAAGCCGAGCAGACACGACCAAACGCAACACGGCGACGTCGTGAGCGGCCTCCTCAGCCGCCCGCAGCGTCCACCCAAGGCTCGCCCTTCGCCGAAACGGGCGCTACGCGCCCGTCGAGGCCGTCCAGCCATTCGGGCCCCGAATAGTGCAGCGCTGGTTGAGGGTGGATGGCGTTGAGGCCGGTCAGCGCGCTTTCTGGTAGCGCTGACCGGCGCACAATTCGATACCCCTTGACAATGGGGCGGTCACCTACCCAACCTGAGCTCCTCGCCCGGGCGTGTCCCCCGCCGCGTCACGGCAGAGGGGAGCCTCGCCGAACCTGACCTCGGCACCGCCGTGGCGCCACCGAATGTCCCGATATATCTCATTTTGGAGCAGGCGCACCAGCCGATCTCGGTCGCGTGTGTATCGCCACGGCCAGTACCGATACCTGCCGCCCTCGTCGCAGGTGATCACCCGGCCGCGCCAGTGGTTCCACCACCCCGCGTGGGCGCACACGTACGCCTGGTACATGTAGCCCGTACCGTCGGCCGCGGGCGTGTCAGGCGGCGCCTGCTCACTCGTCGAACCCGCCATGCTCGCCTCCTCGTGAAGGCCCATACCACCGTAGATGACCATTTATTCCCTTTTTTTTGATAGGGTGTAAACCGCTTCTCAGGCCGTCCACGACGTCGGATGCTTCGCCGCCGACCGCGGCGACGTGGTACTCCCATCGCATCGGCCGACTCTATGCCGCGCTTCGAGGCTCGTCGACGCGGCCTCCCAGCTGTGCGGACCGGCGGCTGGCACGCCCGCCTCGATGGTGCATGTCTCGAGGGCCCAGCACGCCGCCATTGATGCGATCACGGTGCTCTCGCGTAACCGGCACGAGACTGGCGTGGATGAGCCGCCCAGCGGCTTCAGCCAGGGCGATGATACGACCGTCTCCTCGCCACTGTTCGACACCGCAGGAAACGCGTCGGCCATCTGGACGTCTCTTCCCGAAGCGTCACACGGCTCGCCTCCAGGTCACGTTCACTGCGACGTGGCACACGGTGCGATCACCGCAACCGGGGTAGCGTCGACCTCCGGTAACGGCTTTACTGCCGCGGTCACCGGCGGCACAGGCGCCTACCGGAAGACCGACGGCTGGGTGGAGGTGACCATCACAAGTGAGACCACGGCGACGCTCGTCTACCACCTCACCGACTCGTCCCGACGCGAGGGCTTGCGGGCGCTCCGCGGGGTCGCCAGAACCTGCTGGCGGCCCCGCTGCAGCGGGCGATGCCGGCGGCCGCAGAAGGAAGCAGCGGGATGGGCCACTCGGCGGCCTCGTCGCCGTGGTGCACTATTGGTGCGTCCAGCCAGAAAGCGCCTGCACGTAGGCTCCACCAGCGGAGCGGCTCTACCAGGCGCGAAACGACGTTCCTAGAACGGGGTTGTCGCCCCTTGTCGCACTTGTTCCAGTGCCCGGGGCGAGACTCGAACTCGCGCTCCCCGCGAGGGGGAAGAGGATTTTAAGTCCCCCGTGTCTACCAGCTCCACCACCCGGGCCTCTCCGCATTATCGGCGCCGGCCGGCGCCGGCGGGCAGCTCCGCGGCGGCGAGCGCGGCGCCGTGGAGGATGTCGCGCTCCGACACGATGACCTCGCCCGCGCCCGCCGCGGCCATGATCTCGGCGAGGATGGCCGCCCCCGCGACGATCGTCGGCGCCCGCTCCGGCATGAGCCCGCGCACACGGCGCCGCTCCGCGAGCGGGAGGGCTGCCAGCCGTGCGAGCATCTCCTCGACGGCGTCTCTACCGACGGCGTGCCCGTCGATCCGCTCGGGGATCTCGCGGTCCAGGTCGAGATCGATCGCCGCCAGCGTCGTCACGGTACCGGCGACGCCGACGACGCGCCCGGCGGCCACCGCCAGCCGCCCCGGGAGCGCGTCCGCGACGGCCGCTCTCAGCGCCGCCAGCTCCGCCGCTGCCGGCGGGTCATGGCCGAGGTTGCGCTCGGACATACGCACGCAGCCGATGTCGAGGCTCACGGCGTCCGACACGCCCTCCGGTCCGCCCAGGATGAGCTCGGTCGACCCGCCGCCGATGTCGCAGACGAGTGTGCCGGCGGCCGCGCGAAGCCGCGACGTCACGCCGCGGAACGTGAGCTCCGCCTCCTCCCGGCCCGTGAGAAGCCGGGTCTCGAACCCGTGCCGGGGGCCGACGTCCGCCAGGAACTCGCGGCCGTTCTCGGCGTCACGGACGGCGCTCGTAGCCGTCGCGAGCACGACCTCCGCGCCCAGCTCGGCCGCCCGCGTCGCGAACCGCTCGAGCACCGAGTGCACGCGGGCGACGCTCTCGGCCGCGAGGCGGCGGTCCGCGTCGACCCGGTCGCCGAGGCGGGTGATGACGAGGAGCCGCTCCGCCTCGCTCAGCCCATCGCGGCCCACGTCGGCCACGAGTAAGCGCGTGGAGTTCGTGCCCAGGTCGACGGCACCGACGCGGCGGCGCATCAGGGCAGTCTAGGATGCGGGAATATCGCTAACAAAGTCGAAGTTACTTCCAATACAGAAGCGACCGGAGAGGAGCGAGCACATGAAGCTCGAGGGCATCCACCACATCACCGCGGTCACGGGCGACGCGCCCCGGAACGTGGACTTCTACACCAGGGTACTCGGCCTGCGGATGGTCAAGAAGAGCGTGAACCAGGACGACCCGACCGTCTACCACCTCTTCTACGGCGACGAGGACGGAAGCGCCGGCGCCGACCTCACCTTCTTCGAGTACCCGGGCGCGCGTCGCGGGAGGGCCGGCCAGGGAATGGTGCACACGATCGTCTGGCGCCTCGGCTCGCCTGAGGCCATCGCCTTTTGGGAGGAGCGCCTGCGCGCGGAGGGCGTCGCGGCCAAGCGCGACGGCAGCCGCCTTGCGTTCGCCGATCCGGAGGGGCTCGCGCTCGAATTCCGCGCCGTCTCGACCGCCGACGCGCCGCTCGTCGCCGTGCATCCCGAGATCCCGGCCGAGCTGGCCCTGCAGGGCTTCGACAGCGTCCGCGCCTACACGTCCCACGCGGACCGCAGCCGCACCTTCCTCGAGCAGACG
>DASQXS010000253.1:0-2947 GCA_035639615.1 Gaiellales bacterium | reverse complement strand
CCGATCGAGGGCCACCGGGCCGGCGCCGACGTGGTCAAGGACCGGCTACGCGACGCCGTCGAGCTCGGCGTGCGGGAGCTCACGGTGTTCTCTTTCTCGACCGAGAACTGGTCCCGCCCGCGTGATGAGGTCGATGGCCTGATGCGGATGTTTCGCGAGCGGATCGATCGTGAGACGCCGGAACTCCACGCAGAGGGGGTGAGGATGCGATTCATCGGTCGCCGGTCCGGAATCGACCCGGGTCTGGCGGAGCGAATGCGGTGGGCGGAGGAGATGACCGCGGGCAACGATCGGATCAGGTTCTTCATCGCCTTCAATTACGGCGGTCGCGCGGAGATAGTCGACGCCGCCGCGCGCTTTACGGGCCAGGGGGAGGAGGAGTTTCGCGCCTGCCTGTACGCGCCCGAGATGCACGATCCCGACCTGCTGATCCGAACCAGCGGCGAGTTGCGCGTCTCCAACTATCTGCTCTGGCAGTGCGCCTACTCGGAGCTTGTTTTCAGGGAGGAGCTGTGGCCGGACTTCAGCCGCGAGGCGTTCGAGCAGTCGCTGCAGGAGTTCGAGGCGCGCCAGCGCCGCTTCGGCACGCGGACCTGAGGCCGGGGCCGACCGAGCGTGAGCAGCCAGCGATGAGCACCCGGCGGCGCGGGCGTTAAGGTCGCGCGACATGGACTTCCCGCCATCGCCTCCGCGGCAGGCTCCGCCGGAGCGTGAGCTGAGGGTCCGGGTCACGCGCCGGCCCCCTCCCCCGGCGCCGGCACGGCCGAGGCGCCGGCGCGTCCCCAGGGAGACCATGACGCGGATCGGCGTGGCGCTTCCGTGGATCGCCTTCGCGCTCGTGATCGTCGCCGTCGGCGGCCTCCCGTTCGCCCTGGCGATGATCGGGCTCTCCGTGGTCGGGCTCTCGGAACTGTTCCGGATGACGCGCCGCTACCGTCCCTTGGTTCTGGTCGCCTTCGGCACCGCGGCGGCGATGGTGCTCTCCGCCTATTACGGCTCGCAGTTCCAGATCGTGCTCGTGGTCGCGGCGTCGTTTCCCGTCCTCTTCGGGGTCGCCGCGGCCCGCGACTCGCGTGAACGGGTCACCGATTCGATCGCGATCACCCTGCTCGGGATCGCCTGGATCGGGCTACCGTTCGCCCACGTCGTCCTGCTGCGAGAGCTCCCGGGGCACGGCGGCGCACTGGTGATCGACGTCCTCGTCGCCACCTTCCTCACCGACACCTCCGCCTACGCGGGGGGGCGCCTTTTCGGACGCAGGCAGCTCGCTCCGGGGCTGTCGCCGAACAAGACCGTCGAGGGCCTGGCCTTCGGGTTCGTCGGCGGGACCCTGGGCTTCTGGTTCGCCGGCCTTTACCAGGACTGGATGCCGGGCCTCGACGCGCTCGTGATGGGCATGTGCATAGCCGCCCTGGCTCCGATCGGCGACCTGTTCGAGTCGATGGTCAAGCGCGACCTCGGGATCAAGGACACGGGAAACGTGTTCGGCCCCCACGGAGGCCTCCTCGACCGCCTCGACGCGCTCCTGTTCACGATCGTCGCCGGCTACTACCTCGCGGTGGCGTTCCTTTACTGACCCGCTAGCCACTAGTCGCCCAGCGCCTCCCGCACGAACTTGAGGTCGGCCGCGAGCTGCGCGCGCGGCCCGGGCGTCTCGACGACCACCGGCGCGCCGCGTTCGGCGGCGGAGCGGATCATCGCGACCAGCACCTCGGCGCCGATCCGCCCGCTGCCCAGGCCTGTGTGGCGATCCGCGCCTGTCCCGGGGGGATCGCGCGAGTCGTTGGCGTGCAGCAGGTCGATGCGGCCCGTGATCGCGAGCACGCGCTCGACGGCGTCAGAGAGCTCCTCGCCGGCGGCATGGGCGTGGCAGGTGTCGAAGCAGAACCCCAGGTCGATGCCGCCGGGCGCCCTCGAGATGGCGTCCCAGAAGCGCGCGAGGGCGTCGAAGCGCCGCGCGACCGCATTTTCGCCCCCGGCCGTGTTCTCCATGTAGAGCGGCACCTCGGTCTCGAGCATCTCGAGCGTCCGCACCCAGCGCCCGATGCCGTCCTCGATCCCGTCCTCGGCATGTCCGGGGTGCACGACGACGGCCGCGGCGCCGATCTCGGCCGCCGCGTCGCAGGTCTGCTGGAGGATCTTCCGCGACCCGTACCGGACGTTGTTGCGAGGCGAGCAGACGTTGATCAGATAGGGGGCATGGACGTAGACGGGCAGGGGCGAGCTGAGCAGCAGCGCGGCGTCCTTGCGGGGCGGCGGCTTTCTCCACCCTTGGGGGTCGGAGAGAAACAGCTGGAAGCAGTTCGCGTCCAGCGATTCGGCGGCCTCCAGGGGGTGTTGACGACCGACGTGCGCCCCGACGAGCGTCTTCGAGCTGGCCACGAGCCGAGCATAGTCAGGCATGACCGGGCGTCCCGAGTCGCTCCCTACACTGCCTCGAGATGAAGACGATGGTCATCCTGGGCGCGACCGGCTCGATCGGCGAGCAGGCGCTCGAGATCGTCTCGGCTTCCGACGAGCTCGCGGTCGTGGGTCTGGCGGCGCAGGGCAGCTGGGAGCGGGTGGTGGAGCAGGCGCGCGACCACGGCGTGCCCGCGGTGGCGCTCGCCGATCCGGCCGCTGCCTCAGCCGCGGCCGAAGCCTGGAAGGGCCGCGTGCTTGCCGGCGACGAGGGGATCCGCGAGCTGGCCGCGGGATCGGGCGCCGACCTCGTCCTCAACGGGGTCGTCGGGGCGGCTGGGCTCGGACCGACGATTGCCGCGCTTGCGGCGGGCATCGACGTCGCCCTTGCCAACAAGGAGAGCCTCGTGGTCGGGGCGGAGCTCGTGACGGCGCTGGCGGAGGCCGCCGGCGCTCGAATCATCCCAGTGGACTCCGAGCATTCGGCGCTGTTCCAGCTCGTCGGCGCCGCTCAGCCGGGAACGGTGGAGCGCCTCATCCTCAACGG
>DASQXS010000252.1:0-21063 GCA_035639615.1 Gaiellales bacterium | reverse complement strand
GATGCAGAAGCTCCTCCGCATGGAAGACCGGCTGCGACAGCGGGTGATCGGTCAGGAGCACGCCATCGAGGTCGTGAGCAACGCAGTCCGCCGCGCGCGAGCGGGCGTCTCGGACCCGAACCGGCCGATTGGCTCGTTCATCTTCCTCGGCCCCACCGGCGTGGGGAAGACGGAGCTCGCCAAGGCGCTCGCCGAGTTCCTGTTCGACACCGAGAAGGCGATGGTGCGGATCGACATGTCGGAGTACATGGAGAAGCACACCGTGTCGCGCCTGATCGGCGCCCCGCCCGGATACGTCGGATATGACGAGGGCGGCCAGCTCACCGAGGCCGTCCGCCGGCGCCCGTACTCGGTGCTGCTCCTGGACGAGATCGAGAAGGCGCACGCGGACGTCTTCAACATCCTCCTGCAGCTGCTGGACGACGGCCGCCTCACCGACGGCCAGGGCCGCACCGTCGACTTCCGCAACACGATCGTCATCATGACGTCGAACGCGGGCGACCTCGAGGCGACGTTCCGGCCCGAGTTCCTGAACCGGATCGACGAGATCGTCCACTTCCAGCTGCTCGACCGCGGCCAGCTGGCCGAGATCGTCGGCCTGCAGGTCGAGGGCCTGCGGCGGCGGCTGTCGGACCGCGGCATCGGGCTCGAGCTGACGGACGCCGCGACCGCGCTTCTGATCGAGCACGGCTACGACCCGGCCTACGGCGCTCGGCCGCTCAAGCGCACCATCCAGCGGGAGCTCGAGAACCCGCTCGCGGTCAAGGTGCTCTCCGGGGAACTCGGCGACGGAGATGTCGTCCGTGCCGACGCCCTCGACGGCGAGATCGTGCTCGAGGCGGGCGAGCCGAGCCCCGTCGCGGCGGCGTGACCGAGGAGCCCCCGCAGCAGCGCGCGCCGATCTCTGACCTCTTCGCCACCGCCGTGCATCGCTTCGGCGCCGCCTGGGCCGACCTCATGGTCGTCTCGATCGTGGCGCTGGCGGCGGCGACCGTGCCGGTGGTGGCCGTGAGGAAGGGCGGCGGCGAGACCGGCGACGCCGCCCTGGTCGGGCTCTTCGCCTACGCGATCGCGTACTTCGCCGTGGTCGGGTTCGTGATGCTGCGCGGCCTACCGGAGCCGGCGCCGCGGCGGCGGGTGGTGTGGACGTACGCCACCGCGGGCATCATCGGCATCCTGGCGTCGATGCTCGTGCGGGTGCTGGGGCCATACGCGGTGGTGCCGCTGCCGCTGCTCCTGTTCGCCGTCCCGGCGATCGCCGCAGGGGACGTGCAGCCCGGCGGCGCGCTCGCCCGATCCGCCGCCCTGGCCGCCCGGAACTTCAGCCGGTCGTGGCTGGTGTGGCTGATCACGATGCTGTTCACGGCGCCGATCGTCGTCGCGATGTTCCTGATCGTGAACGCCTTCGCGTCCACGTCGACCTCGGTGCTGGCCGGGATGGCCCTGGCGGCGCCGATCGTGTGGCCGTTCTCGGCACTCTTCACCCGCGCGCTCTACGGCGACCTGACCGGCCGCGCGGTCGTCGCCCCTCAGGATCGCACGGTGTAGGCCGGGAGCCTCCGGCGGGACCCACCGGAGCGGCTCACGCGAGCCGCGGATGGCGCCGGCGCCACAGCGGCGAGCGGGCGATCGCCTGCGCCGAGGCCCGCCACGCGAGTGCCCGGGCGCGGTAGCGAGCCAGGCGGGCCCGCGCGGCCAGGTCAGGTCCGGCGGCCCGGCGCCGCTCCGCGAGCGGATAGCCGCACGCGGCCAGCGTATCGCCGGCGACGGCCTCGAAGGCAGCGACGTCCCGCTCGGCCATTTCGGACCGCCAGTCGCGGAGGCCGGGCGTGGGCGGCTGCGACAGCCGCGCCTGGTGCGGCCTGCGGGAGAGGTCAAGGGTGCCGGCGTACTCGAGCATGATCGGGTCGAATTCGAGGCCCGCGAGCGCCGTGGTCGCGGTCAGCGCCGCCTCCGGATCGGCGACGAGCTCCTCGTAGCGCAGCTCGCGGTATCGTTCCGGCCCGAGCCTGGCGCCGAGCGCACGCGCCGCCCGTACCTCGGTCCGCCACTGGCAGGCGAAGCCGGCAGCGTCGCGCGGGTGCATCCACGTCGTCGTGACGAGCTCCTGCGGCATCGCCAGAAACGAGAGTGCGGCGTCGCGTCCATCCCGGATGAGATGCACGTACCGAGCGGCCGGAAACAGCCGGTCGATCATGTTCAGCCACCCCATGTACATGGGCGTCTTGTCGCCCCAGCGCTCCTTGCCCCGGAGCGCCGCATACGCCTCGTACACCGCCGCGATCCCGTCCCCGGCGCGGGCCCCGGGTGCGAGTCGCCCGCGGACGGCGCCGGCATCGACCTCCCAGTCGCGGATCACCGGGATCCGGGCCAGGTCATCGCAGAAGGCGGCGACGTCCAGCATGCCCCGATGACGAGCGGCGAGCGCCGGGATGAAGTACGACTCGTCCGGCACGGCCAGCGCCGGATGGCGGTCGAGCATCACCCTGAGCAGCGTTGTTCCCGACCGGCGGACGCCCAGCACGAAGAGCGGTGGCTCCACGGCGCGGCAGCGTAGATGATCCATCGCCCGCCGTACCCGTGGCGGCGCGGCGGGTTACCGATCGAGTCGTCGGCGGTTGCTAGCGTGCGGCGATGCGCAGGAGGAAGTGGGCACTGGCCGCGCTCGCAGCCGTCGTGCTCCTCGCCGGCGGCGCCGGCGTTGCGTGGTGGGCCGCGCACCGGCTCACGGGGGACGTGCACCGGGGGAACGCGCTCCCGTTCACGTTCACCGCGGAGACCACGTCGACCTCGAATGGCGGCACGAAGCAGCACCGCGCGACCGACTTCGGGCCTGCGTGGCCCGTCTACGGGCGGACGATGGCGCGCACACGCGACGCCGCCGATCTCGGCTCGATTCGGCCTCCCTATCACGTCGCATGGCGCGATGCGACCGGCTTTCTGGAGTACCCGCCGTCGTACCGTGACGGCGTCCTCTACCTCACCTCGAACTCGGGCTTCGCCACGGCGCGCGAGGCGAAGTCCGGTCACATCCTCTGGTCGCGCAGGATCGGCGTCGCCGTGCTCGGTGAGCCGGGGGCCGTGACCGGCGAGCCAGCTGTCGTCGGAACGCGTATGTATCTCGGTGCCCGCGACCACGAGATCTACGCCCTGGGCATCAGGACCGGGCACGTGGTGTGGAAGCACCGGCTGCCGTCCGAGATGGAGTCCTCGCCGGCATACGGCGACGGCCGCCTGTACATGAGCGACCTCGCCGGTCATGTACGCGCTCTCGACCTGAAGACCGGCCGACTCCTGTGGACGTTCACAACCTCGGGCCCGGTCAAGCACGGCCCCGCGCTCGCCGGCGGACGCCTCTACTTCGGCGACTACGACGGCGTCATGTACTGCATCGACGCGGCCACCGGGCGGCTCGTCTGGCGCACCGCCACGCATGGGCTCGCGTCAGGGTTTGCCGCGGGACAGTTCTACTCGACCCCGGCCGTCGCCTACGGGCGCGTCTACGTCGGCAGCACCGACCACAAGGTGTACGCGTTCCAGGCCGGGGACGGCCAGATCGCGTGGACGTACACGTTGCCGTACTGGGCATACGGGTCGCCCGCGGTCTGGAACGGACGCGTGTACGCGACCTCGTACGACGGCACGTTCGTGTCGCTCTCCGCCCGCACCGGGCGGGTCCTCTGGCGGCGGCACCTGCCCTTCCACACGACGTCCTCGCCCACCGTCATCGGTCCGCTCGTGTACGTCGCCGATCTGGGACCCGCGCGATCGCACGGGCACCTGTACGCCTACAACCCGGTCAGCGGTCGGCTCGTCTGGCGCTTCAACGACGGTAAGTACTCGACCGTTATCGCCGGCGAGGGCCGGCTCATCATCGCCGGGATGTCGCATCTCTATGCGCTGCGCCCGCGGCACGCGCCATCGTAGAATCCGGCGCCGTGGCCGCCCGTGACCAGTGAGACCGCTGCGGCCGTCCTGGCCGCGGCCGGTCTTTGCAGCCTGCTCGTCGCCGGCCACGCAGGCGTTCGCCGGCTCGGCGCATTGGCCTGGGTCGGCGGCAGCGCATGGCTCGCGGCCGAGTTGTTGCGCTCCTCGCTCGACCGAGCCCGCGCGATCCTCTCCGACCATCCCCTGACCGGGTCCGTCGCGATCGTCGCCGGCGTCGTCGCGGTCGTCTGCGCGGCCGGGCTCGTTCACCGCATACCGTGGGCCTTTGCCGTCGCGTGCGTTCTCGCCGCGCCGGCGCGGATCCCGATCCACTTCGGCGCCCAGGAGGCACGACTACTCATCCCGCTCTATGGCGTGCTCGCCGCCGGCTCGCTCGCGACGCTCTACGCCGCGGTCCGGGGCGCCGATCCGCAGCCGCGGCTGGGCGTCGTCGGCTGGGCGCTGGCCGCCATCGTCGCGCTGTCGGCGCTGTCGTTCATCTGGGCGGCGGACCAGCACCAGGCGGCGGTCTACATGCTGTTCTTCTATCTGCCGTTCGGCTTCATGGCGGTGCGTATCGCGCAGCTTCGCCCGAGCGCCGCGGGCCTGCGCGCGGCGCTCCTCGCCCAGGTCGGGCTCGCCCTGGTCTTCGCCGCGGTCGCGTTTTGGCAGGAGGCCACCCACCACATCTTCTGGAACCCGGGCGTCGAGGCATCGAACGACTACCGGTCGTTCTTCCGGGTGAACTCGCTCTTCTGGGACGCGAGCGTGTATGGCCGCTTCATGGCCGTCACGCTCGTGCTCCTCGCCGGAGTTGCGATCTACCACCGGCTGACGCCGGCGATCGGCGTGGCGATGGCGGTCGTCTTCGCCGGCCTGTATTTCACGTACTCCCAATCGAGCTACTTCGCCCTGGCCGCGGGCGCGGTGGCGCTCGGGGCCGGCGTCTGGCCGCGTCGCGCCGTCGTGGCGATCGTCGCCGCCGGCGCAGCCGCGCTCGCGGCCGTCCTCGCCGTCGCCCTCTCGGGGTCGAGCGCCGGCCGCGTCTCGGGCGGGCGCACCCACCTGGTCGAACTGGGTTGGCGCGTCGTTCGCCACCACCCGCTCGTCGGCGCCGGCCTGGGCGGCTTCGCCAGGGCCGCCGTGGCCGGGACCGCGCACCCGTACCGGCTGAAGGGTGCTGCCTCGCACACGACCCCGGTGACGGTCATCGCCGAGCTGGGACCGCTCGGCGCAGCTGCCTACGCTTGGCTCCTTGGCGCGCTCGTCCGGACAGGTGTGAGGGCGCGCCGCGCTCCCGGGCTCTCCCGCACGCTCCTCGCTGCCCTCGTCGCGATCTTCGCCAGCTCGCTCTTTTACGACTCGTTCTTCGAGGATCCGACGATGTGGATCCTGGCGGCGCTCCTGTGCGGGACCGCCGAGTGAACGCGGGGGCGCTTCTGACCGCAGCCGCGCTCGTGCTCGTCCCCGGGATTGGCGCCATGCTGGCTTCGTACCCGCCGGCCCGGGCTGGGCTTGCGACGCGCCTGGCGCTCGCGTTCGCGCTTGGCTACGCCACGGCCGGGCTCACCGCGACCGCGCTCGTCATTGCTCACGTGCTGTCGCGGGCGTCGTTCATCGCCGCGCTCGTCGCGGTCACCCTCGTGCTGTGGACCGTCGCGCTCCGGCGCGGGCGTCCCGGCGAGCACCTGCGCGCCCTGGCGGACGAGCTCCGCGCCGACCGCGTCATGCTCGCCGTCGGCCTCGTTGCCATGCTGGCGATCGCCGTTGTTCGGCTTCGGAGCTCGCCGCTCCTCGACTTCCAGGAGTTCGGTCCCTGGCGCTACTGGGCCGACGGGCTCGAGTTGGCCGACGCCGGTCGTGTCCCGTCGCACTCGCTGCAATGGGGTGCGCTCTATACCCCGGCGACGTCGAAGATCGTGCTCTCGAGCTTCCACGCCGGAGCGTCATACGTGCTCGGCCGGGCGCCTCTCCCGGCCATGGGCGCGCTCCTTTGGGTCACGTCGATGGGCTTTGCCTGCGCCCTCTGGGCGCTGGGCCGCGAGCTCGGGCTGCGCGTCCTGGCGCCGATGCTGCCTCTTCTCACGCTCGCGGTGCTGCACGACGAGCTTCGCCGAAACCTCGACGTGTACACCGCGGAGAACATGGGGAGAATGGTGGCTGCCGCCGGCCTCGTTGTCGGCATACGCGCGCTCCGTGACCGCGGCGGGTGGCTCGAGCCGGCGCTGGCGGCGCTGCTCTTCGGCACGGGGTTTGCCACCCACGGCGTCCCGGTCGTTGCGCTCATGATCGCCCTCGGCTGGTACGGCGTCGCCCGCATCCTGCTCGACGGGCATCGGCGCCGAACGCTGGCCCGGATGACGGCGATCGCCGGCGCGGCGCCCGCGCTCTCGGTCGCGCTCCTGCTCTCGGCGGGCGGGACGATCGGCTTCCAAGGCGCGGCTGGAAGCGACCAGTACGCGGCCTTCGGCGCCAACGTGGACCCGACGGCGTCGCTGCTGGCGGGCGCAGTCGTTCGGGCGTCGTCCGGGACGGGCCATTGGTTCGTGCCTCCGACGTCGATCCTGGATGCGTTCGCCGCGAGTGGGACGATGCTCTCCGACCCGCCGCGCATCGTCCTCGCTGCGCTCGCCGTCGCGGTTGCCGTCGCCGTGGTCGGGCTCGCGCGCCTCTTTCCCGACGACCTCGGACCGGCGGCGGTGCTTGTGGCCGGGCTCGGCATAAGCCTGCTCGCGGTCGCGTTCGTCTTCTCGTATCGCTACCGGACGCAGATCCCCGGCCGCTTCGGCGTTGACCGGGAATTCGACTACCTCCCGCTGGCGGCGATGCTCCTCGCGCTCTGCGTCGCCGAGGCGGTGCTCCGGCGGCTCGAGCGGCTGTGGAGGTGGGGCCCGGCGCTCGCCGCGGCGGCGCTCGTCGCGGCGCCGGCGGTCGCGGTCGCGGCCACCGCCGGCCCCGCGCGGTCGGGTTACCGGGCGAACGGGATCGGGGCGCTCCGCGTGCTCGACTGGGTCACGGCCAACGTTCCCTGCAACGCCCGCATCCTGCCCGACCGGGTCACGCTGGGGACGTTCGCGGCCGCCACCGGGAGGGTGAGCGTGATGGAGGGGATGGGTCCCTATCTGCGGCCGGAGATGCTCCGGCCCGTGCTCGCCGACGTCCTGGCAGCCCACCGCTTCTTCGAACATCCGGGGGGTGGGCAGGCGTTCCTGCGCCGCGAGGGCGTCGACTACGTCGTCGTCCTCACCGGGCAGCGGATCGGGAGCATGGTGGGCACGCTCGCCCACCGCCGAAACCCCGGCGCGTTCGCGCAGGCGCCGTTCCTGCGCCGCGTGTACATGAGCCCCGAGTTCGAGGTGTACCGGGTGCGTGGCTCGGGGCAGAGCGCGGGCCGATTCCCAAGCCCCGCCGACGCGCCCGGGTACACGTGCATCCACGGGCCGGTCGCGGACGGCTCGTGACGGCCGCCCGCATGCTCTTTGCGATCGTCCTGGTCGCGCTCCTCGGGATTCAGGACGACGGCGAGCCGTCCTGGGGTCCGCACGTGATCGTTGAGCTCACGCCGGCGCCCGCGCGACGGCCGCTCCCCGTAGCCCGGTCGACCACGCCGATCAAGCACGTCGTCTTCCTGATCAAGGAGAACCGGACCTACGACAACCTCTTCGGACTCCTTCCCGGCGGCGACGGCGCCGAGGTCGGCGTGACGATCGAAGGAGATCCGATCCCGCTCCGGCCTCTGCCGGACAAGCAGACCGACCTCCAGCACAGCTACTTCGCTGCCCACCACGACATCAACGGCGGCCGCATGAACGGCTTCTCGACGCTCAGGGACAAGTCCGGGAATGTGACGAATCTGGCGTTCACGACCGCGCAGCCGGGGCAGCTCCCGGCGTACTGGGGGTGGGCGCGGCACTACGAGCTCGCCGACCGCATGTTTTCCTCGGCGGCCTCGTCGACTATGCCGAACCGGCTCTACTCGATCGCCGCGTCGTCCGCCGGCGTCATCGACGGGCCAAACTTCCGCACGTCGCGGTGGGGCTGCGACGACCCCGCCGGGATCACGGCCCCGGCGATCCGCCACGGCCGGCGGGTCCGTGTCCGGCCCTGCTTTGACATCCCCACGACGGCGGGGGAGCTCCAGCACGCCGGCCTCGACTGGAGCTACTACGGCGCCCGCGGCGGCGAGCTCGGCTACGGCTGGGTCACGGTGGACCAGATCCGCTACATCCGCAACACGTCCTCCTGGGACAAGCATGTCTTCCCGATCGAGTGGTTCACGCACGACGTCTCCCAGGGGTTTCTCGCACCGGTCACATGGATCGCGCCGCCCTTCAACGAGTCCGACCACCCGGGTGGCCCGTCGCTCTGCAAGGGCGAGAACTGGACCGTCTCGATCGTGAATGCGATCATGCGCTCGCCGCTGTGGAGGTCGACGGCGATCGTGCTCACATGGGACGACTTCGGCGGCTTTTTCGACCACGTCGCGCCGCCGCACGCCGACTTCCTCGGCCTCGGGCCCCGCGTCCCGCTCGAGGTCATCTCGCCGTGGGCACATCGGGGCATCGACCATCACACCTACGACTTCACGTCCGTGCTCCGCTTCATCGGCGAGAACTTCGGCCTGCCGCCGCTGAACGCGCGGGAGCAGGAGCTCGACTCGCTGCGCTCGGCGTTCCAGTTCCGGCGGCCGCTGCGGCGGTGGTACCCGCCGCCCAAGGCATGCCCGCAGACCGCGCCTGTGCATCTCGCCAGGGGCACCGACACGCTGGACTGACCGGTCACGCGTAGTACGCCGCCGCCACTCTTGCGGCCAGCTCGGCGTTGTCGACGACGAGCCGTCGGTTGGCGGCAAGCGACCGCCCGCGGGTGGCGCCGTGGAGCGCGGCGAGTACGAAGGGCGTGACGCGGGGACCGTCGATGCCCTGCTCGCGCGCCTCGGCGAGCGCCTCTTCGATCGCGGTCTCGACCTCCTCCGCCGAGAGGGCGGCCTCGGCCGCCACCGGCTGGGTGATCACGAGGCCGGTCGGGCGGGCGAACCCCCAGTGCGCCGCCACGGCCGCCGCGATCGCCTCGGGGTGGTCGGCCCGGTCGGGTACGGGGTAGCGGCTCTCCGGGACGTAGAACAGTGGGAACGTGTCGGTGCCGTAGCCGATGACGGGGACGCCGCTCGTCTCCAGCGTCTCGAGCGTCGCCGGGATGTCAAGGAGCGACTTGGCGCCGGCGCAGACGACGCACACCGCCGAGCGGGCGATCTCGCCCAGGTCGGCGGAGACGTCGCGCGTCTCCGCCCAGCCGCGGTGGACGCCCCCGATCCCGCCGGTCGCCATGAAGTGGATGCCGGCGATCGTGCATACCGCGATGGTGCCTCCGACGGTCGTCGCGCCGGAGGCTCCGGAGACGGCGCACGTGGCCAGGTCGCGGGGGCCGACCTTGCGGATGTCGGGGCCGGTGGCGAGCCGTTCGAGATCGGCGTCGTCCAGGCCCACCCGCACCGCGCCGTCGATCACCGCCACCGTGGCCGGCACGGCCCCGGCGCCGCGGACGCGTGCCTCGCACTCGCGGGCGACCTCGACGCCGATGTCGGCCGGGAGCCCGTGGGCCACGATCGACGTCTCCAGCGCGACGACCGGCTCCGAGCGGATGAGCGCCCGCTCGATCTCGGCCGTCATCTGCAGGAGGCCGGACGGGTGCCTGGTCATCGGACGTCCTGCATACGGGCGCCGATGCTACACTCGCGGCAGTGTCCAGCGCCGATACCGGAGTCGCCGCGCCGGTCACCTGCGCCAACCACCCCAAGGTGGAGACCGGCGTTCGCTGTTCCAACTGCGGGAAGCCGATCTGCCCGGATTGCATGGTGCCGGCGCCGGTCGGCATCAAGTGCCGCGAGTGCGCCCGCATGCCTCGCTCGGCCCGGGTCACGCTGCGGCCGCAGAAGGCGGCGCGGGCGATCCTGACCGCCTTCGCGGTCGGCTCGGGGCTCGGGGTGGTGCTCGCCTTCGCCGGCGGCATCGGCCTCGGGTACTTCACGATCATCGGCGCGATCGTCGTCGGCATCCTCACCGGCCGCGCCACGCTGCGCGGCGCCGGCTACTACCGCTCCGAGGCGACGGCCTGGATCGCCGCCGCCGGGGCGGGCTGGGCGTACGTCTGCGCCGGGATCGTGATCGCGGCCTCGGCGGGCGGGAGCGCGCGCTTGTACATCCAGGGGCTGGGCCTGCTGATCGCCGCATTCTTCGCCTACCGCGAAGCGTCGTGAGCGTCGACCGCACCCGCCGCCGCGGCGTCCTGCGCTCGTTCCTCGTCGGCGGCGTGGTCGGCGCAGCGGCGGGCGTGCTCGCCGGCCCCCGCCTTCGCCGCGGCCGGCCCCGACCGGACGGCCGCCGCGTCGCGGGGCTCGAGGCCTTCGAAGGCGCTCCCTGCTGGCACTACGACCGCGGCAAGGACGACACGGCCGACCAGTAGCAGGCCCCTTGGGGCGGAAAGTCCTGGACTTGTGACGAGTCTCGTGCCGTGGCGAAGGGTCCGTGGCGTGGCGGTTTCGGGGTGA
This sequence comes from Gaiellales bacterium, assembly GCA_035639615.1. Lineage (GTDB taxonomy): Bacteria > Actinomycetota > Thermoleophilia > Gaiellales > JAICJC01 > JAICJC01. The sequence continues at coordinate 10,589 of DASQXS010000252.1, read as the reverse complement.
ATCTGAGCGTCCGCGGCGGAGGCGAGGCCGCGATCTCGCCGGAGCGCGACGGGAACCATGGGTTCCCCCACGTTAATATCCGCCGCCGTGCCCCGGGCGCTCGTCACCGGAGGGGCCGGGTTCATCGGCTCGGCGCTCGTGCGCCTCTTGGAGGCGCGCGGCGACGATGTCCGCGTCGTGGACGACCTGTCGGCCGGCGACCCCGCCAACCTGGAGGGGTCGAACGCCGAGCTCGTGCGTACCGACGTGCGCGACCTCGACGCGCTCGTCGCGGCGGCACGGGGGTGCGACGCCGTCTTCCATCTCGCGGCCGGTGCGGGCGTCGTCCAGTCGATCGAGGATCCGCTCGAGAACTTCGACGTGAACGCCCGCGGGACGCTCGTCGCCCTCGAGGCGGCGCGGCGGGCGGGCGTCCGCCGGTTCGTCTTCTCATCGTCGAACGCGCCCCTGGGGCAGGGCGCCTACCCGGCCCGCGAGGACACGCCGGTCGCGCCGCTCTCGCCGTACGGCGCGGGTAAGGCGACGGGGGAGGCGTACTGCTCCGCGTTCCACGGCGCCTACGGCATGGACGCCGTCGCCGTGCGGTTCTCGAACGCCTACGGGCCGCGGTCGGCGCACAAGGGGAACGTGATCCCGCTCTTCATCCGCCGGCTGCGCGCCGGCGAGGAGCTCGTCGTCTACGGCGACGGCGAGCAGACGCGCGACTTCGTCTTCTGCGAGGACCTGGCCGCCGGGCTCGTGCTCGCCGCCGCGGCGGAGGGCGCCGGGGGCCAGATCTTTCAGCTTGCGAGCGGCGTCGAGACGAGCCTGAACCGCCTGATCGAGCTCCTCGCCTCCGTCTCGGGCGCCGAGCCGCGCGTCCGCTACGCGCCGGCCCGGGCGGGCGAGATCCTGCGCAACTACTCCCTCATCGACAAGGCCCGCGACCTCCTCGGCTACGCGCCGTCGGTCCCGCTCGAGGACGGCCTCCGGCGCACCTGGGACTGGTTCGCAATTGCGGGGTCAGGCACGCAATTGCAGGGTCAGGCCCCCTAATTGCAGGTATGGCACCGCAATTGCGTGCCTGACCCCGGAATTGCGCACTCGCTATCGCAGCCAGGCGCGCATGAGGGCGTTGGCGAAGCCCATGCCGTAGCGGAAGTGGGGCGGCTTCTTCGACTGTCCGGAGAGACGGCTCGAGACCGTGACCGGCACCTCGATCGAGCGCAGCTTCTTCTTCGACGCCTCGACGATGAACTCGGAGTTGTGGAACTGGTCCTGCCGGAACTCGAGGCCGCGCAGGCTCTCGGTGCGGACTGCCCGGTAGCCGCATGCCGGGTCGCTCACCCGGCTCCAGGTGAGGAGCGAGAGGAGGCGGGCGAAGAGCTTGATGCCCATCTCGCGGGCGGCGTGGGACGGGTCGGCATCGCCGAGCACCCGTGAACCGCCGACGACGTCGGCCTCGCCGGCGGCGATCGGCCCCACCACGCGAGAGAGCTCTGACGGCTGGTGCTGGCCGTCGGCGTCCATCGTCACCACGATCTCAGCGCCCGTGGCGAGCGCCAGCCGGTAGCCCGTGCGAAGCGCCGCACCCTGGCCGCGGTTGAGCGGCAGCCGGACCGCGGCAGCGCCCGCCGCCCGGGCCCGGTCGGTGGTGTCGTCCGCCGAGCCGTCGTCGACGACGATCGCGTGGAGCGGGTAGCCGCACACGGCCCCCGGCAGCGCCCCCAGCACCTGGGCGATGTTGCCCGCCTCGTTGTACGCCGGGATCACGAGCGCGATTCCGCCGGCGAACTGCTCCGGACGGCCGGTGCTCTTGAACTGCTCGAGCGCCAGGTTCTCGATCAGCCGGGTCAGGTCGCGGCGTGCCTTCTCCCCGCGCCCGGCGAGGGTGAACGCGAACAGGTAGAGGACGCCCACCGCGAGCACGGTCGCCCCCAGGATGCGGTGGCCGCCGCCCTTGCGGAACGAGAGCTCGTCGAACACCCATTGCAACACCCCCGGGTCGGCCGAGAGCACGAGCAGCGGCAGGACGAAGATGCCCAGCCGCAGGAGCAGGTCGCCGTTTCCGATCCGGCCCCGCCGGTAGGCGCGGAGCGTGAGCGCCGCGAACGCGATCGCCGCCACGAGGCCGGCGGTGCGAAGCGGCGTGAGCGGCATCGCGGCCTCCTAGCGGGCCGGCTGGCCCACCGCCGGCACGGGCCGCCACTCGGTCGCCGGTGCGATCACGTCGGGGATCACCCGGTCCTTGAAGCGCTCGATCACGACCAGGGTGGACTCGATCAGGTTCTCGGAGAGGAGCGTCGGCTCGAGCCCCAGCGCCGGCAGCTTGGTGTGGATCGGGTTGTAGTAGTGCTCCTCGGCCTCGACGCGCGGGTTGTGCACGTGGTCGACCTGGACGTTCATCCCGTGGTGCTCGCCGGCGTGGCGCACCTTCTCGGCCAGCTCGGCGACGGTGAACGTCTCGGTGAACTGGTTGAAGACGCGGTACTCGCCGGCGCCCGGTGGGTTGGCGGCGGTCAGCTCGACGCACTGGAGCGTGTCAACGATGTTCAGGAAGCCGCGGGTCTGGCCGCCCTTCCCGTACACGGTGAGCGGCTGGCCGATCACGGCCTGGACGCAGAAGCGGTTGAGCGCCGTCCCGAACGCCTGGTCGTAGTCGAACCGGGTGAGCAGGCGCTCGTCCATCCTCATCTCCGGCGTCTCGATCCCGTAGACGACGCCCTGGTTCAGGTCGGTCGAGCGCAGCCCCCACACGCGGCAGGCGAAGTGGATGTTGTGGCTGTCGTGCACCTTCGACAGGTGGTAGAGCGAGCCGGGCATCTTCGGGAACGGGAGCACGTCGCGGCGGCCGTTGTGCTCGATCTCGATGAAGCCCTCCTCGATGTCGATGTTGGGCGTCCCGTACTCGCCCATCGTGCCGAGCTTGATCAGGTGGGCGTCCGGGGCGTGGTCGCGCAGCGCCCAGAGCAGCTTGAGCGAGCCGATCACGTTGTTGTGCTGGGTCGAGACGGCGTGGTCGACGCTCTTCATCGACCAGGGCGCGCTCGGTTGCTCGCCGTAATGGATCACGGCCTCAGGTTCGAAGTCACGGACCAGATCGGCGGCGAACGTCCCGTCGGCGAGGTCGCCGATGTAGCTCTCGATCCGCTTTCCGGACGCCGCCTGCCAGGCGTCGATCCGCTCGTCGATGGGGACGATCGGCGTCAGCGAGTCGCTCCCCGCCTCCGCGACCCAGCGCCGCCGGGCGAAGTTGTCGGCCACCGCCACCTCGTGGCCCTTGCCGGAGAACCGCATCGCGGTCGGCCAGCCGAGGTAGCCGTCACCGCCCAGGATCAAGACTCGCATTCGCAACTCCGTGGTCGTGGACCGCCCCAGGATAGCTGGAATGCTATCGGCGACGTCCGATAACCGGCCGGTACCATGCCGCGGCGATGGCCGCCCGCCGGGGGGAACTGATCGGCCTGGCCGCCCTGGTCGCGTGCCTGGCGGGCGCGCGCCTCCTGGCGCTCGACGCCGCGGCGGTGTGGGCAGCGGGGGGCCTCGTCCTTCTCGCGCCCGGCTGGCTCCTCCTGCGCGCGATGGGCCTCGAGCGCGACCTCGGCCGGGCCGGTGCCGGTCCGGTCGCCGCGACGCTCTCGCTCGCGGTCTGGGCGCCGCCGCTCGCCGTCGCCTACCTCGCCGGCCTCACGCTGACCGTCGTCCTCGTGGCGGTCCTCGGCATCACCGCGGCGCTGGTCGTGGTGGTGCGCGTGCCGGCCGCCTTGCCGCCTGCCGGACGCCCGGAGGTCGCGGGTGCGAGCGTCCTCGTCGCGGCGTTCGCCTATCTGGCATGGCGGCTGTCGACATCGCCTGTGGGCGACGCGCTCTTCCACGTCGGCCTCATGCGGAAGCTCGAGGACGCCTCCTCGCTCTCGTTCGCAAACGTCTCCCCCTTCCTGCACGGCCCACCCTCGGCCGGGTACGCCTTCCCGCTCCTGCACGCCGCCTTCGCGGGCGTCGCCCGGCTCGCGGGGACCGACCCGATCACCGCGTTTCGCTACCTGATGCCGCTGTGCGCGGCGCTTGCGATCGTCGCGGCCTACGCCCTCGCCCGGGCGCTCACCGGCTGGCGGTCGGCGGGATACCTGGCGGCGGCTATGACGGCCTGGGATCTGTGTTCGCTCATCAACGGCCTCGTGCTTCAGATCAACCAGCCGCCGCCGTTCTCGCTCTGGGTGCTGACGCCGGCGACGCTGCTGCTCTTCTGGCTCGAGATCCGCCACGCCCGCCGCGCGGCGCCGGCGACCGCCGCCGCCCTCGCCGTGATCGCCTTCGTGCACCCGACGTACGCGATCCCCTGCCTGGCGATCGCCGCCGGGATGCTTGCGGGCGCGCGCCTGGCCCGCCTCCCAGGCCTCGGGACGCCCTTCGTCACCCTCTGTCTCATGACCGCCGTCACGGGCGCCGTGGCCGGGTGGATCTGGTGGATCGCGATCCGCGGCGGGCACCGCCACCCGGTGCTCTCGCACGCCGACGAGTTCCTCATCCGGTCGGGGAAGGCGATCCTGATGTACCCGTGGGCGCCGGTCTTCGGGCGCGGCTACGTCCTCCTTGCGATCGTGGCCCTGGCGTGGCTCGCCCGCTACCGGCCGATGCTCCCAGCCGTGGGCGGGTCGATGGCGCTGCTCGTCCTGCTCCTGCTCCCGGGGCTGAACACGCTCGTGATCGACGCAGTCGGGATGGGCCAGTTCCACCGCTTCTGGCAGGCGCTGCCGTGGCCGGTGGCCGGCGCGGCGGCGGCGTGCGCCGCCGGGGTGGTCGTCGGTCGGTGGGCGTGGCCGGCGGCCGTCGTCATCGCCGTCGCGTTCCACGAGGTCCGCGGCGTCGACGCCGTATGGCACACGCCGGTGAGCGTCATCGTCGTGGCGGCGATCGCGGCGACGCTTCTGACGCTGCGGCTGCCACTTCGCGACCGTCTTCCGGGAGGCGGCTCCGCCGCCGCCGTCGCGCTCGTCGCGGGCGCGCTCGCCGCGTTCGTCGCCAACTGGGGGCCGACGGTCGCCCGTTCGGCATGGCGCGGCCCCTACCGGAGCCCGCCGGCCTACGAGACCGTCCGGACCACGCCCGGCGCGGCGACCTTCTTCCGCCGCCTTGACGGGCCGCCGCCCGTCGTCCTGGCCCCGGCCGACCGGGAGTTCGAGCTCTATGGGCTCGCCGACGTCCGCGTCGCGATCCTGCCCGAGGCCCGGACGCGCGCGCTGCCGCTGCTCGACGAGGCGGGGCGGAACCACCTCGGCCAGGCGTTCTTCTCACCCGAGACGACGGCGGCACGCCGGCTCGAGATCCTGCGCATGCTGCAGGTCGACTACGTGATGCTGGACCTGCGCGACCAGCCGCCGGACGTCCTCCGCGAGATCCTGCGCGACCCCGATCTCGAGCACGTCTACGAGGACCCCCCGAACGTCCCCGAGCACCTGGGCCGGTTCGCCGTCCTCCGCGTGCAGTAACGGGTCAGGCACCGATTCTGCAGCACTGAGGTAGTTCGTACCCGCCTGAGGTCACACATCTCCGAGCCCCAGTGCGATCGAGAGTGCGGCGCTCAGCCGGTGCGTCGCGTCCGGGCCGAGTTCGCCGCGCCGGCGCACCAAGCGTTCCCGGCGAAGCGTGTAGATGTTGTCGCAGTTCACCACGGAGTCGTGATCGAGGCCCGAAGCGGCGCCCACGGGAACCTCAGAGGGCAGGCCGCGGATGGTCGACGTCACCATGGCGCACACGAGGCTCGACAGGTTCGGGATCGCCACGTCGCGGCTCAGAATCACGACGGGATGCGGCCCGGCGGACGGGACGTCAGCGTCCCAGACGTCGCCGCGGTTCATTCGCCTCCGCCGGCGAGGTCGCGGGCGCCTTCTGCGGCGAGCTCATCCGCGGCGCTGGCCCACGCCCGCTCCGCGTCGTCGGCTGGAAACGGGTGCGCCGAGTAACCACGCCGGTAGGCCTCGCCGATCGCCCGCTCGCGCGCCTCGTGGCTGAGACGGGCAAGCGCGCAGCGGAGAACCTCCGATCGGGTGCCGACATGGAGGTCGGCGGCGAGTCGGTCGATTTGCTCGAGCTCCTCTCCGGAAACTCGCAGCACGACTTGCGAATTACGTCGAGACATGCGTTAAGAGTAGCGATCAGAATTACGTAGTGCAACGGCATCGTCGTTCCGCCGCCACCGCCAGAGCCACCGCCCGACGTGCGTCCGCTCCGACACCGGCAGCCCGGCGGGGAGGAGCGCCGCGTAGGCGACGCCGCCGGCGACGACCGTGGCCGCGAGCGCGGCCCACCACCGGTGCCCGGAGACGGCCGCGTGGACCGCGAGCGCGGCCACGGTGCATCCTGCCGCCGGCACCGCGAGCCGGGCGTAGGCGGCGTCGAACGGCTGGATGCCGATGCGCCGGTGGACCTGCCACAGGCGCACCGCGTTCACGCCGGCCAGCGCCGCTGCCGAGGCGATCGCCGCGCCGGTCGGCCCATGGGCGGAGGCCAGGGGCGCCGCCAGCGCCACGAGCACGGCGGCCGCTAGCGCGTTGTCGACCAGATCCAACCCGGTGAGCCCCGCCATGATGAGGACGAACGCGACGCCGCCCGTGGCCACGTTGGCCGTCTGGCCGGCGAGCATGATGCGAAGCGGCGTCTCCCCCGGGCCGTACCCGGGCCCGAAGGCGGCGAGGACGTCCGGCGCGGCGACGGCGAGCACGATCGCCGCCGGCAGGGTGCCGGCGAGCGCCCACCGGGTGGCCCGCTTGAAGAGCGCGTCCAGCCGCTCGCGCTCGCCGCGGGCGTGCAGGTCGGCGGCGAACGGGGCGAAGATCAGGTTGGCCGAGGTGAGGAAGAGGAGGACGAGCTGCGAGACGCGGCCGGCAGCGGCGTACGCGTCGAGCGGCTTGCCGTGAGCGTAGTGGGCGAGCACGAAGAGGTCGGCCCAGAAGAGCGCCTGGGCGAGCAGCGCCGACGGCGCCCGGGGGAGCCCGTAGCGGAGCGCCGCCCGCACCTCGGCGCTCGTCGCCGGCCGGTCGCCCGCAGCCGCCGTCGCCGACCGCCACATCGACCGCGCGGCGGCGACGGCGATCAGCCAGGAGACCCCGTAGGCGGCGACCGCGGCATCGGTCTCGCCGCCGGCGGCGACGGCCGCCGCGGCGAGCATGATCCACACCACCGGCTGTCCGATCCAGAAGACCACGAGCGTCGGCCCCATCCGCTTGAGACCGCGGGTGGCGCCGAGGTAGACGTTGGCGACCGCGATCGCCGGGAGCGAGGCGGCGCCGACGGCGATCGCGCCCGCCCGCGATCCGGCGAGGGGCGAGGCGGCGGCGATGATCGCCGCGCCCGCGAGGCCGGCCACGCCGGCGATCGCCGCGCACCGCTCGACCAGGCTCCGCAGGCCGGCCGCGTCGCCGGCGCCCTCGCCGATCGCCACCAGCCGCACCGCGGCCACGTCCATGCCGAACCGGGCGCCCGCCGACGCGACGAACGCGACCTGGACGGCGATCGTGACGAGCGCCAGGCCGCCCGCCGGCAGGGTGCGGCCGAGCAGCACCTGGACGCCGAACGCCGCCGCGACGCCCGCCAGGAGCCCGACGACGTTCGCGGCCGTCCCGCGCAGGAGCACCCGCTCGTCGCTCGCCGGGGCGGTGGCGGTCACTCGAGGTAGCCGAGGCCGCGCAGGCGCTCCTCGACCTCGCGCTCCTCCTCGGCCGAGAAGACGCCGGCCGCAGCCGGGGCCGGCTCCGCCGCGGCCTCGACCGCGAGCCCGGCGGCCGCCTCGATCATCCCGGCGAAGTCGGTGAGCGAGATCTCGCCCCCGCCGGCCGCGGCCGCGCCCGGCCCGCGCGCGACGTAGATCCCCTCGGGCCGGTGATCGCCCGAGAGCCAGTTCGCGTCCTCCACCATCTGCCGGGCATGGGTGAGCGAGTAGAGCGGCGCGGCCTCGAGCAGGAGGTCCGGCGCCCGGTCGAGATACGGGCCCGAGAGGATCTCCTCCTTTCGCCGCACCGCCCGGATGGGACGCGCGCCCGTGTCCGGGTCGCGGAACTCCGCGAGCGATGCGGCGACCTCGTCGCGCACCTGCTCGAAGTCGCCGGGAGCGACCACGCCCTCCGGCTCGCGCCCGCGAAGCGCGATCGAGACGCCCTCGCCGGTCGAGACCACGCTGGTGTAGGCGACGCTTCGCGCCCAGTCGACCGGCGGCGTCGGCACGGCGACCCGGCCGTGCAGCCCCAGGCGGTCGTAGGCGACGCGCGCGATCGACCGCACCCGCCCCCAGGCGAGAAGGCCGACGAGCGCCGATCCCCGTCCGAGCCGAAGGTGGCCGAGGTGCTCGAGCACGCGGTTCATGTTGAGCGCCCGCGTGCAGGGCTGGTGGCCGTGGTCGGACATGAGGATGACGGTGTCGTCGCCGTCCGTCCGCTCGACCAGCGATCCGAGCTCCCTGTCGAGCAGCCGGTAGACGCCGCGGACGCGCTCCGCCACCGGGGATGCGGCCGCCGCGGCGTGGCGGGGGTGGCCGGTGTGCACGTACTCGAGAAGGCAGTGCTGGATCCGGTCCGGCGAGACGAAGACCATGCAGGCGGCGTCCCAGGCCTCGGTGTCGAGCAGCTCCCGCATCACGGCCGCGCGGGCCTGGATCGTGCGCTCGACGTCCGCGACGAGGTCCAGCGGGCGCGCGCGGAACGTCGTCCACGAGCCGCCGTTGATGGGCCAGCCGAGCCGGGGGCCGATGTCAGGGGGATGGCTGAAGACCGCGCGCGCCGGGATGACGCCGCCGGCGATCGCGACGCCGTTCACCTCCGGGGGCGGATAGGTGAGCGGGATGTTGGCGATGACGACGCGTCGGCCGGCACGCGAGAGCCGCTCCGGCCAGGTCGGCGCCAGGATCGACCGCGACGAGACGGGGAGGCGGCGGCTGGCGCCCGGGCGGTGCTCGAGGATGTCGAAGACGCCGTGGCCGGCGGGGTCGACACCGGTCAGGAACGTCGGCCACGCCGCCCACGAGTGCGATGGGATGCACGAGCGGGAGACGCCGCGGCGCCCGCCCTCGATCAGCCGGGCGAGGTGCGGCAGCTCGCCCGCCCGCAGAAGCGGGTCGAGCACGTCCCAGTCCGCGCCGTCCCAGCCGATGACGAGGATGCGGTTGGCCATCGCCGATGAGGATAGCCACGGTGGACCGGCCGGGTAGCCTTGTGGGGATGTCCGTCCTCCCCGACTCGGCCACCATCGAGGACGGCAGGCTGTGCCTCGCGGGGATCCCGCTCGCCGAGCTCGCGCGCGAGCACGGAACGCCGCTCCACGTGTACGACGAGGAGACGCTGCGGGCCCGCGCCAGGGCGTACGCGGAGGCCCTGGCCGCCTATCCCGGGCCGGCGCGCGGCGCCTTCGCCTGCAAGGCCAACGCGACGGTCGGCATCCTCCGCGTGCTCCTGGCGGAGGGCCTCGGCATGGACGTCGCCTCGGAGGGTGAGCTGGCGGCGGCCCTGGCCGCCGGCGCCCCGCCGGAGCGGCTCGTCGTCCACGGAAACAACAAGTCGGACGCGGACGTGCGCGCTGCCGTCCGCGCCGGCGCGGCCCTGATCGTCGTCGACCACCTCGCCGAGCTCGAGCAGATCGAGCGCATCGCCGCCGCCGAAGGCGCCGTCCAGGACGTGCTCCTGCGGGCGACGCCCGGCATCGAGGCCGACACCCACGCCAAGATCCGCACCGGCCACGCGGCCTCGAAGTTCGGGATGCCCCTGGACGAGCTGGACGCGGCCGCCGTCCGGACGGACGCGCTCCAGCGTGTGCGGATGCGCGGACTGCACGTGCACCTGGGATCGCAGATCCGCGACACCGCGACGTACCTGGAGGCGGTCGGCTGGCTGGCCGAGTTCGCCGGCGAGCGGGGCCTGGCCGGATCGGGGCGGCTGGCGGTGCTCGACCTGGGCGGCGGGCTTGCCATCGCCTACACGGACGACGACTCCGCGCCCGAGATCCGCGCCGCCGTCGAGGTCACGGCGGCCGCCGTGGCCGCCCGGTTCGACCCACGGCCCGAGCTCGTGCTGGAGCCGGGCCGCTCCGTGGTGGGCACGGCCGGCGTCACCGTGTACACCGTCGGCTCCGTCAAGGAGAGCGCCGCGGGGGTGATCCACGTGGCGGTCGACGGCGGCATGTCCGACAACCCTCGCCCCGTGCTGTACGGCGCCCGTTACCAGGCCTGGATCGCGGACCGCGCCGACGCGCCGGCGACCGGCAAATACACCGTCGTCGGCAAGCACTGCGAGTCCGGCGACGTCGTGATCGAGGGCGCGTCGCTCCCGAGCCCGCGTCCCGGGGATGCCGTGGTCGTCGCAGCGACCGGGGCGTACGCCGCCAGCATGGCGTCGAACTACAACGGCCTTCCGCGTCCGGCGGCCGTGCTTGTCGGTCACGGCGGGGCGCGCGCGATCGTCCGCCGCGAGACACTGGACGATCTGCTCGCCACCCAGATCGGCTGAATTCCGCCCCTCCAGGGCCGATCACGGCGGTGAATGAGCCCTGCCGTCAGACGCTCGCTCGCCGTCGTTCTCCTGCTCGCGGTCGCCGCCGCCGCCCTCGTGGCGGTGACGCCGTCGCTC
>DASQXS010000251.1:0-4005 GCA_035639615.1 Gaiellales bacterium | reverse complement strand
TGGAGAAGTATTGGCGCGACCGAGGACACCGCAGCAGTCGCAAGGCGCTGCCTTGCGACGTTCGGGAGCGATCTGCTACCCAGCAGATCGCGGACGCGGTTTGCAGCCGCCAGCCTGTCAAGGCGCCCGCCTTGACAGGTCCCGCGAGCAGCCTGCTACTCAAGCAGGCTGCGAGAGCGGCAAACGTTGCCAGTCACATCACTAGCTCCCCTCGGGCTGAAGCTGGTGACGTGTGGCGGGTTCAGGGTGGACGCAGCCTCCGCGGCGGAGGCGAGACCGCGCTCTCGCCGACGCGCACTGGCGGTCCGGCTCATCCCGAAAGGAGGGGGGCCGCGGGGGAACCATGGTTCCCCCGTGTTTAAGAACCATGGGTCCCGCGCGATCTATTGGATGAGCGCCACCCCGGCGTCGACGTCCTCGACCCGCGGCACGACGTCCAAGGCGCTCTCGCGGGCGCACGTTCGCAGGTCCTCGGCGAGCCCTGCGGCCCGCAGGCTCGCGGCGCTCTGCGAGGCTCCGAGCGCGTCGCTGGCCGACGGGAAGGCGGCGGCCAGGGTCTCCGCGGCCCGGGCTGCGTCCGTGAGCTCCCACTCGGAGAGCCAGACGCGGAGCTCGGACACGAACCTGCCCGCGGTGTAGGCATCGTCCAGCGCGAAGGCGCCGTCCACGCCCGCGCACTGGACCTGGAGGTCGGCATCGCCCCTGCGGGCGCGGCGGGCCGCCTCGGCCGCGCAGGCCGTCAGGTTGGCGAGGCTGCCGACGAGCACCGACTCCGCGTCCGCGGCCGCGGCGACGATCGCGCGGGTGCCGTTGGTCGTCGCAAAGACGAGCGTCTCCCCCCGAGGGCCGTCGGTGGTGTACTCGGCGGGCGAGTTTCCGAGGTCGAAGCCCTCCGGCTTCACGCAGCCCTGCTCTCCGGCGAGGACGGCGCCGTTCCCGAGCCGGTCGCGCAGGCCGCGGGCCTGATCGATCTCGGCGCACGCGAGGACTCGGCGGTAGCCCTGGCCGACGGCGTGGGCGATCGTGGTCGTCGCGCGGATGACGTCGACCACGACGGCGACCGCCCCGGTCGGTGCGCTGCCCGGAACGAAGGCGACGTCGATCCTCACCCCGCCGCCAGGGCCGCCTGAGCCGCCGAGAGCCGGGCCGTCGGCACCCGGTAGGGAGAACACGAGACGTAGTCGAGCCCGACCCGGTGGCAGAAGTCGACCGAGGCCGGGTCGCCTCCGTGCTCGCCGCAGATGCCCAGCTTGATGCCGGAGTGGGCCGCCCGGGCCCCCGTCACGGCCTGCTCGATCAGCCCCTGGACGCCCTCGTCGAGCGTCTCGAATGGGTTCCGCTCGAGGACGCCGTCCTCCAGGTAGCGGGTCAGGAACTTGCCCTCGGCATCGTCGCGGGAGAAGGCCAGGGTCGTCTGGGTGAGGTCGTTCGTCCCGAAGCTCATGAAGTCGGCATGGGTGGCGATCTCGCCCGCGAGCACCGCGGCGCGGGGCACCTCGATCATCGTGCCGATGAGGATGCCGAGCCCGCCGCCGCCCTCCTCGGCGATGACGCGCTCGGTCAGCTCGCGCAGCCTTCGGAGCTCCTCCGCGAACCCGACGAGCGGGTGCATGATCTCGACCTCCGCCCCGTCCACGGTGCGGGCGGCGCGGACGACCGCCCGCACCTGCATCTCGTAGATCTCCGGGTAGAGGAGCCCCAGCCTGCACCCGCGCGTCCCGAGCATCGGGTTCACCTCGCGGAGGGCCTTCACCCGCGCCCGGAGCCGCTCGTCGCCCTCCTCCACCTCTTCGAGGTCGGGCAGGAACTCGTGGAGCGGCGGGTCGAGCAGCCGGATCGTCACGGCCTGGCCCGCCATGGCCCCGAGGATCCCCTCGAAGTCCGATTGCTGGAACGGCAGCAGCCGATCCAGCGCCGACCGGCGCCCGTCCTCGTCGCGGGCCAGGATCATCTCCCGCATCACCGGCAGCCGCTCGTCGCCGAAGAACATATGCTCGGTGCGGCAGAGGCCGATCCCCTCGGCGCCGAACTCGCGCGCCCGGCGGGCGTCGTCCGGGGTGTCCGCGTTGGCCCGAACCCCAAGCCGGCGCAGCTCGTCCGCCCAGGTCGTCACCGCTTCGAAGTCGTCGTTCATCTGCGGCGGGACGACCGGGACGGCGCTCAGGATGACAAGCCCGCGGCCGCCGTCGATCGAGATCTCGTCACCTTCGGATACGGTCGTCCCGTCCACGGAGAACCGGCGCGCGCCGGCGTCGATGCGTAGGGCCTCGACCCCGCAGACGCACGGCTTGCCCATCCCCCGCGCCACAACCGCGGCGTGCGAGGTCATCCCGCCGTGGGCCGTCAGCACCCCCTGGGCCTGGATGACGCCGTGGATGTCGTCGGGCGTCGTCTCCCATCGAACCAGGATCACCGGCTCCCCGGCGCGGCCGCGCGACTCGGCGGTGTCGGCGTCGAAGACGGCGCTGCCGACGGCAGCCCCCGGCGACGCGTTCAGTCCCTGCGCGAGGACCTCGAAGTCGGCGTCCGGGTCGATCGCCGGATGCATCAGCTGGTCAAGCTGGGCAGCGTCGATGCGCCGGACCGCCTCCTCGCGGTCGATCACGCCCTCGGCGACGAGCTCGCGCGCGACCCGCACCGCCGCCTGCGCCGTCCGCTTGCCCGTCCGGGTCTGGAGGATGTAGAGGCGGCCCCGCTCGACGGTGAACTCCACGTCCTGCATGTCGCGGTAATGCGACTCCAACCGCTCCATCCCGTCGTGGAGCTCCGCGTAGGCGCCGGCGAGCTCGTGCTCCATCTCAACGATCGGCCGCGGCGTGCGGATGCCGGCGACGACGTCCTCGCCCTGCGCGTTCACGAGGAACTCGCCGAAGAGCGCCCGCTCGCCGGTCGACGGGTTGCGGGTAAACGCGACGCCGGTCGCCGAGTCGGCTCCCAGGTTCCCGAAGACCATCTGCACCACGTTCACGGCCGTCCCGAGGTCGTCCGGGATCCCCTCGTGGCGCCGGTAGGTGCGCGCCCGCGGCGTGTTCCATGAGGCGAAGACCGCCGTGATCGCGCGGTCGAGCTGGTCGCGCGGGTCCTCGGGGAACTCCTCGCCCGTCTCGTCCCGGCAGATGCCGAGGAACTCCTTCACGAGCTCCTGGAGGGCCGCCTCGTCGAGGTCGACGTCCTCGTCCGCGCCCCGCGCCCGCTTCGCCCGGGCGAGCGCCTCCTCGAACACGTCCGCCCGCACGCCCATGACGACGTTCCCGTACATCTGCACGAACCGGCGGTACGAGTCGGCGGCGAAGCGCCCGTCGCCCGCCGCGGCGGCGAGGCCGCGGACGGACTCGGCGTTCAGGCCGAGGTTGAGGATCGTGTCCATCATCCCCGGCATCGACACCGGTGCTCCCGAGCGGACCGAGACGAGCAGCGGATCATCGGCGGCGCCGAGCCGCTTGCCGATCCGCTCCTCGAGCGCGGCGAGATGCTCGGACACCTCTTCGTGAAGGCCGTCCGGCCACCGCTCGCCGTCGCGCAGGTACGCGCGGCAGGCTTCCGTCGTGACGATGAACCCGTCGGGCACCGGCAGCCCGATCCGCGTCATCTCCGCCAGGTTCGCGCCCTTCCCGCCCAGGAGATCGCGCATGTCGCGCGACCCGTGCGCGAAGTCGTAGACGTACGCCGACATCGGGCGAGGAGTCTAGATGGTCGATGGAAGACCGAGCCGGGCTCCGCCGTCATGGAGGCACCACTCCGAGACTCTGGGAGGAGACTCTCGATGAGCGATCATCAGAAACGACGATTCATGGCGACGACCGCGCTCGCGCTTCTCGCGCTCGCGCTCATGGTCCCGGCCGCGCACGCGAAACCCATCGGGCCGCGCGCGACCGGCCCGGAACCGACGTCCGGGTTCAGGCATAGCCTGGCGACAGTCCCGCCCACGCCCCTGCCGGACCAGGCGACCCGGTCGAGCGGGCCGGCCGCGCAGGCGCCCATGGTCATCACGCCGCGGGGCGGCGT
>DASQXS010000250.1:0-17461 GCA_035639615.1 Gaiellales bacterium | reverse complement strand
TCGGCAAGCGAGTTCCTCGTCCTGATCGCGGCGCTGCTCGAGATCAAGGTGCGGCTGCTTTTCCCCGACGAGGCCGAGGAGGTCGAGGAGATGAGCGCCGAAGAGGCCGAGGCGGAGCTGCTCGCGCGCCTCATCGAGTACAAGCGGTACGCCGCGGCCTCCCGCTGGCTCGCTGCGCGCGCTGCGGAGGTGCCGCGGGTCTTCCGCGGCGGGCCGGCGCCGCTGGCGCCGCGGCCGCAGCCCGCGGCCGACCCGTTCTCCGAGGACCCGTGGGCACTGCACGCCTCGATCGGCCGTCTGCTCGCGATGCCGCCCGAGATCGACCTCTCGGCGGTCCGGCGGCGGCTCGTGCCCGTGAGCGAGTTCATCACCCGCTTCCGCCGCGTGCTCGCCGAACGGCGCGGGTTCACGTTCGACGAGGCCGTCGCCGGGCTCGACCGGCTCGCGCAGGCAGCCGCCTTCCTGGCCGTGCTCGAGCTCTGGAAGCTGGGCGAGGTCGCAGCCGAGCAGGACGAGGTCTTCGGCCCGATCCGGGTCGCCCGGCGCGGACGCCGCGGCGCGCAGGCCGAGGGCGGGGAGCGGGCGATCGCATGAGCGAGCTCACGCACACGGTCGAGGCGCTGCTCTTTGTCGCGTCGGAGCCGCTCTCGGTGTCCGAGCTCGCGGCGCTCGCCGAGGCGCCGCCTGCGCGCATCGAGCGGGCGCTCGACGCGCTCGAGGATCGGTACTCGGAGGAGCGCTCCGGGGTGGTTCTCGAGCGAGTCGCGGGCGGCTACGGCTTCCGGGCCTCGCGGGCGACCGCGCCCGCCTGCGCCCGGCTCGTGAACCGCCCGGCGGCGCGCACCCTGAGCCAGGCGGCGATGGAGACGCTGGCCGTCATCGCCTATCTCGGCCCGGTCTCGCGGCCAGAGATCGCGCGCATCCGCGGGGTCGCCGCCGACTCGGCCGTCGCCGGCCTACTCGAACGGGGCATGATCGAGGAGGCCGGCCGCGGCGAGACGCCGGGCCAGCCGGTCCTGTACCGCACCACCGTCCACTTCGAGCGGACATTCGGGCTCGAGGAGGGCCTTGCGAGCCTGCCCGGCCTCGGCGAGTTCGACCTGCCGGAGGCCGACCACGAGGCGCTGCGGGCGCGCCTGCACCTGGTCGCCGACCAGCGTGCCGGTCAGGGTTAACCGGTATCTCGCGTCCACAGGGCTGGGCTCGCGGCGCGCCGTGGAGGAGCTCGTGCGTGCCGGCCGCGTGACGGTCAACGGGTCGGTGGCGGACCTGGCCACCCAGGTCGAGGAGGGAGACGACGTGCGAGTCGACGGAGCACCGGTGCGGTCGGAGCCCATCGCCGCCGTCCTCCTGCATAAGCCGGCCGGCGTCGTGACGACAGCCCGCGACCCGCAGGGCCGGGCAACCGTGGTCGGCCTCGTCGAGTCGCCAACGCGGCTCTTCCCGGTCGGCCGGCTCGACCGTGACACGACCGGAGCGCTCCTGCTCACGAACGACGGCGCGCTCGCGGAGCGGCTGGCCCATCCCCGGCACGGGGTGGAGAAGACGTATCGTGCCCGGGTGCGCGGCGACCCGAGCGAGGAGGCGCTCGAGGCCCTCCGGGGCGGCATCGAATTGGACGACGGCCCGACGGCGCCCGCTCGTGTGCGCCGGATCGGCGCCGGCGTGCTCGAGCTCACGATCCACGAGGGCAGAAACCGCCAGGTGCGGCGGATGTGCGCCGCGGCCGGCCATCCAGTGATCGAGCTGCACCGGTCGCGCTACGCCGGCCTTACGGCCGACGACCTCGCGCCGGGGCGGTGGCGCCGGCTCACCGCCGCCGAGCTCCAGGCGCTGCGGCGTGCATGACGCCGTGGTCATCGGGGCGGGCCTCTCGGGGCTGACAGCCGCCCACCGGCTCGCGTCGGTGGGGGCCGACGTGGTCGTGCTGGAGGCGGGCGCACGCGTGGGCGGCCGCGTCTGGAGCCCATCAGGGCCGGGCGGGCGCTGGGAGGCAGGCGGGGAGGCTGTCGACCTCGCCAACACCCGCCTGCGCGCGCTCGCGGAGGAGGTCGGCGTGGCGTTCCGTCGCTCCGAGGTCGGGTGGGGCGACCACGGCCCGGCACCGGTCGAGTGGCACGTCGCCGGCCGGGTCGGTGCACCGGACGCGCCCGGCTACCACCGGCTCGCCGCCGAGATCGCCCGCCGCGGAGGAAGCCCCGAGGCGGACGATCGCTTCACGGTGGCTGAGTGGATGGCCCGCGACGGCTCGAACATGTTCGACCTCGCCGTCGCCGAGACCGCCGTCTCGGTGACATCCTCGACGATGCCCGTGAAGCGCATGTCGCTCCAGGCGCTCGCGGTCAAGACCGCCGCCCGAAACGGAGAGGGCGACGGCGCCGAGCTGCGGTTCGTGGACGGGGCAGGCGGCTTCGCCGAGACCCTCGCGGCCGGGCTGGAGGGCCGCGTCCGCCTCCGGGCCGCGGTCTCCGCAGTGCGTGGCGGGCGCGGCGGGGTCGAGGTCACCGCCGGCCCCGAGCAGTTCCGAGCGGAGAAGGCGGTGGTCGCGGTCCCGCTCCACGCCCGGGCCCGGATCGCCGGCCTCCCGACAGTTCCCGCCGGCTCCTACGGCGTGGCCGCGAAATCGCTGATCGAGCTCGAGGCGGACCTGCCTGAGGCGCCGACTGCCGTCCTCACCGACACCGCGCTCGGGTACGCCTACCGGATGGACGGGCGCAGCCTCGGGAGCTTCGTCGGCTCCGCGCCGGCCGCCTGGCTTCTCCGGGCCGGGCGCCGGGCCGGCGACGTCGCCGTCGCGGAGGCGGTCCGACGCTCCTTCGGCGTGCGCGTCGCGCGGATCAGGCGCGTCGACTATCCACGCAGCTACCTGATCTTCGAGCCGGGCGAGCTGCGCGGATGGGGCGCGCACCTGGCCGACCCGGCCGGCCCCGTCCACTTCGCCGGCGCGGAGGCCTCGGAGCTTCCGAGCTTCATGGAGGGGGCTGTGCGGGCGGGCGAGCGGGCCGCCGCCGAGATCCGCGCCTCAGCCTAGCCGGCGTCTTGGTGCCGGAAAGTCGTCACGCTGCGGCGAGTTTCATGCAGGGGGCGAGCGTTTCGTGCTGTGCCGGGAGGGTGGATCTCGCATCCGCGGCGGAGGCGAGACCGCGCTCTCGCCGACGCGCAATGACGGTCCGTCTCATCCTGGAAGGAGGGGACCACGCGGGGGAACCATGGGTTCCCCCGCGTTAGACAAAGCCCATCCGCCGCTTGATCTCGGCGAGCTTCGGCGCGGCGAGCGCCTGCGCCCGTCCGGCGCCGGCTGCGAGCGCCTCGAGCAGGTGGCCCTCGTCGGCTCGCAGCTCCAGGTAGCGCTGCCGCACCGGCCCGATCATGGCCTCGACCGCCTCGGCCACGTCGCCCTTGAACTGGCCATAGCCGGCACCGTCGTAGGACTGCTCGATGTCTTCGGGCGTGCGGTCGGCGGCGACCGCCATGATCTCGATCAGGTTGGCGATGCCCTCCTTGCCCTCGCCCTCGCGGCGCACCTCGCGGCCTGAGTCGGTGACGGCCGAGCGGATCTTGCGCACCACGACGTCGGTCGGGTCGGTGAGGAACAGCGTGCCCTGCGGCGTCCCGTTGGTGGTGGACATCTTCCGGGTCGGGTCCTGGAGGTCCATGACCCGTCCGCCCGTGCCCGGGATCGCGGCCTCCGGCACGGTCAGGAGCTCGCCGTAGCGGCTGTTGAAGCGCTGGGCGATGTCGCGGGCCAGTTCGAGGTGCTGGCGCTGGTCGTCGCCCACCGGCACCTTGTCGGTGTCATAGAGCACGATGTCGGCCGCCATGAGCACCGGATAGGTGAAGAGGTCGACCGAGACGGAGTCCTGGCCCTCGCTCTTCTCCTTGAACTGCGTCATGCGGCGCAGCTCACCGAACGTCGCGAGCGCCCCGAGGAGCCACGCCCCCTCCGAGTGCTCGGGAACGGCGCTCTGGGCGAAGATCGTGCACCGGGCTGGGTCGAGGCCGGCCGCCATGAGCGTCGCGGCCGTGTCGAGCGTGTTCTCGCGCAGCGTCGATGCGTCGTACGGGACGCTGATCGAGTGCAGGTCGACGACGCAGTAGATCGCCTCGCCGAGGTCCTGGTAGGCCGGCCAGTGCCGGATCGCCCCGACGTAGTTGCCGAGGTGCTTCTGCCCGGTCGGCTGGATGCCCGAGAAGATGCGTGTCATGCGCACAGCACTCTACTGACCCCTCTGTAGGATCCATCCGATGGTCGCCTCAGCGGACACCTGGTCGCCCGCCTCCTGGCGGTCCCTGCACGCGCTCCAGCAGCCGAGCTGGCCCGACGAGTCGGCCCTGGCCGCCGCGGGCGAGCGCCTGCGCCAGCTGCCGCCGCTGGTGTTCGCCGGCGAGGCCCGCGACCTGACCCGGGCGCTCGCGGCCGTCTCGGAGGGCCGGGCGTTCCTGCTCCAGGCCGGCGACTGCGCCGAGTCCTTCGCGGACTTCTCGGCGGTGTCGATCCGCGAGAAGCTCAAGATCATCCTCCAGATGGCCGCCGTCATGACATACGCCGGGACGCTGCCCGTGGTGAAGGTCGGCCGGATCGCCGGCCAGTTCGCGAAGCCACGGTCCTCGCCGACCGAGGTCGCAGACGGCGTCGAGATCCCGGCATTCCGGGGCCACATGGTGCACGACGAGGCGCCGAGAGCGGACGCGCGGGTGCCCGATCCCGGCCGGATGCTGCAGGGATACCACCAGTCCGCGGCCACGCTGAACCTGCTGCGCGCGTTCACGAAGGGCGGCTTCGCCGACCTCACCCGCGTTCACAGCTGGAACCAGGAGTTCGTCGCCACGTCCCCGGAGGGGCGCCGCTATGAGGTGATCGCCACCGAGATCGAGCGGGCGCTGCGCTTCATGGCCGCATGCGGGATCGACCTGACGTCGGAGCGGCGCCTGCACGAGGTCGACGTGTGGACGAGCCACGAAGGCCTGCTCCTCGACTACGAGGAGGCGCTCACCCGGCGCGACTCGCTGACCGGCGAGTGGTACGACTGCTCCGCCCACATGCTCTGGATCGGCGACCGCACGCGGGGCGCCGACGGCGCGCACGTGGAGTTCTTCTCGGGCGTCAAGAACCCGCTCGGGATCAAGGTGGGGCCGGCGGCGACCGAGGCAGACCTGGTCGAGACATGCGAGCGCCTCGACCCGCACCGGACGCCGGGACGGCTCACCCTCGTCGCGCGCATGGGCGCCGCCCGGGTGGGGGAGGCACTGCCACCGCTCATCCACGCCGTCCGCGAGGCAGGCCATCCCGCCGTCTGGGCCTGCGACCCGATGCACGCGAACGTCTTCCGCACCGCCTCGGGCTACAAGACGCGCCGGTTCGAGGACATCATGGCCGAGATCTCCGGCTTCTTCGCCGCCTGCCGGTCGGAAGGCGCCTGGCCGGGCGGCGTCCACCTCGAGTTCACCGGCGAGGACGTGACCGAGTGCCTGGGCGGCGGGGAGGAGGTGCTCGAAGAGCAGCTCTCGGTCCGCTACCGCACGCTGTGCGATCCCCGCCTGAACGCCCGCCAGTCGCTCGACCTCGCGTTCCGGGTCGCCGAGCTCATGCGAAGAGCGCACGACTCGGCCGTCCGGGAGGGCTAGCCATGCAGGTCGGGATCGTCGGCCTGGGCCTGATCGGGGGCTCGATCGGCCTCGCCGCCACCGCCCGCGGTGACGAGGTGGCCGCGTACGACCCCGACCCCGCCGCGCTCGCGACCGGCCTCGAGCGCGGCGTCGCCGAGCGGATGGAGGAGACGCTCGCCGCCGCCGTGGCGGACGCCGACGTCGCCGTCGTCTGCGGCCCGGTGGCGCACCTGCCCGGGCTGGTGGAGCAGACGCTCGCGGCGACATCCGACGCGTGCCCGGTCACCGACGTCGGGTCGACGAAGTCGCGCCTGCTCGCCGCGGTCTCCCTCCACCCGCGCTTCCTCGGCGGGCACCCGGTGTGCGGCTCCGAGGCGCGCGGCGTCGCCAACGCCCGCGCCGACCTCTTCGAGGGCGCGACCTGGTTCCTGACGCCGATCGCCGCCACCGACCCGGTGCACCACCGGGCCGTGCACGGGTTCGTCGCCGGCCTCGGCGCGCGCCCCGTGGCGATCGACCCAGGCGCGCACGACCGGCTGGTGGCGATCACGAGCCACCTGCCGCACGCCGTGGCGAACGTGCTCGTGAACCAGGCCGGCGCCGGGCGCGTCGACGGCCATGATCCGCTCGGAGCGGTGGGAGGGTCGTTCCGGGACATGACCCGGGTCGCGGGCGCGAACCCGCGAATCTGGGTCGACATCTTCCTCGACAATCGGGAGGCGCTCCTGGACGGGCTGCGGGAGCACGGCCGCAGGGTCGAGGAGCTGACGCGGGCGCTCGAGCGGGAGGACGCCGGGTTCCTGGCCCGCTGGATCGGCGAGGCGAGCGGCAACCGGCGCCGGCTGCTCGATGCGGCCTACGAGGCCGTGCCGGAGGAGCTCTTCCGGGTGCGGGTGCGGATACCCGACCGCCCCGGCGTCATCTCGGGCATCACGCAGGCGCTCGGGGCCGAGGGGATCAACATCGAGGACTTCGAGCTCCACCACGTCTCGGCGGACGTCGGCGGGACGGCGGTCATCGTCGTCGCCGGCGAGAACGAGGCCCTGCGCGCCGTCGAGCTCCTCGACGCCCAGGGCTACGGCGCGATTGCGACGCCGGCGGTTGAGGCATGACCGAGGGCGGCCTTCGGGTCGGGCCGGCCGGCGGCCTCGTCGGCGAGCTGGCGGTGCCGGGAGACAAGTCGATCAGCCACCGGGCCGTGCTGCTCGGCGGGGTGTCGGAGGGAACCGTGCAGGTGCGGGGCTTCGGCGTCTCGGCCGACACCCTCGCCACCATCGACGCGATGGTCGAGCTGGGCGCGGAGGTGGAGCGGTCGGGGGACGACACGCTCACCATCCGAGGGGCCGGGCTGCGCGGTCTCGGGCCCCCGGACGGCCCCATCGACGTCCGAAACGCCGGCACGCTGATCCGCATCCTCCCCGGCATCCTCGCCGGCCAGGAGGGGGCGTTCGAGCTGACGGGTGACCAGAGCATCCGCTCGCGGCCGATGGACCGGATCGCCGAGCCGCTGCGGCGGATGGGAGTGGCCGTCGAGACGGACGGCGGGCGGCCTCCGATCCGGATCGTCGGCCGCGGCCGGACGCAGCCGCTCTCGTACGAGCTTCCGGTCGCCTCGGCGCAGGTGAAGTCGTGCGTGCTTCTGGCCGGCCTCTTCACCGAGCTGGGCGTCACCGAGGTGCTCGAGCCGATCCCGACCCGCGACCACACCGAGCGCATGCTCCGCGCCGCGGGCGTTCCCGTCGACCGCCGCCCCGGCCGAGTGGCCGTCTCGCCGGTTCAGGAGCTCCGCCTGGGCGAGGTCGACGTCCCCGGGGACTTCTCCTCGGCGGCGCCGTTCGTCGTCGCCGCGACCATCCTCGCCGGATCGAGCCTGACGTTGCGCGACGTCGGCATCAACCCCACCCGGACGGGGCTTCTGACGGTGATGGAGCGGATGGGCGCCCGGGTCGGCGTCTTCCGGCGCCGGCTCGCGGGGGGCGAGCCGATCGCCGACATCGAGGTGCGGCCGGCGGAGCTGGTGGCGGCCGACGTCGAGCCGGAGCTCGTCCCGCTCCTGATCGACGAGCTGCCGCTCGTCGCCCTCCTGGCCTGCTTCGCCCACGGCGTCTCGACGATCCGCGGCGCCGCCGAGCTGCGCGTCAAGGAGTCCGACCGGATCACGGCCACAGCCGACGCGCTGAACGCCGTCGGCGGGCACGTCGAGCCGCTCCCCGACGGGTTCCGGATCAGGGGCGTTCCCACTCGGCTTCGCGGCGGACGGGTCGACGCCGCGGGCGATCACCGCGTGGCGATGCTCGGCGCAGTCGCCGGCGTGTGCTCGCAGGAGGGCGTGAGCGTGCACGGCGCCGACGCGCTCGGCGTCAGCTTCCCCGACTTCGCGGACCGCCTGGCGGCGGTGACGGCCTAACCGGATGGTGGTGACGATCGACGGCCCCGCGGGCGCCGGGAAGAGCACCATCGCGCGCGAGGTCGCCGCCCGCCTCGGCTACCGCCACGTCGACACGGGGGCGATGTACCGGGAGCTGACCGCGGTGGCGCTCGAGCGCGGGGTCGATCTGGACGACTCGGCCGCGCTCGAAGCGCTGGTCGGGGTCGCGCCGCTCGTCCCCGTCGACCTGCGCTCGGAGCGGATCTCGGCACACGTGAGCGCGGTCGCCCGTCACGAACGGGTGCGGGAGCGGATGCGGGCCCGCCAGCGGGAGCTCGCGAGCGACGCCGTGCTCGAGGGTCGCGACACAGGCACACGGGTCTGCCCCGGCGCCGACGTGAAGGTCTACCTGACCGCGTCGGTGGGGGAGCGGGCGCGGCGGCGCGCGGCCGATCTCGAGCTGCCGGTGGACGCGACCGAGAGGGCGATCGCCGAGCGCGACCGGCTGGATGCGGTCCAGCTCGCGCCGGCCGCCGACGCCCACACCATCGACACGACCGGCATCGCGCCGGCCGAGGTCGTCGAGCGGGTGCTCGCGCTCGTCCGGGAGGCGGGCCGTTGACCGTTGATATGGAGCGATACGACCGCGCCTGGCGGGTGCTGCGGCTGGCGTTCAGCCGGGTCGTCTGGATGCTCCTGCGTCCGCACGTCCAGGGGGCCGAGAACGTGCCCGCGACCGGCCCCGTCCTCCTCGTGACGAACCACCAGTCGTGGTGGGACATCCCCGCGCTCGGCTGGGCCCAGCCGCGCTCGATCCGGTTCATGGCGAAACACGAGCTCTTCGGCACCCCCCTCGTGGGACGGTTCCTGCGCTGGGGCGGCGCCTTCTCCGTCCGCCGCGGCGAGCCGGACCGGGACGCGCTTCGCACCGTTCATCTGACGCTCGAGGCAGGCGGCGTGGTGGGGATCTTCATCCAGGGCCATCGCCAGGCCGAACTGGAGGGCGCCAAGGCCGGGGCGGGCCGGTGCGCCGTGGTCGAGGCGGTGCCGGTCGTCCCGGCCGCGATTCGGGGGACGCGTGGCTGGCGGCCCGGCCGCCGGGCGGCGATCGTGTTCGGCGAGCCGCGGACGTACGAGCGGGGCGAGCGTCGCGCCGGCGAGGCGTACCGGGCGACGGCGGAGGAGCTGATGGCCGAGATCCGGCGCCTGTACGAGCGCGCCCGATGACCCGCCGCCCGGTGGTGGCCGTGGTCGGGTTCCCGAACGCGGGCAAGTCGACGCTCGTGAACCGGCTCACCGGCTCGCGCACGGCCGTCGTCGACGAGACGCCGGGCGTCACCCGCGACCGAAACGAGGTGGTGTGCGAGTGGGGCGGCCGTGAGTTCGTGCTCGTCGACACCGGCGGCCTCGACACCGCCGACGCGTCGAACATGCAGGCCCAGGTCGCGGCGCAGGCGCGCGAGGCGGTCGAGGAGGCGGACCTGGTGCTGCTCGTGATCGACGCCCGCGCCGGCCTCGTGGCCGGCGACGAGGAGATCGCCGACATCCTGCGAAGGTCGCGGCGGCCGGTGCTCGTCCTTGCGAACAAGATCGACGACGCGGCCCACGAGCCGGCGGCGCTCGAGCTCCACAGCCTCGGGCTGGGAGACCCCATCCCCGTCTCGGCGCTCCACGGGCGAGGCGCCGGCGACCTCCTTGACGCCATCGTCAGCCGGCTTCCCGAGGCCGGCGAGGACGGCAGCGGCCGCGAGGAGAGCGAGGCCGACGAGATCCGGGTTGCGATCCTCGGCCGGCCCAACGTCGGCAAGTCGTCGCTCCTGAACGCCATCCTCGGCCGCCCCCGCGTGATCGTCGCGCCGACGCCGGGGACGACGCGGGACGCGATCGACACCACGTTCGAGCGCGGCGGCGTCCGCTACCGGCTGATCGACACGGCGGGCCTTCGGCGCAAACGCCGCCATCGCCAGGGAATCGAGTACTGGAGCGAGGTGCGGGCGCTCGAGGCGGCGAAGCGGGCCGACATCGCGCTCGTGCTCGTCGACGCGTCCGAGGGGCCGACGGAGGGCGACCTGGCCGTGGCCGACGAGGCGCGCAAGGCGGGCTGCGCGACCCTCGTCGTGCTCTCGAAGTGGGACATCGCCGCGGTCGAGGTGGACGACGTGGCCGAGCGCCTGCGGGGGAAGCTGCGCCAGCGCCCGGCGATCGTCACGACGTCGGCGCTCACAGGACGCAACATCGACCGGCTGCTCGACACGATCGAGGAGCTCTTCGAGCGGTACACCTCGCGGGTCGGCACCGGCGAGCTCAACCGGGCCATCGAGGACATCGTGGCGCTGCGCGACCCGCCCCGGCGCGGGCGCCGGCGCCTGAACGTCCTCTACGCGACCCAGTACCGGACCAGGCCGCCGCGCTTCCGGGTCGTCGTCTCCGATCGCGGGCTCGTCACCCGAGACTACGCCTACCATGTCGAGAACCAGCTACGCCGGCGGCTGAGCCTGGAGGGATGCCCGGTGATCATCGACTTCAAGAGCCGCGCGTGAGGGTGTTCGTGGTCGGCTGCGGAAGCTGGGGAACGGCGTTCGGCCGCCTGCTCGCGCTGCAGGGCCACGAGCCGACGCTGGCCTGCCGCGACGTCGCCCAGGCCGAGGTGATCGCACAACGTCACCGCAATCCCCGGCACCTCTACGACGTCGAGCTGCCGCCGGCGTTGGGCGCGGTCGCCCTCGGCGGCGTCGACCTTGCGGCCGCGGACATGGTGGCGATCGCCGTCCCCAGCCGCGCATTCGCCTCCGTGGCGGCCGACGTCGTGCCGCGCACACGCCGGGACGCGGTCCTGCTCTCCATGACCAAGGGGCTCGACCCGGCATCCCGGCGGCGCCTCTCGGAGATCCTGTCCGACCTGGCGGGTGGCGAGCGGGTGGCGGTGCTCTCCGGCCCCAACCATGCCGAGGAGGTTGCCCGTGACCAGCCGACCGCCTCGGTGGTCGCGAGCGCCGACATCGATCTCGCCCGGCGGCTGCAGCAGGAGCTCTCGGGGCGGACGATGCGCGTCTACGCCTCCCGCGACGTGGCCGGCGTCGAGCTGTGCGCGGCGTCCAAGAACGTGATCGCGCTCGCCGCGGGCGTCTCGGACGGGCTCGGATTCGGTGACAACGCCAAGGCGGCGATCATCACCCGCGGCATGGCCGAGATGATGCGGCTGGGGGAGGGGTTCGGCGCTCAGCTGCGGACGTTCTCCGGGATGGCCGGGATGGGCGACCTGGTCGCCACCTGCACGTCGCCCCATTCGCGCAACCGCCGTGCCGGAGCGCTGATCGCAACCGGCGTCCCGGCCGACTGGATCGAGCTCGAGCTCGGCGAGGTCGCCGAGGGCCTGACAACTGCGCCCGTCCTGCGCGACGCCGCCCGGGAGCGCGGCATCGAGCTTCCCATCACCGAGGCGGTGTGCGACGTCGCGTTCGGCGGGGTCACCCCGCTCGACGCCCTGGCGGGGCTCATGGCGCGGGAGCCGGTCGAGGAGTGATGCGTCGATCGGGGATTCCGCCACACCCACCACGCCACCATCATCGGTGGCCGCGCCGCCGCCGCGACCGACGGCAACCGGGCGCAGACCCACCTCCGCCAATCGCGGCCGGCCGATAACGGCCGTCGCCAGTGACGGTGGCGGGGCCGCCAGCGCCCGGCGGCCCCGCCGATAGTGATGCGGCCGTGTACGACCGCGCCTAGTCGGTCAGGTGGTACGCGAACGTCGCCGTGGTTTCACTCGTGAAGGTCACCCGCACCCAGCCGTCCGTTTTCCGGTACGCCCCGGTGCCGCCGGTGACCGCAGCGGTAAACCCCTGGGTCTGATCAGAGAACGTGACCACACCGGTCGCGGTGATCTCGGCACCGTGAAGCGTGGCCGTGAAGTCGAACTGGCCCCGGCCCGTGTGCGTATTCGGGAAGAACGCCGTCACCGCGCCGTGCACATCCAGATGACCAACCCGGCTGCCAGCGGTGTCGAAGAGCGGCGAGGAGAGGGTCATCTCATCGCCCTGGCTGAATCCGCTGGGCGGCTCGTCCACGTCCGTCTCCCGCGCATTCTTCGACACGACCGTGATGGTGGGATCGCCAGCGGCTGCTGCCGCGCCCGGCTTGGCGAAGTGCACCATCCCTGCGGGCGCGCCCCACACCCTGGCGCCGCTACCCGACGAGGCCGACGCCAGCGAGACGCCGACGGCGATCGCCGCGACCAGGCCGACGCCAAGGCCGCTGATGAACAGCTTCCGTCTCATATCCCCCTCCTTCGCCCATCGCCCAGCCCCCTGGGCGGACATTCCGACCATCGCACATCCATCCCTCGGCCTCAACCGGGGACGGCCAGGTTTTACAAGTTCTTCGGTTGGGGAGCGAAAGACCAGCCTGGCTGGTTTCATGCGCCCGCCTGCCCAAGCAGCCCATGAATCAGGGGAGTCTGACTCCGCTATGCAGCGGGCTTCACCGCCCGGAGATGGAGGAAGAGCGACAGCCGCTGCCAGCGCCGGTTGCGCGGCGTCACGATCGCCTCGTCGGGCACCGACGGCTCGCGTAGGCGGTCGATCAGAAGGCCCGCGCCGGTGATCGCGTCCGTGTACGCCTGGAGGGGGCGGTGCGCGCTCACGAACGTGATCTCGAGCCCATCGCGGGCGATGTCGTCGGCGTAGTACGAGCGATCGAGGTAGGAGGCCGCGATCACGAAGGGGCTGCCGGGATCGCCGCCCCGGAACTCGCCCGCCGAGTTGATCGGATGGACGATCGCGATGCACAGGCGCCCGCCGGGCTCGAGGACGCGCGCCGCCTCGGCGACGGCGCCCTCCAGGTCGTCCATGTCCTGCAGCGACATGAACGCGACGACGAGATCGAAGCCGCCGTCCGCGAACGGGAGCGCAGCGGCGTCGGCGACATGGGCCTCGATCCCCGGATCGGCCTTCCTCGCCGCCGCGATCATCGCCTCCGACGCATCCGCCGCGACGACGGCATGCCCCAGCCGGGTCAGGTCGCGTGACAGCCGGCCCTCCCCGCAGCCGAGGTCGAGCGTCCGCCGCCCCGGCGGCGGCACGAGCTCCAGGAACTGGTCGCGGTGGAAGCGCCAGTAGCTGTCGTGCCCGGGCCTCTGCGCCCAGGCGATGAACTCCGACGCGTGCTCGACCCAGGCCGCGCGGAGATCGGCCTCGGCGAGCCGCGTGCGCCGCATCGACCGGTCGGGCGGGTCCGCCATGCCCGAGAGGATAGGCGGCGTTTTCAACTACGATGGCCGCCGATGCCGGAGCCACGCGCGCGCGAATTCCTGTTCACGTCGGAGTCGGTCACCGAGGGCCATCCCGACAAGGTCGCGGATCAGATCTCAGACGGCGTGCTCGACGAGGTGCTGCGCCTCGACCCGGCGGGCAGGGTCGCCTGCGAGGTGCTCATCACGACGGGCCTCGTCATCGTCGCGGGCGAGATCACGACCGAGGCGTACGTCGACATCCCGCGCGTCGTGCGCGACACGGTGCGCGGGATCGGGTACACCGACGCCGCGTACGGGTTCGACTACCTCACCTGCGGCGTGATGGTGGCGATCGACGAGCAGTCGCCGGACATCCGCCAGGGGGTCGACACCTCCTACGAGGAGCAGCACCAGCGGGCCGAGGCGGACGTCGACTCCCAGGGTGCCGGCGACCAGGGGATGATGTTCGGGTACGCCTGCGACGAGACGCCGGAGCTGATGCCGATGCCGATCATCCTCGCGCACCGGATCAGCCGCGGCCTCGCACATCTGCGCAAGGACGGGACGCTGCCGTACCTGCGCCCGGACGGCAAGTCGCAGGTCACCGTGCGCTACCACGCCGAGGGTGGCCGGCTCGTGCCGCTGGCGATCGAGCGGCTGCTGATCTCGACGCAGCACGACCCCGAGGTCGACGCCGAGACCATCCGGGCCGGACTCGTCGAGCACCTCCTCCCCGGCGTGATTCCGGAGGAGCTGTGCCTGCGCGACCGGTTCGAGGAGCCCGACTTCGTGCTCGTGAACCCGACCGGCCGGTTCGTCACCGGCGGGCCGATGGGGGACACCGGCCTCACCGGCCGGAAGATCGTGGTCGACACCTACGGCGGCGCGGCCCGCCACGGAGGGGGCGCGTTCTCGGGCAAGGATCCCTCGAAGGTCGACCGCTCCGGCTCCTACGCGATGCGCTGGGTGGCGAAGAACGTCGTCGCCGCCGGGCTGGCGCACCGGGCCGAGGTGCAGGTCGCATACGCGATCGGCGTCGCCCACCCGGTCTCGGTGTCGGTGGAGACGTTCGGGACCGAGGCCGTCCCGCGCGAGGCGATCGAGGCCGCGGTCGCCTCGGTCTTCGATCTCCGTCCGGCGGCCATCATCCGCGAGCTCGACCTGCTCCGGCCGATCTACCAGCGCACCGCGGCCGGGGGCCACTTCGGCCGGAACGAGGCCGACTTCCCCTGGGAGCGCACGGACCGGGTCGCGCAGCTGCGCGCCGCGTGCGGCCTGGGTGAGCCGGCGCGCGTCTAACGCGTCCCGGGTCGCCCGCGTCGCGCCGCTCGTGACCGCCCGGGCGGTCGACCGGGAGTTCGACTACCTCGTGCGCCCGGAGGCAGCCGATGCCGTCACGCGCGGGTCGGTCGTGGACGTGGAGCTCGGCGCCCGGCGCGTCCGCGGGGTGGTGCTCGGCGCGGAGGACCGGACGGAGCCTGGAGACCTGAAGCCGGTGCTGGCGATCACTGGGAGCGTGCCCGGGCCGCTCCTCGACCTGGCCGAGTGGATCGCCTCGACCTATGCGTCGACGCTCGCCCGCGCGGTCGCGCTCGTGACCCCGCCCGAGGCCGGCGCGCGCGAGGACGAGCCGTGGGTGCGCTTCATCACGGCCGAGGGCGCGACCCGGCGCCAGGCGGAGGTGCTGGCCCACATCGGCGTCGCCACGCTTCCGCTCTCCGACCTCGTCGCAATGACCGGCACCACCCGCGAGACCGTGCGCCGGATGCGCGACCGCGGCCTGGTCGCGCTCGAGCCGATGCCGCCCGCGCCCAGGACCGACGTGCGCGTCGACCTCCTCCCGGAGCAGGAGGTGGCCGTCTCGGCGTGCGTCGAGCGCCTCGATGCCGGGGGCGGGGACGTGCTCCTCCACGGCGTGACCGGCTCGGGGAAGACCGAGGTGTACCTGCAGGTGATCGAGCGCGCCCTCGGGCGCGGCCGCGGCGCGATCGTGCTCGTTCCCGAGATCGCGCTCACGCCGCAGGTCGCCGCCAGGTTCACCGCCCGGTTCGGGTCGACGGTGGCCGTGCTCCACAGCCGGCTCGCCGCGGGCCGCCGCGCCGCCGAGCACCGCCGCATCGCCGCCGGCGAGGCCCGGGTCGTCGTGGGCGCGCGTTCGGCGGTCTTCGCCGCGGTTCCCGACCTCGGGGTGATCGTCGTGGACGAGGAGCATGACGCCTCGTACAAGCACGAGGCCGATCCGCGGTACGACGCCCGCCGCGTAGCGGCGAAACGGGCCCGGCTCGAGCAGGCGGTGGCGGTCTACGGGAGCGCGACGCCTCGGCCGGAGGCGTGGCACGGCGTCGGGTGCCGGGTCAACCTTCCGGCCCGGGTCGGGGGGCCGTTGCCGCGGGTGGAGGTCGTCGACCTTCGCCTCGACGGCGGCTATCCGTTCACGCGCCCGCTCCTCGATGCGCTCGGCAGGATCGAGGACGGCGGCGGCCGGGCGATCCTGCTCCAGAACCGGCGCGGCGCGGCCGCGGCGCTTCACTGCCGCACGTGCGCGCGCACGTGGCGGTGTGCCCGCTGCGACGTCAGCCTCACGTTGCACGGCCACAGGCTGCGCTGCCACCATTGCGGTGCGGCTGAGCCGCTGCCGCGGGCATGCTCGACGTGCGGGTCCGTCGACCTGGCCCAGATCGGCGCCGGCACGGCCCGGGTCGAGTCCGAGCTCGGCCGCCGCTTTCCCCGGATCGAGGTCGTGCGGATGGATGCGGACGTGGCCGCGCGCGCCGGGGAGCCCGAGGCGACGCTGCGCCGCTTCCGCCGCGCCGAGGCCGCCGTCCTGGTGGGGACGCAGCTCGTGGCCAAGGGCCACGATGTCCCCGGGGTCGTGCTGGCCGCGGTGATCGACGCCGACCTCGCCCTCGCGGTGCCCGACTTCCGCGCCGAGGAGCGGGCGTTCGCCCTCTATACCCAGCTCGCCGGCCGTCCCGGCCGGCCGGGCGACCCGCGCGGACGCGTCATCATCCAGGCGTGGGACCCCGAGCTCCGGCCGGTGGTGCTGGCGGCCCGCCACGCGGTCACCGAGTTCCTGGAAGGAGAGCTCGAGCGGCGCCGCGAGCTGGCCTATCCGCCGTTTCGCCGCCTCGTCCGCGTCCTCGCCGCGGCGCCCGTCGAGGACGTCGCCGCCGGCATCGTCGAGGCCATTCGGGAGGCGGTCGAGCCCGTGCTGCCCGGCGACATCGTGCTCGGGCCGGCCCCGCTCTACCGGCTGCGCGACCGCCGGCGCAGCCACCTTCTGATCAAGACCGGCCACGCCTCGCGGGCGGCGGGCGTGCTTCGAAGCATCCTGCGCGACCTGGCGGGCGACCTGCGCCGGGCCGAGGCCACCGCCGTCGTCGACGTCGACCCGCAGTCGCTCGCATGAGCCCGGCGGATAGAATTGGCGGTATGGCCGACGAAGAGGTCACGACGACGGCCGAGGGAGAGGTCGAAACCGCAGCCACCGAGGAGGAGCGCCGCGCGCATCACGCGGCCGCGATGATGCTCGTCCGCCAGTACCCGGACCCGGCGCTTCGGATCGCCGCGGATCCCGTCGCGACCGTCGACGACGGAGTGCGCCGGCTGGTGGAGCGGATGACGGACGTCATGCGTCAGTCGCACGGCGTCGGCCTGGCGGCCCCGCAGATGGGCGTCCTGCGCCGCGTCCTGATCTACCGCGTGTCGCCGGACGGGGACATCCACGTCCTCGTCAACCCGGAGCTGCGCGAGCGCTCGGAGGAGACCTCGGTCGACACCGAGGGGTGCCTCTCGCTCCTCGGCGGAGAGATCCAGGTGCCCGTCGAGCGCCACGTGAGCGTCGTGGCCACGGCGCTCAACGCCTCCGGCGAGCCGGTCGAGGTGGCGGCGGAGGGCCTCGAGGCCCGCGTGATCCAGCATGAGGTCGACCACCTGGACGGCGTCCTCATCATCGACCGGGCGAGCAAGGAGGACCGCCGGGCCGCGCTGCGCGATCTGCGCCTGCGTGCGTGAAGCGCGTCGTCTTCTTCGGTACGTCGGCGTTCGGGGCCGACGTCCTGCGCGCGCTCGCCGCCGAGGCGGCGGCCGACCCGGCGTTCGCGGCGCAGATGCGCGAATCGTTCCTCGAGCGCCGGCGCGCGGCGCTACGCCAACTGCTCGAGCGGGGAGTCACACGCGGTGAGCTGAGCGAGGCGCAATCAGCGGCGGCGCTCGACCTCGTCTACGGGTCGCTCTGGTACCGGCTCATCTTCGCCGTG
>DASQXS010000249.1:0-23043 GCA_035639615.1 Gaiellales bacterium | reverse complement strand
GGACCGGCGCGGCGGTCATGCGCCGCGCTCGCCGGCGAGGTACGGCAGCACCGCCTCGACCCGGAACCCGCCGTCCACGAGCGCGGCATCCACCGACCCGCCCAGAAGCGCCGCCCGCTCGCGCATCCCGAGGATCCCGTGGCCGGCGTCCGCCGTCACAGCGTGGGCCGCGGCGAGGGGATTGGTGACCGTCAGCCGGAGCCGGCGTTCGCCGTAGGCGACCGCGACCTCGGCCCGGCCGGCGCCGTGGCGGGCGGCGTTCGTGAGGGACTCCTGCAGGATCCGGTAGGCCGCCTGGTCGAGGGCGGGCGCGAGCGGGCGCCGCGCGCCGTCCACGCGGACGTCGACCGCGAGCCCGGCGGCGCGGTGGCGCTCGACGAGCGTGGCGAGCCCGGCGAGGCCGGCCGGCGGCTCGATCGCCGGCGTCGAGCGGTCGCCGGCCTCGTCCTCCCGCAGGGCGCGGACGAGCTGGTCGATCTCGCCGATGGTCTCGCGGGCCACCTCCTCGATGGTCGCGAGCGCGCCCGTGACGGCGTCGGGATCGCGCTCCTGCAGGAGCCGCGCCGCGCCGGCCTGGACGAGGATGACGTTGATCGCGTGCGCAGCGGAGTCGTGCAGGTCGCGGGCGATCCGCGTCCGCTCCTCCGCCGCCGCCAGGCGCCGCTCGCGCTGCGTCTCGCGCTCGGCCCGGCGCGCCCGGTCGACGAGCTCCGCGAGCCGCCGGCGGCGCTGGCGGACGAGGTCGCCCAGGACCCAGGCGCCGCCCCAGACCACGATGCCGAACAGGATCGGGCTCGTCGGGAAGCCGCCGTGCGCGATCGCGGTCGCACCGACATGGGCCGCGAAGAGGCCGAGGACGGCCGCCGCCGTCAGACGGATCCGCGACCGGGCCGCGTCGTCCGCGGCGACGAAGAAGAGCGCGATCGTGGCGCCGAACGGCGGGCCGACCGCATAGCCGAGCCCGGCCAGGGCGGCGCTCGCCGCGGTGGTGACCGCGAAGACGCCGAGGGGCGAGCGCCGCCTGGCGAGGAGCGGGAGGGAGGCGGCCGCGGCGAGCACGGCGCCGGGCAGGTCGAGTGATCGATCGGCGCCGTGCGCTCCGGCGAGCAGCGCCAGCGTGAGCGCGAACGCGAGCGTCGCCAGCGCGCCGTCGCGGGCCCGCGGCGACGCGACGATCCGGCGGATGCCGGCGCTCCCCTCGGCTGCGGTCTCGGAGGTCACCTCCGGACAGCGTACCGAGCAGGCGCCGGATCGGAATCTCCCCCGAGGAGGATCTGCGTCCACCCGTGGGAGGACGGCGATGTTCCTCCCGTGGGGCGTTTCGGCGCGGCCGGGCCGCGCCTACCGTGGCCGGCATGACCTCGATTCCCAACACCTCGCCAACCACGGCCGGCGCGATCGCCCGGCTCACCCGCTTCGTCCTTCGCCACCGCCGGCTCGTCTCGCTCGGCTGGCTCGCCGTCACGATCGCCGGCATCGCCTCGATCGGCTCCGCGGCGAACGCGTTCAGCGACCAGTACTCGGTTCCGGGACGCGAGGGCTACAAGACCAACGCCGCCATCACGGGCGCCTTCGGCAACGGGGGAGACAGCGCCCCGCTCGTGCCCGTCGTCTCGCTGCCGCCCGGCACGAGCGTCGACGTGCCCGCCGTTCGCCGCGGCCTCGAGGACGTGACCAGCCGGATCGAGCGCGCGGTCCCGCACGTCCGGGTCGCCTCGTACGCCTCGACAGGGGACCGCGCCTTCGTCTCGCCCGACGGCAGGACCACGTTCCTGCTCGCCTACCCGCGGCCAACCCCGGGCAGCTTCGGCCAGAGCCCGGAGGCCGAGCGGGCCGTCCGCGCGGCGCTCCAGGGCGTCACCGTCGCCGGCGCCCCGGTGCACCTGACCGGGCTCGACGCGCTCTCGGCGGCGAGCGGGCAGAACGGCGGCGGCCTCGGGCTCCTCGCCGAGGGCCTCCTGGGCGGGCTGGGCGCCCTCGTCGTCCTCGCGTTCGTGTTCGCGTCGCTCGCTGCGTTCGTGCCGCTGCTCGTCGCCGTCATCTCGATCGTGACGAGCTTCCTGATCGTCTGGGCGATCACGGCGGTCACGCCGGTGTCGGGCATCGTCGGGTTCCTGATCGCGCTCGTCGGGCTGGGCGTCGCCATCGATTACTCGCTCCTGATCGTCGTCCGCTGGCGGGAGGAGCGCGCGCACGGCGCCCCCGGCGACGAGGCGGTGGTCCGCGCGATGGCGTCGGCCGGGCGGGCCGTCGTCTTCAGCGGCATGACCGTGGCGATCGGCCTCCTGGCGCTGGTGGCGCTGCCCGTGCCGTTCCTGCGCAGCGTCGGCTACGGCGGCATGGTGATCCCGGTCGTCAGCGTCGCCGTCGCCACCACCCTGCTTCCGATCGTGCTCGCCAAGGCGGGGGACCGGCTCGACTGGCCCCACCTGCGAACCGACGATCGCGCCAGCCGAGCGTGGACGCAGTGGGCGGCGCTCGTCGTGCGCCACCGCCTCGCCGCCGCCGGCGCCGCTGCCGTGGTGCTCGCGGGCCTCGTCCTGGCGGCGGCGTCGCTCAACCTCGGCCCCGCGAGCGGGAGCCCGGACACGATCAGCCGTGGCGGCGACGCCCGTCAGGGGCTCACGGCGCTCGAGCGGTCCGGCATCGGCGCCGGCGTCCTCACGCCGATCGAGATCGAGGCGCGGGACGGAGACGCCGAGGGCCTGGCCAGGCGGCTGGACGGCGTCGCCGGCGTCCAGGGTGCGATCGCGCCGACGGGCGTCGCCTGGCACCGCGGAGGGGTCGCGCTCGTCGACGTCCTCGCGCGCACGGACGCCGCGGGCACGGTGACGCGTGTCCGCGACGCGGCGCACCGCCCCGGCGGGAACGCCCGCGTCGGCGGCATCGTCGCCCAGAACAGCGATTTCGTCGACGCCGTCTACGGCAGCTTCCCGCTCATGTTCGCGCTGATCGCGGGGCTCACGTTCGTGCTGCTCGCACGCGCGTTTCGCTCGCTCCTCCTCCCGGCCAAGGCCGTGGTCCTGAACGTTGCGAGCGTCGCCGCGGCGTGGGGCGTGGTCACCCTGGTCTGGCAGGAGGGCTACGGCTCCGACGCCCTTTGGGGCATCCCGGCGGCGGGGTCGATCCCGTCGTGGCTGCCGCTCATGGTGTTCGCGTTCCTGTTTGGCCTCTCGATGGACTACGAGGTCTTCATCCTCGCCCGCATGCGCGAGGAGTACGACGCGACCGGCTCGACCGAGACGGCCATTGTCCGCGGCATCGGCCGCACCGGCCGGCTCGTCACGAGCGCCGCGCTGATCCTCTTCCTCGGCTTCGTCGCCATGGCAACGGCGCCCGACACCGGCGTCAAGATGATCGCCACGGGCCTCGGCGCGGGGATCCTGCTCGACGCCACGATCGTCCGCGCGCTTCTCGTCCCCGCCGCAGTCGCCCTCTTCGGCCGCTGGAACTGGTGGCTGCCGCGGCCGATCGCGCGCATCCTCCGCGCGGCCCCGGAACGCGCATGACTCCCACCGATTCCCACACCCCCAAGGAGGCATCCGATGATCACCCTGCTCGCAACGACCTGGCACCACCACCACGGCTGGTTCTGGCTCTGGCCGCTCGTGCCGCTGGCCTGGTTCCTCGCGTTCGTCCTCGTCGCCCGGTTCATCTTCTGGCGCGGCCGCCGCGGCCCATGGGCCGCCGCGCACGCGCCCGATCCGCGCGCGATCCTGGCCGAGCGCTACGCCCGTGGTGAGATCACCTACGAGGAGTACCGCGAGCGGCTGGGTCACCTCGACGAGCGCTGAGCCGGCGCGTGCGGCCCCGCGTCCGCCGGGCGCGGGGCCGTGGCGTACCATCTCGGCATCCCGCCACGAGTGGAGACATAGCGTTGGGTCAGGCCGAACAGGCCACGGGATCGGCGAGCGCCGACGGGTCGCTGCTGGCGTCGGTGCTGGACGCGACGGCGGACGGGATCCTGGTGGTCGACCGCGACGGGCGAACGGTGCTCGCCAACAGGCGGTTCGCCGAGCTCTGGCGCATCCCCGACGAGCTCCTCCGGTCGCGCGACGACGAGGCGATGCTCGCCTACGTGCTCGACCAGCTTGCCGACCCGGAGGCGTTCCTGGCCAAGGTGCGCGAGCTGTACGCCACACGAGACTCGGCGGTCGACCGGCTCCTCTTCCGCGACGGGCGCGTCTACGAGCGGTACTCCCGCCCGCAGCTCGTCGGCACCGACGTCGTCGGCCGGGTGTGGAGCTTCCGCGACATCAGCGAGCGCGAGCGCGTCACCCGCGACCTGGCGGCGAGCGAGGCGCGCTACCGCACGTTGGTGGAGCAGCTGCCTGCGATCACGTTCCTCGACAACGCGGATGCCAGCGAGACGTTCTACATCAGCCCGCAGACCCGCGACGTGCTCGGCTACAGCCCCGAGGAGCTGTGGACGATGGAGCAGTGGCACCGCGCCGTCCACTCCGACGACCGCGAGGACTATGCGAAGTCGCTGCGTGATGCCGTCGGCCGGGACGCCCCGTTCGAGCACGTCCACCGGATGGTGCGCCGGGACGGCACGGTCATCTGGGTGCGCGAGCGCGACCAGGTGATCCGCGACAGCGACGGCCGGGTGATCCAGCGGCACGGCATCGTCGTCGATGCGACCGTCGAGGTCGAGTCGGAGCTCCAGCTGCGTCGGGCGGAGGAGCTCTACCGCGGCCTCATCGAGAAGCTGCCCGGGGTCACGTACTTGTGGGGGCCGGGAGGGAAATGCACGTACGTCTCGCCACAGGTGCGCGACATCTTCGGCTGCAGCGAGAGGGCCTTCGGCGAGGGGGGCTGGCGGGACGTGATCGTCGAGGAGGATCTCGACCGCGTCGTCGAACACGTCCGCGCTGAGCACGCGGCCGGCCGGGGGGCGATCGTCGAGTACCGGATCCGGCATCCGGTCACCGGCGACGAGCGCTGGCTGAGCGAGCAGACGACGATCGTGACGGTCGCAGGCGAGACGCTCGTCCAGGGCCTGATCATGGACGTCACCTCCGACATCCAGGCGGCGAAGGTGACGGAGGAGCGCGAGAACGAGCGCCGCCGCCTCGTCGGGTCGCTGCTTCGCGCGGCCGAGGCCGAGCGGGCCTCGCTGGCGACCGAGCTGCACGACGACACCGTGCAGATCCTGGCCGGCGCCCTCCTCACGGTTGACCAGATACAGCGCGACATCGCGGACGCGTCGCCGGTGGCGTCCGCACGCATGCGGCGGCTGCGGACGCTCCTGGCCGGAGCCATGGAGCGCACGCGGACGCTGATGTTCGAGGTGAACCCGCAGCTCCTGCACGCATCGGGCCTGACCGCGGCCATACACGCCCTCGCGGCGGAGCTCGGGGCGAGCGGCGGCTTCGAGGCCACTGTCGAGGGCGAGATCGGCCGGTTCCCGGTCGAGGTCGAGGCGCTCGCCTATCGGATCGTGCGCGAGGCGGTGATCAACGCCCAGAAGCACGCCCGTTGCTCCCGCCTCCATATTCGGCTCGCCGCCGCCGGCAGTTGGATCGAGGCGACGGTCACCGACGACGGGATCGGGTTCTCGCCGGAGCAGGCGCTCTCGCACGTGGACTCCCGGCTCCACTTCGGCCTGCGCTCGGCCATCGAGCGCGCCAGGATCGTCGACGGCGTCGTCACCGTGACGAGTGCTCCCGGCGAGGGCACGACGGTGAAGCTGCGGCTGCCCGTCACGCAGGGCGCGGCCGCGCAGTGACGGCGGCGCGGGTCGTCCTCGTCCTGAGCGAGAACTGGACGATCGTCTCCGCCCGCGACCTGCCCGGGCTCGTCGACATCGCCGTCGAGGCCGAGGCGGCGGGCGTGGACACGGTCATGCTGTCCGAGCACGTCGTCCTGGGGGCGTCGTCCGCGGCCCACCGGCTCATGTCGAACCCCCGTGACTACGCCGCCCCGGGGAACCAGGACCCGGCGACGCCGTGGCCAGACTCCATGCTCCTCGCCGCGGCGATCGCCGCGCGGACGGAGCGGATCCGGATCGCGCTCGCCGCGATCATCGCGCCGCTGCGGCACCCACTGCTTCTCGCCAAGCAGCTGGCGACGCTCGACCTCCTGTGCCGGGGCCGGCTGATCGTCCAGCCGACGGTCAGCTGGGACGAGCAGGAGTACGCCGCCCTCGGCGTGCCCTTCCGGCGCCGTGGCGCGATCCTGGACGAGCAGCTCGCGGCGATGGGCGCGGCGTGGTCGCAGACGCCGGCGAGCTTCGCCGGCCGCGCCTTCCGGTTCAGCGACGTCTACCTCGAGCCGAAGCCGTTCCGGCCCGAGGGGCCGCGGATGTGGTTCGGCGGGATGCGCCTGCATCCGCCGCTCCTGCGCAGGCTCGTGCGCTACGGGAGCGGCTTTCACCCGTTCGGCTCGCCGACCGGGGAGGAACTGGCCGAGCTGCGCCGGGCGATGGCCGAGGCCGGCCGCGACATCGCCGAGCTCGAGATGATCGGCGGCATCCGCGGCACGTTCTCCGACGGCGGCGGCGTGGCCGACCTCGACCAGGCGCTCGAGGCGGTCCCGGCCCAGCTCGCCCAGGGTTACACCGCGATCTGCTTCAAGCCCAACCAGTACACCGACGAGCGCGCCGAGGTGGGCGCCCTCTGCCGCCGCGTCGTGGCCGCCGTCCAGGGTGCATAAACGGAGTCAGACTCCTTGATTCACACTCGTCGTCAGAGCAGCCCATGAATCAACGGAGTCTGACCCCGTTTATCCATTCGCCTCCGCGAGGCCCGCGGCGATCCCGGCCGCCATCTCGGCCAGCTGCTCCGCCCTGCTGATCAGGGGAGGGGAGATCGCCAGGCACGGGTTCACCCGGTCGTCCAGGCGCACGATCACGCCGGCCCGGCGGATGGCGTCCCGCGCGGCCGGGAGGACGGCGGA
This sequence comes from Gaiellales bacterium, assembly GCA_035639615.1. Lineage (GTDB taxonomy): Bacteria > Actinomycetota > Thermoleophilia > Gaiellales > JAICJC01 > JAICJC01. Next base: position 16,143 of record DASQXS010000249.1, on the reverse strand, counting down.
ATCGCGCAGCTCGAGCGCACGGAAGAACCCGCGCCCGCGCGCCTCGACGACGAGCGGCGAGCCGGCCGCCACCTCGTCGAGAAGCGAGGTGAGACGGCCCTCGAGAGCGCGGACGTTCTCGAGCACCCCGACCCGCTCCATGATGTCGAGGTTGGCGAGCGCAACCGCACAGGAGAGCGGGTGGCCGCCGAACGTGAAGCCGTGCGCGTAGAGGGCGCCGCCGTCGAGGAGCGGCGCGGCCACCTCGTCGGAGAAGAGCATGCCGCCGAGCGGCGCCTGGCCGGAGGTGATGCCCTTGGCGAACGTGATGACATCCGGGTCGAACTCGAGCGGCGCCGACCCGAACCAGGCGCCCAGGCGGCCGAAGCCGGTGATCACCTCGTCGCACCAGAGCAGGATGCCGTGGCGGTCGCAGAGCTGGCGCAGGCGGCGGCCGTATCCCTCGGGCGGGGTGAGGCAGCCCCCGGCGTTCTGCACCGGCTCGACGACCACCGCGGCCACGGTGTGCGGGCCCTCGGCCATGATCGCGCGCTCGATCGCGGCCACGGCCGCCTCCGACCACTCCGGCTCCGTCGCGGCTAGGGGATAGTGGCGGCGGTCGGTGTTCTCGGCATGGCGCACGTCGGGAAGGAGCGGCTCGAACGGCGCCCGCGCTCCCGGGATGCCGGTCAGCGACAGTGCACCCAGCGTGCACCCGTGGTACGCGCCGCGGCGGGCGATCAGCTTGCGCCGCAGCGGCTCCCCGCGGCCCAGCCAGTGAAGGCGGATCAGCTTCAGCGCCGATTCCACCGCCTCCGACCCGCCGGACGTGAAGAAGACCCGGCTCAGCCGCTCCGGGGCGAGCGCCGTCACCCGCTCGGACAGCGCGGCGGGCGCCGGCGTGGTGGCCGCCCAGTTGGGATAGAAGCCGATCTCCTCCAGCTGACGGCTCGCCGCCGCGCCCAGCTCGGCGCCGTGGGAGTAGCCGATCTGGGTGGTGAAGAGGCCGGAGACGCCGTCGAAGAGGCGCCGGCCGTCCGCGTCGATCACGTACGGCCCCTCGCCGCCGACCAGGATCGGCGGGGCCTCGTCGCGGAAGTCGGCCATCCGCGTCCACGAGAGCCACTCGCGGGCGGCGGCCTCGTCCAGGCGGTCACGGGTCGGGGATTCGTGCAGCGTCGACATCTCAGCGGCTCCTCACGTCGCGGGCGGGTGAATTATCCCCTCCGAGGGCCGTGGCTGCGGCGATGCGGTACGGTCGGGACGCATGCGCCACCGCATCGGCACGATCGGTCCGGATGGCTGAGACGGCTGCCGTCGCGGTCGACGCCGGGGGAAGCAAGGTGGCCTCGGGGCTCGTGTCGGCCGCCGGGGAGGTGCTGGCCGAGCGGGTGGACGTGCACCCGGCCGGCGCCCGGCCCTACATCGATGTCGCCCTCGCCGGCGCGCGGGCGATGCTCGCGCAGGCGCGGAGCGCCGGCATCGAGGTGGTCGCGATCGGGGCGGGGTTTCCGGAGTACGTGGACGGGGCCGGGACGCTTCGCAGCCGTGAGGTGCTGGAGTGGGACGTGCAGCCGCACGAAGCGCTGGCCGAGATCGGCGCCGGCCTCCCGTGCGTCGTCGAGTCCGACGTCCGCGCAGCCGCGCTCGCCGAGGCGCGCTGCGGCGCCGGCGCCGGGCTTCAGAGCTTCCTCTACGTGATCCTCGGCACCGGCCTCTCGAGCTGCCTCGTGCTCGGCGGCGAGCCCTGGGCCGGGACGCGCGGCGAGGCGATCGCGCTCGGGGAGCTCGGCGTGGCGGCGGCGGTCGACCCGCGCTGGGATGGCAATCTCGAGCAGTTCGCCGCCGGGAGCGGAATCGCCCGCCGGTACGCGGCCCTGACCGGCACCGTGACCGCGGGGGCCCTCGACGTCGAACGGCGGGCAGCGGATGGGGACGGCGCAGCGCAGCAGATCCTCGACACGGCCGGGCGCGCCCTCGGCGTCGCGCTCGCCGACCTCGTCCGCGTGCTCGATCCCGCCGCGGTGATCGTCGGCGGCGGCCTCGGCTCCGCCGCGGGCGTGACGCACCGCGCCCTCGCCGCCGCCTACGCCGGCCGGCTCGCCTCCCGCCCCGGCGCGCCGCCGCTCAACCGGGCGAGCCTCGGCGCCAGGGCAGGGCTCGTCGGCGCCGGCCTCGCCGCCCACGAGCGCGCCGGCCGACGCAGGGCGCCGCCACGCTCCTAGATGGTTGATCGATAACTCCCGTGATGTCCTGGGCGGCTGGGAACCAAGCAGCGCAAGGACGCAGGGAGGGCCAATACTGGATGAACGTATTTGCCCGACCGAGGACGCAGCGATGCGCCGGTTCCCGGCCGCAGCCCCACCACGCAGCGCCAACCCACCACCGACGGACGGCCAGGCGCGCGGGAGTTATCGATCAACCATCTAGGGCGGCGGCCCCTTGCCGCCGAGCAGGTCGAGCTCGATCATCTCCGACGACTCGACGAGCGCCATCACGGCGGCGACCTCGGCGCTGCCGCGGATGCGCTCGACGGCGGCATCGAGGTCGGTCTGTTTGCGCCAGAGCTCCGTCACCCAGACGACGTCGGGCCGGCCGGCCTCGCGGCTTAGGAGGTAGAGCTCGCAGCCGGGGTCGTCGTCGAGCCGGCCGGCGGCCTCGAGCAGCATCGCGGCAACCTCGTCGCCGCGTCCGGTCCGGGCTGTGAGCTTCCCGTGCCGGGCGACGCGGCTCATCCGCCGTTCTCGGCGACCGCGGCGGCCGGATCGGCCAGGAGCGCCTGGAGGTCAGCCTCGCCGAGCAGCGGAACCCCGGCCTTCTGCGCCTTGGCGACCTTGGACCCCGGCTGCTCGCCCACGAAGACGGCAGTCGTCCTGCGCGACACGTTGTCGGACACCTTCGCCCCGAGATCCTCGAGCGCCGCCTTCGCCTGCTCGCGCGAGAGCGACTCGAGCGTCCCAGTGATGACGTACTGCCTGCCGGTGAGCGGCCCCTCGACGGGGCGGTCCTCCTCGCCGGCCTCGAAGCGCAGGCCAATCGCCTGCAGCTCCTCGACCAGGCGGCGGTTGTCCTCGTCGGCGAACCACTCGGCGATCGCCTCGGCCCGCTCGGGGCCGATCCCCTCGCACTCCATGATCGCCTCCGGCGATGCGCCCGCGAGCCGGTCGACGGAGCCGAAATGCCGGACGAGGTTCTGGGCGGTGACCCAGCCGACGTCCGGGATGTTGAGGCCGAGCAGGACCCGGCGGAACGGGGTCTCCTTCGACGCGTCGATCGCCGCGATCACGCTCGCGGCCGAGCGCTCGCCGAAGCCGCGAAGCTCGAGGAGCTGCTCCGCCGTCAGTCGGTACAGGTCGGGGAGGGTGCGCACGAGCCCGAGGTCCCACAGGCGGCGCACGAACTGCTCGCCGACGCCGTCGATGTCCGCCGCCGCCTCGACCCAGTTGATCAGCGACTCGAGCCCGCGCGACGGGCACGCTCGGTTCGGGCACCGGTGCATCGCCTCGCCCTCCGGCTTCACGATCCCGGCGCCGCACAGCGGGCAGTTCGCCGGCATGGAGAACGGCGTGGTGCCGGGCCGGTGGGGCCCGGCCGGGCCCACGATCTGCGGGATCACGTCGCCGGCGCGCTGGACGATCACGTCGTCGCCCTCGCGAATCTCTTTGCGGTTGATGTCGTCCTCGTTGTGGAGCGTCGCCCGCGAGACGGTCACGCCTCCCACCTCGACCGGTTCGAGCAGGGCCCACGGGTTCAGCGCTCCGGTGCGCCCGACCCTGATCAGGATCTGGTTGAGCCGCGTCGTGGCGGTCATCGGCGCCCACTTGAACGCCCGCGCCCACCGCGGCCGCTGGTGGAGCGCGCCCAGCGTCTCCTGTTGGGCGTACGCGTCGACCTTGACGACGATGCCGTCGATCTCGTAGTCGAGCTCGGCCCGCCGCCGCTCCCACTCGCGGCACGCCGCGGCGACGTCCGCGATCGACGTCAGGCGCTCGGCGAACGGGTTTGTCCTGAAGCCGCGCTCGGCCAGCCATTGCAGCGTCTCCCAGTGCGAGCCGAGGTCAACGCCGTCGCGGCGGCCGACCCCGTACGCCCACACCGCGAGCGGACGGGATGCCGTGATCGCGGAGTCCTTCTGCCGCAGCGACCCGGCGGCGGCGTTCCGCGGGTTGGGGGTGGGCTTCTTGCCGTCGGCGAGGAGCTGCTCGTTGAGCGTGCGGAACCCGCTGAGCGGCATGTACACCTCGCCGCGGATCTCGACGAGCGCGGGCGCCGCGTCGCCCTGCATGCGCAGAGGGATCGAACGGATCGTGCGCAGGTTCACGGTGACGTCCTCGCCCTGCTCCCCGTCGCCGCGGGTGGCGCCGAGGACGAAGACCCCGTCCTCGTAGGTCAGGTTGACGGCGAGGCCGTCGATCTTGGGCTCGATCACCCAGGCGACCGGCTCGTCCGAGTCGAGCCGCCCGGCGACGTCGTCGGCCCACTTCACAAGCGCGTCCTCGGTCGTCACCTTCTCGAGCGAGCCCATGGCCGAGGCGTGGCGCACCTTCCGGAAGGCCTCGGACGGCGGCGCGCCCACCCGCTGCGTCGGCGAGTCGGGCGTGACCAGCTCGGGATGCTCGCGCTCGAGGGCGACCAGCTCGTCGTAGTGGCGGTCGAAGACGGCATCCTCGACCGACGGGTCGTCGAGCACGTGGTACTCGTGCATCCACGTGTTCAGGAGCTTGCGCAGCTCGTCGGCGCGCTCACTGATTGACGTATCGACTCGACTCACGGTCGCCTCCGAGCTTAGCCGCAGTGGCGCCCGGGTACGGAACTGCGATCGGGATGTACGACGAAGGGAGGGTGCCATGCGGGACGATCTCCGGCCGGGAGCCGACTTTCCGGACATCCGGCTCCCCGACCACACCGGCACGATGCTCGCGCTGCGGGAGATCGCGGAGGGGATGCCGCTGATCGTGGCGTTCGCACGGGGATGGTGGTGTCCGAAGGAGCAGCTGCGACTGCGCGGGCTGACCGAGATGCAGGAGGAGATCCAGCGTGAGTACGGCGGCCTGGTCGTCGTCACGGTCGATCCGCCGTACGTCAACGGGGCGTACCGGGCCGGCTTGGGCGCGTCGTTCGCCTTCCTCTCTGACGAGCAGCGCCGCGTGGCCGAGGATCTCGACCTGATCGAGCTCACCGACGACCGCAGCCGCCCGTTCCTGCCGGTGACGTTCGTACTGGATTCGCTGCGGCGGATCGTCGCCTCCTGGTGCGGGTTCTGGTACTGGGGGAACCCGACGCCCGACGAGCTTCGAATGACGCTGCGCGAGATCACGCGCCGGGAACAGCCCACCTTCGATCCCCAACGCGTCTGGGCGAACCGCGGGTCTGCGGAGCCGGACGCGGGGATCGTCGCGCCGACGGTGCTCGTGCACGAGGACGCTCAGGGGCACGAGATCGAGCGGGCCGCCTTCGCCGGCCAGGTGCCCGAGCCGGGAGCGGAGCTGGGGCGCTCCGTCGCCGACGGCCGGCCGTTCGTGGTCGAGGACATCGAGCGGCAGGATGGGCTGACCGCGATCCACGCCCGCAAGCGCGGCACCGTCGGGCCCGACTACCTGCCCGGCCATCACATCACGACGCCGGCCATGATTCGTTAAACGTGGGGGAACCCATGGTTCCCCCACGGGGCCCCTTCCTTCCGCATGAGCCGCATCGTCATCGCGCTCCGGCGAGAGCGCGGTCTCGCCTTCGCCGCGCATGCTGAGACCCACCCTGAAACCGCCGCCAAGAGGGTCTAGCCAAGTGGGCGATCGGCCGGCTCGCCCCAGTAGGGGCCGAGCTCCTCGCGGAGATCGGAGTCCAGCACGCGGCCCGGCTCGTGCGCCGGCGCCTGCTCGAGCCGGCCGCGGGTGCAGGCAAGCGTGACGACCTCGTTGAAGGGGTCGACCCGCTCGACCACGGCCGCAGGGACGATCACGCTGCGGTCGCCGGTGGTGATCACCAGGTAGCTGGCCGCGGTCGTATACGTGGTGCTCTCGACCGTGCCGGCCTCCTCGCCGTCCTGCGCGCGCACGGTGAAGCCGATCAGGTCGACGTCGCGCAGCGCCTCGTCGCGGTTCTCCCAGATGTCCGCCATGGAGGTCTGGCCCTACCCGCCGCGAGGGCGGGCGAAACGGCGACGGCGCCTGTGCCCGGCGGCGATGATGCCCGGAACGATCCGGGGAGGGCCCAATGACATCTGCCGATCGCCGCGCACGGTTCCGCGAGCTCCACCAGCGCGAGGGCGTCTTCGTCATGCCGAACGCCTGGGACGCGGGCTCGGCGCGGCTCCTCGCCTGGTGCGGGTTCGACGCGATCGCCACCACCAGCGCGGGATTTGCATGGACGCTCGGCCGGCCCGACCAGTCGGTGACCCGGCCTGAGCTGCTCCAGCACGTCGCCGCCCTCGCGGCCGCCACCGACCTGCCGCTCTCGGTCGACAGCGAGCGGTGCTTCGCGGAGGACGCCGCGGGCGTCGCCGAGACGGTCCGCCTGCTCGGGGATGCCGGCGCGGTCGGGTGCTCGATCGAGGACTACGACCCTGCGAAGGACGCGATCGACGAGGTGGGCCGTGCCGTCGAGCGCGTCGTTGCGGCGGCGGAGGCGGCCCATGGCGGCGACCCGATGGTGCTGACGGCGCGGGCGGAGAACCACCTCCACGGCGTCACCGACCTCGACGACACGATCGCCCGCCTCGTCGCCTACCGCGCGGCCGGCGCCGACGTCGTCTACGCCCCGGGCCTCACGGACGCGGCCCAGATCACGGCGATCGTGGAGGCCGTGGACGCGCCGGTGAACGTGCTCGCGCTGCCCGACGCCCCGCCGGTCGCCGAGCTCGGGCGGCTCGGGGTGCGCCGCGTGTCGACCGGCTCCGCGCTCGCGAGCGCCGCCTACGGCGCCCTCCTCGCCGGCACGCGCGAGCTTCAGGGGCCGGGTAGCTCGAGCTACGCCCGCGCGGGCCTCCCGCGGGACGTGCGCGACGCCGCGTTCTCGCGGCCCGGTGCATGAAAATGAGCCTGGCTCGTTTTATGCGGTGCCGTGGCGGATCCGGTCGCGGGCGGCGGCGAAGCGGATCCGCTCGTAGACGATCAGCGCGGCACAGACGGCCGCGACGAGCGCGAGCGCGGCGAGCGCCGGGATCGACGCCGCAGCGGGCGCCAGCCCGATCAGGGCCGCCGTCGCCACCAGCCGGGGCCGGTTGAACCCGCCGATGTTGCGGCGCCTGAACGTGCTGAGCGCGAGGAAGTACATCGCGACGCCGCCGCACAGCGACACCGCGGGGACCGGCTCGAGGTGGGCGCCGACGTCCCCGAGCATGTGCTTCACGCCGACGGCGAAGAGGATGATGCCCGCGACCATCGGCAGGTGCAGGTACGTGTAGGAGTCCCGCGCCATCAGGACACGCTCGGCCGGCGCCGCCGCCCGCAGCCGGCGCCCGGCGACCATCGCCACCACGTCGAAGTAGGCCCACCAGAGCGCCGCGGCCACGCCTATGCCAAGGAGGGCGCCGGCGACCAGCCCGGGGTCGACCTGCACGCCGGCGGCGCCGACGCCCAGTGAGACGATCGACTCGCCCAGCGCGATGATGATGACGAGCCCGTGGCGCTCGGCGAAGTGGGCCGGCTCGACCCGCCAGCCCTCCGTGCCGCTGAGGATGAGGCCGCCGTAGTCGACGACGAGCGCGGCAACCCAGCATGCCGTCCGCGGCGTTCCGGCCACGACGCCCGCGAGAACGAGCAGCCCGGCAGCCGGCAGGATCGGCCCGGCCAGCCGCATCACCGCGCCCCGCAGCTCCGCGTCCTCCCGGGAGACGATCGTGTACGCGCCGATGTGGAGGGCACGGACGGCGAAGTAGGCGAGGCCGAAGACGAGCGCGTCGCCGCCGAAGGCGTGCGGCACCGCCAGCGACGCGATCAGCATCGCCCCCATGGCCGCCAGCATCACCACCCGCACCGCCCCCTCGTCCGACGCGGCAGTGTTCCCGAGCCACGCGTAGGACACCCACGCCCACCACAGCACCGCCAGGATGGCGAGCCCCTCCGCGAACCGGGCCCATGTCGGGTGGGACGAGATGTAGCCCGTGACCTGGGTGATCGCAAACACGAAGACCAGGTCGAAGAAGAGCTCGAGCTCGGTGACGCGCTGGTCGGCTTCCGACAGGGGCTCCGCGGCCGGCTGCATTTGCAGAATTTACGTGGGGGAACCCATGGTTCCCTCACGGGCCCCCTCCTTCCGGATGAGCCGGATCGCCGTCGCGCTCCGGCGAGAGCGCGGTCTCGCCTCCGCCGCGGACGCTGAGACCCACCTTGAAACAGCCAGGGCACGAGACGTTCGCCACGGCATAGAACTCGTTACAACATCAACGACTTCTCTCCCCCGAAGAATGTCGAGATTGGGCCGCTCCCGGAAGTAGAGTCGCGGTGTGTCGACGAGCATGACCGGCGAGCTGACCGCGCTCTCTGCGCGCGCCGCAGTGTCGGCGCTTCGGGCCGGAGAGGTCGCGCCGGCCGAGTTGATCGACGCGGCGTTGCGACGCATGGAGACGTGGGAGCCGCGCCTGAACGCGCTCCCGACGGTGTGCGCGGAGCGCGCGCTCGCGCGGGCGCCACGGGCCGATCGGGCGACGATCCTGAGCGGCCTCCCCGTCGCGATCAAGGACCTGACGGACGTCGCCGGCGTGCGCACGACCTACGGCTCGCCGATCCACGCCGACCACGTGCCCGACCGCTCGGACATCCTCGTCGAGCGGCTCGAGCAGAACGGCGCCCTCGTGCTCGCCAAGTCGAACACCCCCGAGTTCGGCGCCGGCGGCAACACGTTCAACGAGGTGTTCGGCGAGACCCGGAACCCGTGGGACATGTCCCGGACGGCGGGCGGCTCCTCCGGCGGGTCGGCCGCCGCGCTCGCGGCCCGCGAGGTATGGCTGGCCACCGGCTCTGACCTCGGCGGGAGCCTGCGGACGCCGGCGTCGTTCTGCTCCGTGGTCGGGCTCCGGCCCTCGCCCGGGAGGATTGCCCGCGGGCCTGCCGAGCTGCCCTTCGGCACCCTCTCGGTCGAGGGCCCGATGGCGCGCGACGTGCGCGACGCCGCCCTGATGCTGGATGCCATGGCCGGGCCGCACCCGGCCGACCCGCTCGCGCTCGGGCTCGAGCCCGAGCCCTTCCTCGCCGCGGCAGAGCGGCCGCGCCTCCCCGCCCGCGTCGCTTGGAGCGAGGATCTCGGGATCACGCCGGTCGCGGCCGAGGTCCGCGCCGTCTTCCGGGCGGCCGTGGAGCGCCTGGCCGACGCCGGCGTGGAGGCGGTCGAGGCGAGCCCCGACCTGGCGGACGCCCCGGCCGCGTTCCAGGCGCTGCGGGCGGCCGACTTCGCGGCGGAGCTCGGGCTGCTTTACGCATCCGACCGCGACCGCCTGAAGCCGGACATCGTCTGGAACGTCGAGGAGGGGCTGCGGCAGCCCGCCGAGCGGCTGGGATGGGCGCGCCGCGCCCGTAGCCGGATCATCCACGACATCCGGGCCTTTCTCGGGAGGCACGGCCTTCTGCTCTGTCCCGCAGCGTGTGTGGCGCCCTTCGACGCCGCCACGCGTTGGGCGCGCGAGGTGGAGGGCGAGACGTTCACGAACTACGTCGAGTGGCTCCGGATCACGTCGGCGCTCACGCTCACCGGCTGCCCGGTCGTGGCGCTCCCATGTGGGTTCACGCAGGGCGGCCTGCCGGTCGGGCTCCAGGCGGTCGGGCCGCACCGCAGCGAGGCGCGGCTCCTGTCGGCCGCCGCCGCGATCGAGGACGTCCTCGGCGTCGCCGGACGCGTGCCGCCCGGCTGACTACTCCGCGACGGCCACTGCCCGCAGCTTCTCCGGATCGGCGATCAGGTCGATCTCGACGATCCTGCCGCGACTGACCGTGAATCCGACGACGGCGATCGGTCGCGGGCCGGGCCCGACGACCGCCCCGGCGGCGCCGTTCACGAGCGCCGGCCGCGCGAGCGGGGCGAACCGCGACCCGCGCGCCAGCACCTGCTCCGCCACGGCGCGGGCGCCGATCACGGGCGGCCGTGCGAGCGGGCTCCCCGCTCCGCCGTCGAAGCGGAAGACGACGTCGGGGTCGAGGACCTCGAGGAGGGCGTCGAAGTCGCCGCCCCGCGACGCGGCCAGGAACGCGTCGATCACCTCGCGCTGCCGGGTGAGGTCGGCGTCCTCGGGCGGGACGGCGCCGCGCACCCGCCGGCGGGCGCGGCTCGTGAGCTGGCGGGTCGCCGCCGGGCTGCGCTCGACGATCGGCGCGATCTCGTCGAACGGGACGCCGAACATGTCGTGCAGCACGAAGGCGAGCCGCTCGGCGGGCGAGAGCGTCTCGAGGACGACGAGGAGCGCGAGCCCGACGGCATCGGCCAGGACGGCCTGCTCGGCCGGGTCGGACCCTTCGTCGAGACGCACGACCGGCTCCGGGAGCCAGGTGCCCGCGTAGTCCTCGCGCCGTGCCCGGCGGGCGCGGAGCATGTCCAGGCACACCCTGCTCACGACCGTGGTGAGCCAGCCGGGCACGTTCTGCACCGCGTCGAGATCCGACCTCTCGAGCCGGAACCACGCCTCCTGGAGCGCGTCGTCCGCCTCGGTCATCGAGCCGAGCATGCGGTAGGCGACCGCATGCAGGTGCGGCCGGTGCCGCTCGAACTGTTCGACCTGCCAGTCGCGATCGCTCATGGTCACATCCTCTCGTCGGGATCCGTCAACGCACTGACGGGCGCCCGGCGCCCGATGTGACATCGACGCGCAGGAGGTGCGCCGTGCAGATCAGATCCGTCCCCGACGAGACGAGCTCGCCTGCGATCGAGGTGCGCGGGCTGGCGAAGACCTATCCCGGCGGCGTCGAGGCCGTCCGCGGCATCGACTTCGACGTCGAGCCCGGCGAGACGTTCGGGCTCCTCGGCCCGAACGGGGCCGGGAAGTCGACCACGATCGGGATGCTGACCACGACGATCGCGCCGACGGCCGGTACGGCCCGCCTGGCCGGCCATGACGTGGTCGCTCAGCCGCTCGCCGCCAGGGCCGTCTCGAGCGTCGTCTTCCAGGACGCCGTCGTCGACCGCGCCCTGAGCGGCCGGCGCAACCTCGACCTCCACGCCCGCCTCTGGCGGGTCGACCCGCGCGAGGCCGCGTCGCGCGCGCGAGAGCTCGCCGGCGTCCTCGGGCTCGCCGGCCTGCTCGACCGGCCGGTATCGACGCTCTCCGGCGGCGAGCGGCGCCGGCTCGAGATCGCCCGCGCCCTCATCTCCCAGCCCCAGGTGCTCTTCCTCGACGAGCCCACCGTCGGGCTCGATCCCCGCATCCGGCACGAGCTCCTCGACGCGATCGGCCGCCTGGGCGACGGCGGCACGATGACGATCCTCCTCACCACCCACTACCTCGACGAGGCCGAGCGCCTGTGTGACCGGATCGCCGTCATCCACGCCGGGGAGATCGTGGCGCTCGACCGGCCGGCGGCGCTTCGAGCCGCGCTTGGCCGCGAGATCATGGAGATGCGCCTGGACCGGGACGCGGCGGGCGTGCTCGCGCTCCTGCGCGCGCAGGGCATCGCCGGCGCCGACGCGTTCACCGTCGGTGCGACGCTGACCGTGCCCCTGCACGAGCGCACCGCCGCCGAGGCGATCGCGGCGATCGACGACGCCGGCGTCGCCGCGACGTCCATCAGCACCCGCCGGCCGACCCTCGACGACGTCTACCTGCGGCTCACCGGCGCCCGCATCGCCGACGCCGCCTGACCATCCACCATCCAAAGGAGACATCCATGTCCGCCACCGCCGTCGCAGGCGCGGCACCGTTTCGCCAAATCGGCCACAACCCGTTTCCACCTCTGGCGACGCTCGCGGCCCGCAGGTTCCGGCTCACCGTGCGAACGCCGCGCGAGCTCTTCGTGCCCCTGCTCACGCCGATCCTCTTCGCCCTGGTGATCGCGCCCGCCCTCGAGCAGGCGCTCCATACCGGGTCGGCGTACGAGTCGTTCGTCGCCACGGGCACGGTGGGGCTCCTGATCCCGCTGAACACGATGTTCTCGGGCCTCTCCGCCATCGTCGACCGCGAGTCCGGGGCGCAGCGCGAGCTCCTCGCCGCGCCGGTGCCGCGGCCGCTGCTCGTCCTCGGCAACCTGGCCGTGGCGTTCGCCGTCACGGCCTTCCAGATCGCCGCGCTCATCGCCGCCGCGGTCGCGCGCGGGATCCAGTTCGACGCGACCGCGGCCGGGGTCGCCTGGTTCGCGGCCGGAGCCGCGCTCCTCACGGTGGGCATGTACGGCGTTGCGGAGACGCTGGCGAGCCGCGTGCCCAAGGCCGAGGAGTACATCGCCCGCGTCCCCGCCATCGCCATCGTGCCGTGGTTCCTGGCGGGCTCGCTCTTTCCGATCACGGCGCTCCCGACGGGCCTCACGTGGCTGGCCCGGTTCCTGCCGCTGACGCACGCGCTCGCGCTCGTCCGCTACGGGCTCCTCGGCGACGGAAGCGGCCTCCACGCGATCTGGCAGATGAGCAGCACGACCACGATGGCCGCGCTCAGCCTGGCCGTGGTCGCCGCCTTCGCCGCCGCGCTGACCGCCGTCTCGATCCGGATGTTCCGGCGCTCGGCGGTGCGCTAGGACAGGCGTCCTGGGAGCCGCCGCCTCAGGCGGCTCTCAGGATTCGCTGGTTTCATCCCGCGATCGTCCGACCGAAGGAGCCGCGTGCTTCGCCGCCTGTCCCACACCGTCATCCACCACCGCACCATCGTGATCGGTGCCTGGATCGCGCTCACGGTCCTCGGCGGCGTCGCCGCGCCGCGCGCCGTCGACCGGATGCTGACCACGTTCTCGGTCCCCAGCTCGTCCGCGTACCAGGCCAACCAGGAGATCGTGAAGACGTTCGGCAACGGCGCGCAATCGCCGCTCGTGGTCGTCTTCCACGACCCGAGCGCCGACATGACGGCCGTCCCGGGCATCCGTAGGGCGCTTGCGAGCGCGGTCGCCGTGAACCGCGGCGCGCGCGTCAGCTCGTACTTCGCGACAGGATCGAACGCCTACGTCTCGCACGACCGGCACACGACGTTCGCCGAGATCTACCCGCCCGGCCCCGCCGGGTTCGGCTCGGGCGGCACCGTCGAGGCGACCCAGGCCGCCGTGGCCCACGCGGCGCCCCCGGGCGTGCAGGCGTCGGTGACGGGCCAGGCGGCGCTCGAGCAGGCGGCCGGAAGCGGCGGCGGGGGCGGCCCGAGCGTCATTGCCGAGACGCTCGTCGGCGGCGCGGGGGCGCTCATCATCCTGCTCTTCGTGTTCGGCACGCTCCCCGCGGTTGCGATGCCGCTGCTCGTCGCCGCGGCCTCGATTCTGAACACGTTCACCGTGATCTGGCTCCTGACGTACATCACGGACGTCTCGGTGATCGTCGAGTTCCTGGTCGCACTGGTCGGGCTCGGGATCGCGATCGACTGGTGCACGCCGGGCGCTCGATCATCGTCTCCGGCTAGACGGTCGGCATCGGCCTCCTCAGCATGATCATCCTGCCGATCCCATTCCTGCGCTCGATCGGCGTGGGCGGGCTGCTCATCCCGACGGTGTCCGTGATCGCGGCGCTGACGCTCCTGCCGGCCATGCTGTCGCTGCTCGGCCCGGGCATCAACCGGGTGCGCGTGCTGCCGCGGCGCCTGATCCGCCAGGGGTCTGGCGCGGGTGGGCCCGCGTCGTCACCCGCCGCGCCGGCCTCGTCGCCGGGATCGGCGCCGTCGTGGTGGCGCTCCTCCTCGTGCCCGCCTCGCAGCTCAACCCCGGCGAGGCGCTTGCCAGGGACGAGCCCGGATCGGGGCCCGCGATCACCGGCCGCGACACGCTCGCCGCCGCCGGCATCACCGCCGGGGGGATCGACCCATTCCTGGTGACGGCCCGGGACGCGACGCCGCCGGTGCTCCGCGCCGTCACCGCTGCCGTCGGGCACGCGCCGGGGGTGGCCGGCGCCGCGCTTCCGGCCGGGTGGCAGCGCGAGGGCCTCGCCGTGATCGAGGCCTTCCCGGCGTCCGACAGCGCGAGCGCCGAGTCCGACGGCGTGATCGGGCGTCTCGAGCACGAGACGCTGCCGGCGCTCCAGAGCCGGCTCGCCGGCCCGGCGGTCCTGCGGACGGCGGGCGACGCGGCCCAGAACCGCGACTTCACCCGCGCGGTCCACGGCAACTTCCCATACGTGCTCCTGTTCGTCGTCGTCCTCACCTACGTGCTCCTGGCGCGGGCGTTCCGGTCGCTCGTCCTTGCGGAGCCGGTCACGGAGCCGGGATGACGAGCGTCCCGTCGCGCACCAGCGGCCGGCCGTCGAGCTCGATGGTCGGCCGCCGGAGGAGGCCGTCGATGTGGACGTTCGAGACGTTCGCCCCGCCGAGCGACACGTTCGTCCCGAAGGCGATGTGGGCCGTCCCGACGACCTTCTCGTCCTCGAGGATCCGGCCGCTCAGCCTGGCGGCGGCGTTCGTGCCGATGCCGAGCTCGGCGATCACGCGGCCGCTCTCGCCGCCTGCGTCGAGCGTGTCGAGGAGCCACCGGCCGGCGGGGCCGTCGGCGGCGACGGCTCGGCCGTCGGCGACCGTCACTCGCACCGGGCCGCTCAGGAGCCCGAACCCGGCGAGCGAGCCGTCGAAGACGATCGTCCCGTCCCCGCGCATCTCGACCGGCGCGACGTAGGCCTCGCCGGCAGGGAGGTTCCCGAACGCCCCGCGGCCCTGGAGGTTGCCGTCGTCCGCCTGGCCCGCGCGACCCTCCAGGCTGAGCACGATGTCGGTGCCCGCGGCCGAGGTGATGCGGCACTCCGTCGCCGCGGTGAGTGCCGCGGCGATCCGCTCGCCGACGTCGCGCAGCTTCGCGTAGTCGACCGGGAGGGCACGGGCGAAGGTCTCCTCAGTGACGCCCGGCATCGTGGCGATCCGGGTGCCGCGGGCGGTGGCCTCGAGGCGCGCTCGGGTGTGGCTGAGCGACGTGGTCGTCGGCGCGATCACGACCGTGGCGTCCGCCAGGGCCACCTCGACGGCCTCCGGCGGCTCCTGGCCGTCTCGCTCGCCCGCGGGGTACTCGACCAGCTGGACGCCGCGGGCGGCCGCGGCGGCGGCCGTTGCGAGCGCCGTTGCGACGGCATGCTGGGCGGGGTTGCTGAGGACGACGACGTCGTCCTCAGGGCCGACGCCGAGACATTCGAGGGCCGCCTGGGCCGCGGCGGCCAGGCCGGGATCGCGCTCCGCGGTTCCCCCTCGCATCCGTGCCAGGGTAGCCCGTGCATGAACGGAGCCAGGCTGATCTGATTCGCACGAACCTCGAGAGCGCCGCCCCGGCTATAGTCAGCCGAGGACGCGGGCGCTCCAGGACCCGCTCCGCATCGAGAGAGGCTGAGGGGCCCGGCCCTGCGACGCCTCGGCAACCTGCCGCCCGGCAAGGTGCCACGCCCGGGCGGATGTCGAGCGACGAGACGAGGTGAGCGACGTGGACATAGCTGCATGGGCGCCGGGCATCTATCCGCGCTCCGATGACCTGATCCAGGCGACGCGCGATCTCGAACGCGGGCGGACGACGCCCGAGCGCGTCGCCGAGGCCCAGAGCCGCGACCGCGCCGCGCTCCTGGCCGCGCAGCGCTCGGCCGGGCTCGACCTCGTCTCCGACGGCATGCTCGACTGGCAGGACGCGTTCCGGCCGCTGGTCGAGCGCACCGCGAACCTGACGGCGCGCCCGCTGGTCCGCTTCCTCGACACCAACACCTTCTACCGCTCAATACTGGTCGAGGGCGAGCCCGTCCTTGAGCAGCCGCTCGACCCGCCCGACCTGCCGCGGGGCAGGTGGCTGGCCACGCTGCCGTCGCCGCACGCCTTCGCAGCCGCCGCCGCCGGTGCGGTCGGCGCCACTGTCCTCGCCGAGCGCGTCCTCGCTCCCCAGATCGAGGCGTTCGCCGCCGCGGGGTGCGCGACCGTCGTCCTCTGGGAGCCCTTCCTCACCACCGGCGACGTGCCGGAACTCGAGCGGGCCCTGCGCGCGCTCCCGGACCAGCTTCCGATCCACCTGTGGCTCGCGTTCACCGACGCCGCCCCGCTCCTCGGCCCCGTCGCCGGTCTGCCGGTGGCGGGCGTCGGCGTCGACCTCTACGCAACCGCCCTCG
>DASQXS010000248.1:0-10907 GCA_035639615.1 Gaiellales bacterium | reverse complement strand
GTCCTGACCGTGCTCGGCTACTCGATGTACGACACGGTGATCGTGTTCGACCGGGTGCGCGAGAACATCCCCATCCTGCGGCGGATGACCGCGAGCAGGATCGTGAACGAGTCGCTCGCCGAGACGATCACCCGGTCGCTCAACACGTCGATCGTGACGCTGATCCCGGTCGCGCTCCTCTTCGTGTTCGGGTCGGGCTCGCTCAAGGACTTCGCCTTCGCCCTCGTCGTCGGCATCACGTCCGGCGCCTACTCGTCCATCTTCATCGCCGCGCCGCTCCTGGCGCTCCTGCTCGAGCGCGATCCGGCGTTCCGAAAGCGGCGTGCCGACCTGGTGCGCGCGGGCGGCTTGGAGCCGGCCGTCGCGGTCGCGGCGGGTGGGCCGCCGGTGTCGCAGCCGGCGGGTGACGCAGCGCCGGAGCCGCGGCCGACGCCGGCACCGACGCCGTCGCGCCGCAGGCGGCGGCGGGCGCACGGCCGGGCGCGATAGCCGCGGCCATCAAGTTCCGGCGGCCGCCGCCGATAGCTATAGCACCCATGTCCGCCGGGAGCCCCACCCCTGACCGCCGGTTCTCTGACCTGATCGCCGTGATCGAGGCGACGCGGGCGCTCCAGTCCGCGGGCGACATCCCCGGCGCCATGGCGATCTTCGCCCGCGAGCTCACGCTCCTCTTCGACGCGTCGGCGTGCCTCATCTCCACCTACGATCCGGCCACCCAGCTCGTCACCGACTGGGCCGCGCACGTCATCCCGCCCGCGACCCTGAACGTCGCCGCCGAGGATTACGCGCTCGACGACTACCCGACGACGAAGCGGGTCGTGACCGAGCTCGTCGAGGTTTCGACCGCGATCGGCGACGGCGGCGATCCGAGCGAGCACGCCTTCCTCGCGGACATGGGGTTCAGCGCCAACCTGCTCGTCCCGCTGGTCATCGGAAGCAGCGCCTGCGGCCTGGTCGAGCTGCTCGACACCCGCCCCCGCGTCTTCACCGCCGAGGAGCGCCAGTTCTGCCGGCTCCTGGCCGACCAGGCCGGGATCGTGCTCGCCGCGGCGCAGCTCGCCGAGACGCTCGAGAGCCAGCATCTCGCCACCGTGGCGGCGCTCGCCGCCGCGCTCGAGGCCAAGGATGCCTACACCGGCGGACACGCCCAGACGATCGCCGAGTTCGCGGTCGCCGTCGGCGAGGAGCTGGGCCTCTCGATCACCGATCTCAAGGCCGTGCGCATGGGGGCGCTGCTTCACGACGTCGGCAAGATCGGGATCCCCGAGGCGATCCTGAACAAGCCCGGTCCGCTCACCGACGACGAATTCGCCGTCATGAAGCGCCACACCGCGATCGGCGCCGACATCATCTCCGGCATCCCGGGGATGGACGAGGTGGTGTCGCTCGTCCGCTCGTCGCACGAGCGCTGGGACGGGCACGGCTACCCGGCCGGGCTGGCCGGCGCCGAGATCCCGCGCGGCGCATGCGTGATCGCCGTCTGCGACGCGTTCCACGCGATGATCGAGGACCGGGTCTACCGCAAGGCGATGTCGGTCGAGGGCGCGCTCGCGGAGCTCCGCCGCTGCTCCGGCACACAGTTCATGCCCGCCGCCGTCGAGGCGCTCGAGGCGGTCATGTCCCGCGGCGGCCGCCGCCGCGTGCGGTTCACCGAGGCCGCGTAGCCTCGATCGCAGTGCAGAGCCGGCCGCCGCGCTCGCGCACCCAGCCCAGCAGCCGGTCGTAGGCCCGGTCCCAGCCGCGCGCGTAGGCGCGGTCGAACCGATCGGTGTGCCAGAGCACCGCGACGCTCCCGCCCGCGGCCGCTGCCCGCTCCAGGATCGTCACGGCCCGCTCGAAGCCGGCGGCGGCGGGCAGGCCGAGGTAGCGCTCTTCGGAGAGGCTCACATCCATGACCACCAGCGGCAGCTCGATGAGGTCGAGCGGCCGGTCTGCGGCGACGTCGTACGGACGGTACGGGAACGAGAACCCGGCGCGCATGCCCGGCCGGTCCGCAAACCCCTGGGTGGAGTCGTAGGTGAAGCCGAGCCGGTCGAGCTCGGGGAGCGTCCGGTGGGTGTCGTGGCGGAGGTAGTGGAAGCGGACGCCCTGCACCGGCGCGCCCGCGAGCGCCTCGAGCCGCGCCCGCTCCTCGGCGATCAGCTCCGGCGTGTCCGAGGCGGTGTAGCTGGGGTGAAGCCCGAGCTCGTCGCCTTGGGCCAGAACCTGGGTCACGATCGCCGGCCGGCGCCGGTCGTACGCCGCCGCTGCCGGCCCATCGGCGGGATGGTGGTGGCCCGCCATCACGAAGTACGTCGAGCGACCGTCGTGGGCGCGCTCGACCTCGGCGATGCGCTCGAACGACCAGTTGGGGTCGGTGCCGCGCAGCGTGTGGAGCGGGGCGGTGGCTAGCCCCCGCAGCTCGGCCAGAAGCTCGCTCCCGCGGCCCCCGCGCGCGGCCGCCTTCGCCCGTGCGGCGGCGGCCCGCGCCGCCCGGGGGCCGTACCAGCGCCACGGCACGTCCACGTCGTGGGTGAGGGCGACGGCGAAGCCGGCCGGCGGCGGAGCTCCGACCGCCTCGCGAAGCCGCAGCAGGATCGCATCGACCGCCGGCTCAGCCGGGTCGAAGAGGGCAGCCGCGCCGGGGAACCGTCCGCGCTCGTCGCGGGCCGTTCCGGGCCGCTCCTCCCACCGCGACAGGTGCCAGAAGGCGCTCATCACAGCGTCCTCGACGCCGTCGCCGAAGTCGACCAGACCGTCTGCTCCGGCGCGAGGCGGCGGCGCAGGCTCACCTGAGAAGAGCCGCCACGCCGCCTCGGAGCCGGGGAGCCGGGTCGAGGGGTACACCATCTCCGCCGCCGGTGCGCCGGACGCCCTCAGGAGCTCCTCGAGGGCGTAGCGAGCCTTGCCCACGACCGACGCGGGAGCGTCGATCGCGATCGCGCCGGCGGCGCTCACACCGTCGGCAGGTCGCGCAGCAGGAGGTCGGTCATCGTGTCCGATCGCAGGCCCAGCCTGAGCGTCTCGAGCGGGATCACCTCGGAGGCGGGAATGTTGCCGAGATTCACGTCCGGGCCCAGGTGGCGGATGAACCACGCCTGCTGCTCCTTCTGAGGCGCCTCGAAGAGCAGCTTGTCCAACGGGATCTCGTGCACGATCTCGTCGATCAATCCCGACCGCACCTCGCCGGTGCCGCGGAAGATGCCCGAGGTGCCGCTCTCGCGGGCCTCGGTGATGACCTTGAACGCGCCCGCGGCGATCTCCTCCCTGATCCAGGCGACCCACTGGTAGGGGGCGTAGATCTGCTCGGCGTCCTTTGTCCCGACCTCGGAGAGGACGACGAAGTCGGCCGCGAGCGAGGAGATCAGCTCGACCTTGGCCTCCCGCTCCATCCGGATCGTCCCATCCGAAACTTCGATGTGCGTGAACCCTTTCTCCACCGTCCAGCGGCGGAAGTCGTCCATCCGGCCGCGGGCGACGGCCGCCTCGAGCAGGGTCCCACCGCAGACCACCGGGATGCCGCTCTCGGCGTAGAGCCGGAGCTTCTCGCGCAGGTTGGCGGTGACGTACGACGTCCCCCAGCCGAGTTTGACGATGTCGATGAAGTCGCCGGCGCTGTCGATGAGGCCGCTCACCTCGACGAGCGTGAGCCCCTTGTCGATGACATGCGTCCACCCGCGGTCGCGGGGCTTGGCGGGCCGGGCGGGGAGTCCGAGGAATTCCTCCATGCCTAAAGCTTCGCCAAGATCGACTCGTCGAGGCGCCGCTGGGCCTCGGCCTGCACGTCCTCGTAGAGGCTGCGCCGGTGCGAGTCCATGGCGACGATGAGCGGCCCGAAGTCCCGGACCCGGAACCGCCACAGACACTCCGGCATCAGATCCTCCCACTCCACCTGCTCGATCTCCTCGATCTGGGTCGTCTCGAGCGCTGCCGCGCCGCCGACGATCGCCAGATAGACGCCGCCGTGCTCGGCCAGCGGCTCGAGGGCCTCCGCGAGGAGGCCGCCCTTGCCCATGATCGCCCGGGCGCCGTAGTCGCGCAGAAGGCCCTCCGTGAAGCGGCTCATGCGCGCGCTCGTCGTCGTCCCGATCGAGAGCGGCTCATAGCCGCCGCCGGGCAGCCGGCGGACGTTGGGCGCCGTGTGCAGGAGAGCGGCGCCCTCGAGCGACATCGGCGGCGCCTGGCCGTGGTCGAATATGCGGATCTGGGTGGCGTCGCGGATGCCGATGATGTGCCCCTGGAGCGTCACCGTGTCGCCGGCGTGAAGTCCGCGGATCGTGTCGACACCGGTCGGGAACGTGATCTCGTGATGGGCCATCGCGCGCTAGGCGTCCCGGTCGAGCTCGACAGTGCCGTCCGCGGCCACGTGCGCCGTGGCCCGGCGCGCCGCCCAGCACTGGTAGTTCACCGCCACGGGGTTCAGGGTGATGTGCGTGTGCGCCTGCTCGACGTGGACCGAGAGCACCGTCGTGTCGCCGCCGAGCCCCATCGGGCCGACGCCGGTCTCGTTCAGGAGCTCGAAGAGGTCGCGCTCGAGCGCGGCGACGTCGGGATCCGGGTTCGTCGTCCCGACCGGGCGGGCGATCGCCTCCTTGGCCAGGTGCATCGCGTAGTCGGCCGAGCCGCCGATGCCGACGCCGACGATCCCCGGCGGGCAGGGCTTCCCGCCCGCGCCAACGATCGAGTCGAGCACGAACCGCTTGATCGCCTTCACGCCGTCGGCGGGCACGAGCATCTTGAGGAAGCTCATGTTCTCGGATCCGGAGCCCTTCGGCACGCACTTCACGTCGAGCCCGTCCCAGTCGGGGACGAACTCCCAGTGGATGTGGGGGATGCGGTGGCCGGTGTTGTCGCCGGTCGGCTTCCGCGTCAGCGTGTGGACGGTGTTCGAGCGCAGCGGATGCTCGAGCGTCGCCCGCCGGGTGCCCACTCGCAGGGCGTCCTCGATCTGGGCGGGATGGAGGGGGAAGCGCTCTCCCACGCGGGCGTAGTAGACGGCGATGCCGGTGTCCTGGCAGACGAGGCTGGCGCGCTCGTCGGCGACCGATACGTTGGTGGTGATGGTCTCCAGGATGCGGCGGCCGACCGTGTGCGTCTCCCGCTCGGTCGCGCCGCGGAGCGCATCACGCACGTCCTGGGGGATGTCCTTGAGCGCCCAGACGTAGAGCTGCGCCGCGGCGTCCTCGACGGTGCGCCTGAGATCGGTGTCGACGGCGGCGGCCACGGCGGGGCTCACCGCGCCGCCTCGGCGGCAGCCCGACCGGCCCGGCGGCCGAAGACGGCGCAGTCGAGGAGCGAGTTTCCCATCATCCGGTTTCGGCCGTGGACGCCGCCCGTGATCTCGCCGGCGGCGTAGAGCCCCTGGACGGTCGTCCGGCCGCTGTCGTCGATCACGAGCCCGCCGTTCTGGTAGTGCAGGACCGGGTAGGTGAGGATCGGCTCGGCGAGCGGGTCGACGCCGGTGGCGCGGTAGCGCCGCATCATGTACGGCAGCACCTCCGCGGCGATGTCCGCGGGGATGCGGGTCGTGTCGAGCGTCACCGCCCGCCGGCCGTCCGGGGTGACCAGGCCGCGGCCCTCGTCGCACTCGCGCACGATCGCGGCCGCGACGGTGTCGCGGGGGGCGAGCTCGTCGATGAAGCGGTCGCCGTGCCGGTTTCGGAGCTCGGCGCCGTAGGCGCGAGTCGTCTCG
This sequence comes from Gaiellales bacterium, assembly GCA_035639615.1. GTDB lineage: Bacteria > Actinomycetota > Thermoleophilia > Gaiellales > JAICJC01 > JAICJC01. The sequence goes on along the minus strand of DASQXS010000248.1, from coordinate 5,236 downwards.
GGGATGGAGTAGCCCTGCAGCGGCGGCGGCCAGACGCCGCCGTTGGGGTGATGCTGGAGCGCGTCGTAATCGCGCACGCGGGCGCCGAGCGCGCGGGCGATCTCGGTCGCCTCGCCGGTGGCGCCGGGCTGGTTGGTCGTGAGGACGCCGGCCCGCTGGGCCTCTGCGTAGCAGCGTCCGCCGGCGGCCAGGATGACGGTCTCCGCGTCGACCTGGACGCGCTCGTCGCCGCGCTCGAGCGTTGCCCGGAAATGGCCGTTCGATCGGTCGAGACCCGCCAGGGCGGTGTGGTCGTGGAGCACGACACCCTCGCGCTCGAGCGCCGCCCGAAGCGCCGTCGCGATGGCGTGGCCGGTGCGGTCGCCCACCTGCAGGAGCCGCCTCCGCGTGGCCCCGCCGCAGCGGGCGAGCCGGTAGCCCTCGCCCTCGCGGGAGAAGCGCACGCCCAGCTCCTCGAGCCAGGCGACGGCATCCACCGCCTCGCCGGCCAGGACGGCGGCGAGGCCCGTGTCGGCGGTGTCGTGCGACGAGGCGACGATGTCGGCCGCGTGCTGGTCGGGAGAGTCGTCGTCACCGACGGCGGCCTGGATCCCGCCCTGCGCCTTGGCGGTGTTGCAGGACGCCCGCGACCCCTTGGTCACGTGGAGGACGTCGGCCCCGGCGCGGTGTGCCGACCAGGCTGCCGCGAGGCCGGCCCCGCCCGCGCCGACCACGAGCACGTCGGCCGTCTTGCAAAGGTCCGCCACGCCGGGCAGTGTACCGAGTCGGCCCCCGCTCGACCCCCAGGCGGCTGCGGCGCGTGGGGCGGGAAATCGTGTAAGAACGCCGCCGTGAGCGGGCTCACGAACGAGGAACGGCGGCGGCTCGCCGCGGCGGCGCGGGGTCGTCGCCCGGCCGGGCTCGTGCTCGAGTGCTCATATGTGAACGGGCTCTCGGCGATCCGCTCGCTCGCGCGGCTCGGCGTGCCGGTGGTCGCCCTCGACCACCGCCGCCACGCGCTCGGCCTTCGGTCGCGCCTCGCCGTCCCCGTCGTCTGCCCGTCCCCGCGCGACGACCCGGAGGGGTTCGCGGAGCTCCTGGCCGACGTCTGCGACGCGCTCCCCGCCGGCAGCGTCGCCTTCCCCACGCACGACGAGTACCTCGTGGCAGTCAACCGGGCCGCGCCGCCATCGCTCGCGCTGCCCTTCGGGCCGCCGGAGCTGATCGAGCAGGTGCAGGCCAAGCGGTTCCAGTACGCCGCCGCCGAGCGGGCCGGCGTCGGGCTTCCGGCCACGTACTACCCCGCCGACGAGGCTGCCGCCCGGAAGGTCGCCGCCGCGCTTCGCTACCCGGCGGTGATGAAGCCGTCGGAGGGGGCCGGGTTCAAGCACCGGAACGGCGTGCCGCTGATCGAGGCGGACACGCCGGAGGCGCTCCTGGCGGCCTACCGTGTCGGGGCTGAGTTCGGCCCGATGCTGCAGGAGAAGGTCCCCGGCGGCGACACGTGCCTGTGGACGGTGGGGAGCTACATCGGCCGCGACGGGGAGGCGCTCGGGGTCTTCTGCGGCCGCAAGCTCCTCCAGGCGCCCGCCGGCGTCGGCACCTGCCGCGTGGGCGAGGCGCGCTGGGACGACGAGGCCGTTGCAGACGCCCTTCGCCTTCTGGGCGAGCTCGGCTTCCACGGCATCTCCCAGGTCGAGTACAAGCGCGACCCCCGCGACGGGACCCTTCGCCTCATGGAGGTGAACGCGCGGCTCTGGCAGTGGCACTCGCTGGCGGCGGCCTGCGGCGTCGATCTGGTTGCCGTCGCCTACCGGGACGCGACCGGCGAGCGGGTCGAACGGCTGACGAGCCGCGGGCGTCGCAGCCGCCGGTGGGTCGCGCTCGTCCGCCACCTGCGCGAAAGCCGCCGCGAACGGCTCGGGATCCGGCGCACGCTCGCGCCGCTCCGCCCGCCCGTCACCGAGCCCGTCTTCTCCCTGCGCGACCCCATGCCGGGCCTCCATCAGGTGTGGGGCGCCCTCCGCCCGCGTGCATAACAGAAAACCAGCCAGGCTGGTTTTCTGCACGAGCTACTCGTAGCCCAGGTCGCGGAGGCGCTCGAGGATGCCCGCCTCCTCGTCGGCCGAGTAGACGTCGTCGCCGCCGGCCGCGACGCCGGCAGCCTCGACCGGGACCGCCGCGCCCTGCGGCCCGAGGATCGCCTCGATCGGCGGCTCCATCCCCGCGGCCTCGAGGCCGTGGAGGCGAAGCACGGTCGCGGCGACCTGGGCGATCCCGCTGCCTTCCGGGACGGTGCCGGGGCGGATCCCCGGCCCGGCGGCGGCGATGATGCCGGTGACGCCGTGATGGCCCGAGTAGCCGTAGAAGTGCTCAGGGTCGAGGGTGTCGTGGCGGCTGACCGGGTCGGGCCAGTCGCGCCGAGACGACTCGACGTGCACGCGCTCGTCGTGGGGGAGGAGGACGAGCTCCGGCGCTCGGTCGAGATGCTCGCCGCGGAAGATGTCGCGCCTGCGCAGAACCTCGAAGAGCGGCTCGCCGGTCTCGGGATGGGGGACGGCGGCGAGGTCGGCCGCGAGCTCGTCCGCGTAGGCCTCGTCCGCGCGGGCGCCGGTGGCCTCGCCCAGGTAGATCTGGCCGCCCGTGGCGAAGCAGTAGGCGCGGGTGCGGCCGAAGTCGATGTCGGCGAAGGCCCGGTCGGCGCCGACGCGTGGCGCGAAGGGGATGAGGTCGAACGCGCGCCCGTACCAGCGCACCGTCCGGGCCAGGCGGCCGTCGACCTGCGCCAGCCGGCGCAGGCGTCCGCGCCGGTAGCGCTGGAGCGACCGCCGCCGGTAGCGAAGGTGGCCGGCGCGGCGCAGCCACTCGTTGGCGTGGAACGTCCAGTGGATCGGCTGCATGCCGTGGTCGGAGAGGATGATGGCCGTCGGCTCCTCACCGTACCGCTCCCGGGCCGCGGCGATCAGCTCGCCGCAGGCCCGATCGACCGCCTGATACACCTGGACGAGCTCGTCGCCGGCCTGAGCCGGGTCGTGCGCCGGGTGGGTCGGGTCGAGGCGGTGGAAGCCGAGATGGCCGGCGAAGTCGGTGCTCATAAAGTCGACGGCGAGCACGCCCAGGTCGGGCTCGAGCTCGAGGCAGGCCCGGCACGCCTCGGCCACTTCGTCGACGTGGGCGGTCAGGGTGCGCGCGTAGCGGTCGAAGTCCTCCCACCAGCGCTCCTTCATGGGATGGTGCGCCGTCACCAGTCCCGGCACGCGCTCGCCGATCAGGCGGCGCGCCGCGTCCGGCTCGATCTGCGGCCGCTCCGGCCCGCCGTAGCCGGTCACCATCACTCCGTCGATCGGCTCCGCCGGATATGTGAACGGGATCGTGACGAACGCGGACCGGACGCCCCCGGCCCCGAGCACGCGCCAGAGCGGGGCGCCGGACCGGCTCGCCGCGCTCTCGACCCGCGAGCGCGTCCGGTTCGGGTTCGAGGCGAAGTTGAAGATGCCGTGGCCTGCCGGGTTGAGCCCGGTCAGGAACGACGACCACGCCGTCGGCGTCACCGCCGGGATCGTCGACCGAAGCGGCCCATATGCGCCCTCGCGTGCCAGCCGCGCCAGCGTCGGCAGCCGACCATCGGAGAGCAGCCGCTCGACCAGGCTGTGGTCGGCCCCATCCAGGCCGAAGACGAGGACTCTCATGAGGCGGCGGCGCCCACGGCCGGCGATTGTATCGACGGGGAAGCCGGCCGCCCGCCGGTAGCATCACGGCGATGGCGACCGCCAAGAGGCTCATGATCGTGGGGCTCGACTGCGTTCCGCCCGAGATCGTCTTCGACGACATGCGGGCGGAGCTGCCCGTCCTCTCCGGCCTCATGGAGCGGGGGGTGTGGGGGCGGCTGGAGTCCTGCGACCCGCCGATCACCGTCCCGGCGTGGTCGTGCATGATGTCGTCGCGGGACCCGGGCACGCTCGGCTTCTACGGGTTCCGGAACCGCAAGGACCACTCCTACGACGGGCTGACGTTCGCCACGTCGGACAAGGTCCGCCACGACCGCCTCTGGGACCTGCTCTCGCGGCAGGGGAAGCATGTCGTCACCGTCGGCGTCCCGCAGACGTTCCCGCCGCGGCCCCTGAACGGCGAGCAGGTGAGCTGCTTCCTGACACCCAGCACCGACTCCCGGTACACGTACCCCGAGGAGCTGAAGGACGAGGTGCGCCAGGTGGTCGGCGACTACATGGTCGACGTGCCCGACTACCGCACCGACGAGAAGGACCGCATCCTCCGCGACATCAACGAGATGACCCGGCGCCGCTTCGCGCTCGCGCGCCATCTCCGCGACACGCGCCCGTGGGACTTCCTCATGCTGGTCGAGATGGGCCCCGACAGGCTTCATCACGCCTTCTGGCGCTTCTACGACCACGACCATCCCGACTACGAGCCGGGGAACCCATACGAGGAGGGCTTCCGCGCGTACTACCGCTACCTCGACTCCGAGGTGGGCGCCCTCGTCGACGGCCTCGACGAGGAGACCGCGCTCCTCGTCGTCTCCGACCACGGCGCCCAGGCGATGCACGGCGGCATCCAGGTGAACGAGTGGCTCATGCGGGAGGGGTATCTGCGCCTGGTCGACCCGCCGGAGCGGCCAACTCCCTTCGGGAAGCTCGACGTCGACTGGCCGCGCACACGGGTGTGGGCGGACGGCGGGTACTACTCGCGCATCTTCATGAACGTGAAGGGGCGCGAGCCGCAGGGTGTGATCGACCCGGCCGACTACGAGCCGCTCCGCGACGAGCTCATCGCCCAGCTCGAGGCGCTCGGAGACGAGGACGGAAACCCGATCGGCACGCGCGTCTTCCGGCCGTCCGACCTCTACCGCGAGGTGAACGGCGTTGCGCCCGACCTGATCTGCTACTTCGGGAACCTGCGCTGGAGGTCGATCGGCTCGGTCGGCGACGGCCGCATCCAGGTGCGCGAGAACGACACCGGGCCGGACGATGCCAACCACGCCAAGTACGGGATCGCCGTCATGCTCGGCCCGGGCATGCCGGATCACCTCCCGGCCGACGCGCACCTCTTCGACATCGCACCGACGCTGCTCACCGCGCTCGGCATGGATGTCCCCGCCGGGATGCGCGGGCGTGCCCTCCAGGGAGTCGCCGCCGGGGCGGGTTGACTTCCGGCTGACCCGGCCGGATCCTTGATCGCATGGAGGCGGGCGTCCTCGCAACGGTGCTCGTGCTGGCCGTGGTCCAGTCGGTCTTCGGCG
>DASQXS010000247.1:0-22489 GCA_035639615.1 Gaiellales bacterium | reverse complement strand
GCCCGAGCTCCCGCCCGCCCGCACCGACCTCGTCGCAACGAGCTTCCTCGTCCGCACCTACGAGGACGCCGTCGTGCGGTCGGTGCCCGACCCGACCGCCGTCCTCGAGCGCTTCGGCCACGCCCACGTCGAGGTGCTCGTCCGCCCCGGCCAGCGGCTCTCGGAGAACGACGACGACGTGGTGAGCCACCGGCTGGCGGTGGTCGCGCTGGCCGGGCCGACGCGCGAGTCGGTGAGGCACAGGTACGAGGAGGCGCTGGACCTTCTGCCGTTCGAGCTCGACCCGCTGCCGGCGCGCGTGTAGCGCGCCTGCGGCCGTTAGCCGGCTCGGCAGAGCCAGCGCATCGAGTCGGCGATTCCCTGGAGCGGAGACACGTCGCCGAGGGACGCACACCAATCCCAGAGCTCGAGCCAGTGGTAAAGCACGTAGACGTCGAGCGCCTCCCGCCAGCCGGGACGGAGGGCGCCGTATCCCTCGGCAAGCGCGTGGAGCGTCGCCTCGCTCCGCCGGCGCGAATAGCAGTATGTCTTCGCGAGGTCGAGCACCGGATCACCGACAACGACGTTCTCGAAGTCGAGGATCCCGCTCACGCGCCAGCCTCGGGGGTCGCGGACGACGAGAACGTTGCCCTCGTGCCAGTCGTCGTGGCAGAAGACCGGATGGGTACAGCCGGCCACCACCTGCTCGCGCTCGACGACGAGCCCGGCGATGCGGCTGCTCAGCGCACGTTCGCCGCCGAGCGCATCGAACTGGCGGCGCTTCCTCTCGAACTGGGCCGGCATGTAGTCCAGGTTGGTTCTGTACGGCTCGCCGACACCGCGCCTCCCGACGTATCCGGCCGCGTCGAGCTGATCAAGGATCGAGTAGAGGAGCCGCCCCTCCAGCCGGGTGAGCACGAGGTAGTTGTGCGGCAGCACCGCCTTCGAATCGTCGGCGGCGAGCACGACCGGAGCAGGGACGTCGATCGCATGGTTCTGAAGCAGGCCGTACACGAAGCCCTCCTTCTCCATCTTCCAGTGCAGGGGCTCCGAATAGACCTTCACGACGACCGCGGCGGCGTCGGATGCCTGCACCTCGAACACGGCGCTATTCGCGCCCCCGGCAAGGCGCCGGGCGGACCGAACGCCGGGACCAACCGCGGCGAGCCGCCGTGCCGTGTCGATGTCGAGATCGTTGGGAAGATCGATCCGGCCCGCGCCGACCGGCGCGGCTCAGGCGTGTCAGCCGTGCCCGTCGACGCCGATCGAGACGACCCGGCCGTCCTCGACCACCGTCGGCACCATGCGCGACCCCTCGGTGAACCCGATCAGCTCCTCGCGGGCGTCGGGATCGTCGGTCGCATCGCGCTCCTCCCAGGTGATGCCGGCGGAGCGAAACCGGTCGCGCTGCTCATCGCACCACGGGCATCCCGGCTTCACGTACATGATGACGCTCATGCCCGCGCCTCCGATCGCCGCTTCGCGTGCCGGGCGAGCGCGCTCACATCCTCGTCCCCGTGCCCCTCCGCGATGAGGTCGTCCTCCTGCGCGGCGACCGCCGCGGAGACGTCGAGGGTGAGCCCGTGGCGGGACGACTCCTCAAGCGCGATGCCGATGTCCTTGCGGTGGAGGGCGAGCTTGAACCCCAGCGGGTAGCTGTCGGCGACCATGTTGCCAGCCCGGTTCTCGAGCACCCAGGAGGCGGCGGCGCCGGCCGAGAGCGCCTCGACCAGCTGCTCGAGCGGCAGCCCGGCCGCCTGTGCGAGGGCGATCCCCTCGCCCACGGTCGCGTAGGTGCCGGCGATCATCACCTGGTTCACGGCCTTGGCCGTCTGGCCGGCGCCGCTCGGGCCGAGATGGGTGATCCGGCTGCCGAACGCCTCGAGCAGCCCGCGCGCGCGGGCCACGTCCTCGTCGGCGCCGCCGCAGAAGATGGTGAGCGTGCCGCGCTCGGCCCCCTCGGAGCCGCCGGACACCGGCGCGTCGACCATGCCGATCCCCCGCTCGGCGAGCGCCGCCGCGATCTCGGCCGTGGCGGTCGGCGAAACGGTCGAGCAGTCGACGACCAGCCCGCCCGCGGCGAGGCCCTCGGCGACGCCGTCCGGCCCCAGCACGACGGCCTCCAGGTCGGGGGTGTCGGACACGCAGGTCACCACCGCCTCGGCGCTCTTCGCGGCGTCCGCCGGGCTTCCAGCCCTGCGCGCCCCGAGCGCCGCCAGCGGCCCCTCGCGGGCGCGGGTGCGGTTGTGCACCGTGACCTCGTGTCCGGCCTCGATCAGGTGCCGCGCCATCGGCGCCCCCATCGTTCCCAGGCCGATCACGGCAACCCGCATGCGCGGGATGGTATTCAGTCGCCGGCGCGCTCGCGTCGTTCCTGCTCCATCGCCCGGCGCAGGATGCTCGCCCGCGTGACCCGGTCGAGGCCGTCGAAGACGAGGGTAGCGACGTAGCAGCCGCGTGCGTCGCGCGCGACCTCCGACACGTCGGCGTCGGCGTCCACCCGAAAGCCCAGCCCGGCGTCGTCCATCTGGAGATGGAGCCGGTCGCCCGTGCGGAGCTCGCAGCGGGTGATGAGCTGCACGTCGTCGGCGGCGAGCTGGAGAGCATGGGCGGGGAAGGAGTCCGTCGACCCGGCCGGGGTGCAGGCGACCGGCTCCCAGACCGACATCCGAACGTGCTCGTGGCGGCCGGCGTTCGCGTACTCCTGGTCGAAGACCGCGCGGAACATGCGCTGCTCGGTCGTCCGGTCGAGCGGCGCGAACTCCAGCGCGTAGCGAAACGAGCCGTCGTCGAGCGGCTCGGTGCGGGCGACCGTCCCCTCGAGCTTGAAGGCGGTACCGTCCGCAACGGTGAAGGCCAGCCGCACCGCGGCCCCCGGCTCCAGTCGATGCTCGGTCACGACCTTCACCCCGCCCGCGGAGAGGTCGACCGACCGCACCATCATCAGGGTGGCGGTGCCGTCGGCGGCCACGGCGAGACAGCGCACCGGCATCCGCACCATGACCCGGAAGAAGTTCCGCCGCTCCTCGTCCATCGCCGCGATAATCGGCGGGTGGAGGAGCGAGGTTGAGCCAGCCCTACGAGCGGATCACGGACGACCTCTCGGCCGCGGCCGGCATCCGACGGCTGCCGCCGGACGAGGCGGAGGCGCTCCTCGGGCTCGCGCGCGAGGTGGCGCACAGCTCGGATGACCGCCGGGCCGCCCCGCTGGTCTGCTACCTCGCAGGCGTGCTCCTCGCCGGCGAGGACGACGAGGCCGCCCGCCTGGGCCGCATCGCCGAGCTCGCAGCTCGCTATACGGGGTCAGACCCCGACTCGAACCTCGGCACAGGATCGTGAACGTTTCGCAAGCCCACGGGCCGGCGCCGTAGGGGCGCGACGCGCCGCTACTCCTCGCCCATGAACGGATAGCGGTAGTCCGTCGGCGGGACGAACGTCTCCTTGATCGTCCGCGGGCTCACCCACCGGATCAGGTTCCACATCGAGCCGGCCTTGTCGTTCGTCCCCGAGGCGCGGGCACCGCCGAACGGCTGCTGGCCGACCACTGCGCCGGTCGGCTTGTCGTTCACGTAGAAGTTGCCGGCGGAGTTGCGAAGCGCCGAGGCCGCGTGCTCGATCGCACGCCGGTCGGTCGCGAACACCGCGCCCGTCAGCGCGTACGGCGACGTCCGGTCGACCAGCTGGAGCGTGTCGTCCACCCGGTTCTCGTCGTAGACAAACGCGGTCACGACCGGGCCGAACAGCTCGCGCTGCATCAGGTCGAAGCCGGGGTCCTTGGTCTCGATGATCGTCGGTGAGACGAACCAGCCGGTGGCATCGTCGCACTCGCCACCGACGACGACGGACGCCTCGTCGGCCCCGTTCCTGACCATCTCGACAGCATCCTTCTGGGTCGCGAACGACGACTTGTCGATGACCGCTCCCATGAAGTTGCGGAAGTCGCGCACATCGCCCATGCGGATGCCCGACACCTGTTCGCTCAGCGCCTCGCGCAGCTTCGGCCACAGGTTCGACGGCGCGTAGACGCGCGAGGCGGCGGAGCACTTCTGCCCCTGGTACTCGAACCCGCCGCGGACGATGGCCGTAGCGACGGCATCCGGATCCGCCGACGGGTCGGCGAAGATGAAGTCCTTGCCGCCGGTCTCGCCGACGATCCGCGGGTAGCCGTGGTAGCGGTCGATGTTCTGGCCGACGGTGCGCCACATGCCCTGGAAGACGGCAGTCGAGCCGGTGAAGTGAATTCCGGCGAGGTCGGGGTGCGCCAGCACCGGATCGCCGATCTCGCGGCCCGAGCCGAGCACCATGTTGATCACGCCGGGCGGGAGCCCCGCCTCCGCGTACAGCTTCATCAGGAAGGAGGACGAGTAGACCGCCGTCGACGCCGGCTTGAAGACGACCGTGTTCCCCATGATCGCCGGCGCTGTCGGCAGGTTCCCAGCGATGGCGGTGAAGTTGAACGGCGAGACGGCGAAGACGAAGCCTTCGAGCGGCCGGTACTCGATCCGATTCCACATACCGCGCGAGGAGACCGGCTGCTCGCTCATCAGCCGGTGCATGTAGCTGACGTTGTACCGCCAGAAGTCGGTGAGCTCGCAGGCGGCGTCGATCTCGGCCTGGTAGGCCGTCTTCGACTGGCCGAGCATGGTCGCGGCGTTCAGCGTGTCGCGCCAGGGCCCCGCGAGCAGCTCAGCCGCGCGCAGGAACACCGCCGCGCGCGCTTCCCACGGCGTCTCGGCCCACTCGCGGCGGGCCTCTGCGGCCGCCTCGATCGCGCGCGTCACCTCGGCCTCTCCGCCCTGGTGGAACTCGGCCAGAACATGGTGGTGATCGTGCGGCATGACCGCCTGGGCGGTGCGCCCGGTGCGGACCTCCTCGCCGCCGATGATCATCGGGATCTCGATCTGGGTCGCGGCCATCTCGTCGAGCCGCGCCTTCAGGCTCGCCCGCTCCGGCGAGCCGGGCGGGTAGTCACGCACCGGTTCGTTGACCGGCGCCGGCAGTTGAAAGACTCCTGTGCTCATAGATCAAGCCTACCCCTCCACGGGGAGTAGGATTCCTGCACGGGTTTCCACCATGGAGGAATGCGTATGAGCGTCGCTGTAAAGCGATACCAGAACTTCGTCGACGGGAAGCACGTCGACTCGGCGTCGGGAGGCACGATCGACGTCATCAACCCGGCCACGGGCGAGGTCATCGCCGGCGTGCCGGACTCGACCGCCGAGGACATCGACGCGGCGGTGCAGGCGGCCGAGAAGGCGTTCGCCGGCGACTGGGGGGACACGACGCCGGCCGAGCGGTTCGAGATCCTGAACAAGCTGGCGGACGCGCTCGACGAGCACGCCGAGGAGCTGGGCGAGCTCGAGTCGCTGAACGTCGGCAAGCCGCGCGAGGCGGCGGTCGAGGAGATCGGTGCGTCATCGGACACGCTCCGCTTCATGGCCGGGGCGGCACGGCTGCCGGAGGGCCAGGCGGCGGCGGAGTACGTACGCGGGTCGACGTCGATGATCCGGCGCGAGCCGATCGGCGTCGTCGGCCAGATCACGCCGTGGAACTATCCGCTGATGATGGCGGCATGGAAGATCTCGCCGGCCCTCGCCGCCGGCAACACCGTCATCCTGAAGCCGTCCGAGATGACCCCGCTGACGACGCTGCGCATGGCCGAGCTCGCGGCGGACATCCTCCCTCCGGGCGTGCTCAACATCGTCACCGGTTACGGCGATCCGGTCGGCGCAGCCATCTCCGCGCATCCCCGGATCCGAATGGTGTCGATCACCGGGTCGATCGAGTCGGGCAAGAAGGTCGCCCGGGCGGCGGCCGACAACCTGAAGCGGGTGCACCTCGAGCTCGGCGGCAAGGCGCCGGTGATCGTCTTCGATGACGCCGACGTGGCCGCCGTGACCGAGACGCTGAAGGCGGCGAGCTACTGGAACGCCGGCCAGGACTGCACCGCCGCGACCCGCGTCGTCGCCGGGCCCAAGATCTACGACGACTTCATGGGCGAGCTGATCTCGCAGGTGGAGTCGATCAAGGTCGGCGACCCCGCGGAGATCGAGGACATCGATATGGGCCCGGTCGTTTCCCAGCGCCAGCGGGAGCGCGTCATGGGCTTCCTCGAGCGGGCCACCGCCGCGGGCGCCAGGGTCGAGACGGGCGGCGAGACGATCGGGAGCCGCGGGTTCTTCATCCAGCCCACGATCGTCTCCGGAGCCGATCAGAAGGCCGAGATCATCCAGAAGGAGGTCTTCGGTCCGGTCGTGACCGTCCAGCGGTTCAAGGACGACGCCCAGGCGATCGAATGGGCGAACGACGTCGATTACGGCCTGGCGGCGTCCGTCTGGACGGAGAGCGTCAAGCGCGGCCTCTCGGCCGTCGGCAAGCTCCAGTACGGCTGCGTCTGGCTGAACGACCACTTCACGGTCTTCAACGAGATGCCGCACGGTGGGTTCAAGCAGTCCGGCTACGGCAAGGACATGTCGAAGTACGGGCTCGAGGACTACACCATCGTGAAGCACGTCCTGGCGAAGTTCGAGTAACGCGGCACATGGGGCTCCGCTCCGGCGGAGCCCTATCGGCCGTTGATGCAGAGGCCGGCGATGTCAGGCCCGCTGTAGACCGGGCTGAAGCGGATGCATCCCAGCCGGGCTGAGAAGAACGCCGGCACGGCAGCTCGGGTGTATGCGGCCCAGGGGGCGGCGTGGCGCATGAGTCCCAGCTCGACGCCCCCGAAGGCGCGGAACCGCGCGGGAGGTGGCAGCGCCGCAGCCGCCTCGACGCGCCGGCGCCAGTGGGGATCCTGGAACGGGGCGTAGTACGGGCTCTGGGTGTCGAAGATGGGGCCGAGGACGTTGATGGGGTCGTACTCGTCGAGGAACCAGCCGGTGTCGAGGATGTCGCTTCGAGGCGCGGACGTCGCCTGCACGCTGTTGAAGCTGCGCACGGTCAGACGGACGCCGATGCGGGCTAGGTCCCGCTTGAGGATGCGGGCGCGCGCGTCGCAGTCGGGCTGCAGACAGGTCTCGAGCAGCGCGTGTGTGGTCCTGTGTCCGACCAGCGCCCGCGCCTTCGCGATGTCCGCCGCGGTCGGCCGTCCGACCGGATACACGTGCACGTTTGTGCGCACGCCCGGCATCGGAGGGAGGTAGTGGTCGGTCGGCGGCCCTCCGCCGCCCGCGGCCAGCGCGGGCCGGTCGAGGACCTTGTTCACGGCCCGGCGCCAGCGCACGTCGCGGAAGATGCCGTGCCCGGTATTGAAGACGAGAAACCTCGTCCCGGGCTCCGGGATGGACGTGTACCAGGGCCGTCCCCGCCGGCGCGGGGACGCGCCGTAGGTGCGGCTGATCGCCAGCCCGGGCGCGAAGACGCCGTAATCCGGATACTCCTCCGACGCGTAGTCCAGCGTCCCCTGCTCAACGCGCCTCGCCGCCGGGCCGGTGTTGATGCCCATCTCGTAGACGACGGCGTCCAGCCGGTGCGGGCGGCTGCCGTGATAGTTGGGGTTGCGCCGGAGCACCGCCTGCCAGCCCCCGTTGTCGTAGCTCAGGTAATACGGGCCGGCGGACGGGATGGGGTGCGCTTGCACGTCGAAGCCACTCGCGGGCGTGCCCTCAGGCACGACCGCGAAGAAGGGCATGGCGAGGATCTCCGCCAGGTCGGGCTTCGGCGTCGTGAAGCGCATGACGAGCCGCGAGCCGTCGACGCTGAGGCCGCGGATGTGCGGCGCCTTGCCGTTCAGGTACGCGGGTTCGCCCACGAGATCCGTGAGGTAGAACGACGCCGGGCGGAAGTCGCCCAGGTCGGGCGAGAGCGCCCGCTCGATCGAGGAGCGAACGGTCTCGGCCGTGACGGGACGGCCTGACGGCGGCGAGAAGCGGAAGCCTCGGCGGACGGTCATCGTGTACGTGCGCCGATCAGCGGAGATCCTGGGGAACGCAGCGGCGATCTCGGGGGCGAGCTCGGATCCCGTGTGGGACGCATCCGGATCGTGATAGTTGTAGAGCTTCGCCTCGGTGGCGTACTCCAGCTCCCACTTGCGGCTCGCCCAGGCGATCGCGGGATCGATCTGCTCGAGCCAGTCCTCGCGCAGGACGAAGTGGGCGACGTCGCCGTGGAGCGTCTTAGCGACGTCCGGCGGCCGGGGGGCCATGCCCACCCACACCCTTCCGGCCTCCACGCCCGCCTGGATGGGGGCGTTTCCGACCGCGACCGTCGCGGTGTCGCCCGAGACGGGATCAACGCGCGTGACCGTGCCGGCCCGGTTGTTCGCGACCCAGACCCGGCCGTCGCCGAAGCCCAGTCCTCCGGACCCGTTGCCGGTGTGGACGAGCGGGCCCACCTGGGTTCCGGTGCGCTCGTCCATCCGGTAGACGCCGGCGTCCGAGTCGACCGTCACCCACAGGTATCCCGCAGCCGGCAGGATGTCCGCCAGCCAGGGGTGGAGCCGGCTCGACCACGCCTGCTCGTTCGTCGCGGGGTCGATCTTGATGATCTCACCGGTCACCGGGTTGGCGACGAAGACCGCCCCGTCGCCGTAGCGGACGGCGCTCGCCCCAACGAACGGGATCGACGCCTGGACCCTGAACGTCCGCAGGCTCAGGCGCCGGACCACCGCGGCGTCGAACTCGCCCTGCGCGACCCAGATCGACCCGCCGCCGACCGCGATCCCATCGCCGAAGCCGCCGTTTGCGGGCAGCCGGATCTTCTCGATCGTGTCGAACTTCGGGTCGACGCGGAGCACCCAGCGATGGTCAGCTGAGGTGAGCCAGGCCGAGCCGGCACCGACCGTCCAGCCGTTCACGTTCCCGACCGGATAGCGGTGCAGGACGCGGCGCGTGTGCGGATCGATCCGCAGCAGTTCGCCGTCCGCCATCGACCACAGCCAGCGGCCGTCGCCCTGCTGGTCGAAGGTGTTGGCCCCGACTGGAACGGCGCCCTCGTAGGCGAGCGTCCGAGCGTCGAAGACCGCAATCGTATGGAGCTTGCCCGGGGGACCGGCCTGGGCGGGAGTCCCTCCGCCCGCAAAGAGGACGCCGGCCGCTACGGCACCGGCGGCGCACAGGCCGAGGGCGAGCGCCGGGATCCAGCGCCGGCCCTGGACGCGCCGCCGCAGCCTGCGCAGGACGGCATCGCCGCGCTGGGCGGGCACGACCTCGACGACCCGCACCGGGTGGTCGATCCCCTTCAGCCGATCCAGGCGGCCCTCGAGATAGCGAACGCCATCGACGGCCCTGGCGAGATGGACGACCCCGTCGGTGGCGAGCACCTGGCCGGGCCGGGCCAGGGCGCACAGCCGGGCGGCCATGTTGAGCGCGCCGCCGCGGTAGCCGGCACCCACAGGCACGGCCTCGCCCGCGTCCAAGCCGATGCCGACGCCGCGGGGAAGATCGGCCTCGTCGACCTGCGTCTGGACCGCAAGCGCGGCGCGGAGCGCGCTTCGGGCCGAGTCGAACCCGACCAGCGCCTCGTCGCCGCGAAGCTCGATCAGGCGCCCGCCGTGTTCTGCGACCGTCCGCCCGACCAGGTCGGCGAACGCTGCGGCCAGCGCGGCGCCCGCCTCGTCGCCGTGCTCCTGCGTGTACCGCGTGTATCCGCGAACGTCTGCGATCAGGAACGTCCGCAGGTGCGCCCGACCCTCACGCGGCGCGAGCTCGGCGCCGCCGAGGGCGGCGGCCGCGTCCTCGAAGAGCTCCGCGCACGTGGCGTACCGGTCGTCGGGGCGCTTCGCCAGCGCCCGCCCGATCACGGCGTCCACCGCCGACGGCAGGTCCGGGCGGAGCGCAGACACCGCCGGCGGCGCGTCCTGGAGGTGCGCGAGCACCACCGCCACGTCGGTGTCGCGGTCGAACGGCGTCCGACCGGTGAGGCACTGGAAGGCGACGCAGCCGAGGGCGTAGACATCGCAGCGGCCGTCGACGGCGCCGCCCTGGATCTGCTCGGGCGCGACGTAGGCGATCGTGCCCGAGAACGGGGAGTCCCGGCTCAGGCTCTGGACCGTCGTCGCGTGCTTCGCCAGGCCGAAGTCGGCCAGGTACGCCCGGTCGCCGGCGCCGACGAGGATGTTGCCGGGCTTGACGTCGCGGTGGATCAGGCCCTCGGCATGCGCCGCGTCAAGGGCGTCTGCGACCTGGCGCAGAAGGCTGAGGGTGCGGGACGGCTCGAGGCGCCCCTCCAGCTCGATCGCCTCCCCCAGATCGCCTCCGTCCACGTACCGCATGGCGAGATAGAGCCGCCCCTCGAACTCCCCCGCCGCGTACACCGGCACCACGCTCGGGTGGTCGAGCCGGGCCACGATCCGCGACTCGCGCAGGAACCGCTCCCGGAAGCGCTCGTCGCTCGCCAGCTCCGCCGACAGGAGCTTCAGCGCCGCCGGCCGGTCGAGATGCTCGTCGCGGGCGAGGTAGACGGCGCCGGACGCGCCGCGGCCGAGCTCGCGCTCGATGCGATAGCCGGCCACGATCGTTCCAACCGTCACGTCGATGGGCATGGGCATTTCTTCCATTTGACGGCGCGCGAGTCAAGTCGCTTCCCCGGCGGGGCGGCCTACACGCCGGCCGGCGTCTCGCTTGGCAGCCGCAGCAGGTCGCGGATCGAGACGATCCCCACCAGCTTGCCGCCGTCCACGATCGGGACATGGCGGTAGCCGCCGTGCACCATCATCGCCGCCGCCTCGCCGATCGTGGCGGACGGCCCGACCGTGTCAGGGTCCGGCGTCATCCACTCCGCCACCGTTCCCTCGACGGTGCCCCGGCCGGCGGCCCGAAGGATGTCGCGCTCGGTGAGGATTCCCGTCAACCGGTCGCCCTCGGCGACGAGGATCGCACCCACCCGCCGGTCCGCCATCCGCCTGGCGGCCTCGGCCAGCTGGTCGGAGGCGTGCGCGGTGAGGAGCCTGCCGGTCATCACCGCCGAGACGAGCTCGTTCTCGGATCGGCTGTAGGGCATGGGCGGACGATCCTAACGCACTACGATTCCGAGGTGCCCGCCCAGGCCTATCGAGGAAAGCCGTGCGTCTGCCAGCACCGGCTGGAGCTGTGCGACCAGCGCTGCGTGGCGGACATGCTCGAGACCACCTTCTACATCGCCTGCCTCAAGCTGACCGGCCGGCGCTGCCTCGTGGTCGGCGCGGGCGACGTCGGCCTCGAGAAGGTGGAGGGCCTGCTCACATGCGGCGCCGACGTGCATGTGATCGCGCCCGAGGCCTCCCCCGGCGTCCGCGAGCTCGCCGCATCCGGCGATGTCGAGTGGACGGCGCGCCGGTTCGCGGGCGGCGACCTCGAGGGGCACTTCCTCGCCATCGCCGCCACGGCCGACACCGAGACGAACATCGCCGTCTTCGAGGAGGCCGAGGAGCGCTCGATGCTGTGCAACGTCGTCGACGTGCCGCCGCTCTGCAGCTTCATCCTGCCCGCCATCGTCCGCTCAGGACCGATCGCGATCGCCATCTCGACCGCCGGCGCCAGCCCCGCGCTCGCCAAGCGGATGAAGCGCGAGATCGCCGAGCTCTACGGCGCCGAGCACGCCGAGCTGGCCGCGATCCTGAACGACGCCCGCGGCTGGGCCAAGGCGACGCTGCCGACGTTCGCCGACCGGCGCGACTTCTTCGAGGCGATCGTGAACGGCGAGCCCGACCCGATCGCGCTCCTCCGCGCCGGCGACCGCGCCGCCGTCCAGCGCGTCGTGGCGGAGCGCATGGCCGCGGCCGAAGCGGCGCCGGCGTCTACCTGAAGCGGTAGGTGATTCGCCCGCGGCTGAGGTCGTACGGGGAGAGCTCGACCTTCACCCGATCGCCGGGGAGGATACGGATGTAGTAGCGGCGCATCTTGCCCGAGATGTAGCCCAAAACCTCGTGGCCGTTATCGAGCTTGACCCGGAACATCGTGTTGGGAAGGGCCTCGGTGACCTCGCCCTCGACCTCGATGGTCTCTTCCTTCGCCACGCCGGGCCAGTGTACCGAACGGCTTAGAGCTCATCTCAGAATGAGGTGTGATCTCGGGGGTACTCGCGTGCATAAATCCAGCCAGGCTGATCTGATGCACCCAGAATCCGTCTCGGCTCCCATCGCAGCGTCGGTGCATCACCTCAGCCTGGCTGCCTTTATGCACGGCCCCGCCCCGGCGATCGCCGTGCCGCTCATCCTGAGATGAGCCTAGACGGCGGCGCCTCGCGACGCGACGGCCTCGTCCACGGCCTCGTCGTCGGCCGCGGCGGGCGCCGGTGCGCCCTCTCCGCTGCCACGGCGGCCGCGGCGGCCGCGGCTCCGGCGGCGGCGGTCGCGCCGCTCAGGCGACGCGCCGACCGGCTCGCCCCGGGCGATCTTGCGCACCGCGCCGGGACGAGAGTCGCGGACGGTCTCGCCGTCCACCGCCGGCACCTCGAACTCCACGCGGACGCGGCCGCGGACGCCCGAGGACTTGAGCTGCGCGAGCACCCGGCGGGCGGCATCGTCGGCCAGGACCTCCGCCTCATCGGGGGCGAGCGGCAGGACGAGGCCGGCGCCGTCGACCCGCACAGGCGCCGTCCGCTCGCTCCGCTGGGGCTCGTTCAGGAGCTTGGCCACCGAGACCTGAAGCGGCGCCGCCTCGGCGGCTGCGCTGCGCACGTCGACACAGGTGGAGTAGGTGGTGCCGTCCTCGCCCGCGAGCCGCCAGCGCAGCTCCGGCCCGATCTGGGCGCGCAGGACCTCGTCGGCATCGTCGCGCAGGCGCACCGCGACGGGCGCCGCGACCTCGACCTCGACCACGCCGTCCACCCGCTTGACGGGCGTCGCTGGCGGCGTCGACCCGACGACGGCGCCGTTGAACGACACGGTCTCGGCCGCCTTCTCCGGCTTGCGCTTCGGCTTGCGCGCCTGCTTGGTGCGCTGCGCCGGGGCCGGGATGTTCGAGCCGAGCGCGGCGGCCAGGCGAACGGGGTCCTCCGACAGCGCCCGCCGGGCCCCCTCGACGAGGCGCTCCCCGGTCGTGCCCCGGCGCGGCGCCGCCACGGCCAGGAGCGCCGCCCCGGCCTCGAGCGGCGCCTCCCGGGCGATGGCGGCGAGGCGGACGCACGCCTCGGTGTGCTCGGCGTCCGTCTTCGCCCCGGCGAGCGCGCCGAGGAGGCTGCGGCCGTCCTGGATATGGCCTCCGGCGTAGCGGTACTCGTGGTCCCGGGCGGCGCGTGCGAGCTGCCACGTCCAGGCGACGATCCGGTCGGGCGGCGCCTCGATCTTGCCGTCGCCCATCGCCAGGAGCAGCACCCTGGCTCCCTGGCCCCGGTCCTGCTGCCAGGTCGGAGCGGCCTCGACCAGCCGGCACGCCATCGCGAATGTCGACTGGCTCGGGCCAGCCGCAGCCAGGTCGCCGAGGCTGGAGAGGCGAAGCTTGCGGTGCTTGTTCTCGGCGGCGCAGGTGAAGAAGAAGAGCTCGCGGGCCTCGGGGAGCAGTCCCACGATCCGCTCGGTGAGCGTGTGCACATCCCCCGGCCCGAGCTGGCGAGCGGCGACGACCGCCCACGCGCGCTGCTCGTCGAGCGGGAGCTTGGAGGCGTCCACATGCTTCCACTGGTTGGCGATCACCGCCACGCGCCGCTCCGGATCGTCCGAGACGGGGACGATCCAGTTCACCTCTTTCACGATCGGCCGGGCCGGCTTGCGGCGGCCGCGGCGGCGGCGCGGTGGCGGCGGCGTCACCAGGCCGCCGGGCCGGTAGGCGTCGACGTCGAGGAGCGAGTGCAGGGTGATCACGCGCTCGGAATGGGGCGCGCCCACCTCCGCGAAGTCGACCACGACGCCGGCCTCCTTGCGCCGGTGGAGGCGCATGATCCGGCCGACGCGCTGCTGGTAGACGCGGCGGCTGGCCGTCGGTGCGAGATGCATGCAGACCGTCGCCCGGGGCGCGTTCCAACCCTCGGCCAGGATCTGGGCGTTCACGAGGACGTTCGTCTCGCCGCGCTCGTACGCCGCGAGCGTCTCGGCCAGCTCGCGCGGCGGCGTCCGCCCCGAGACGGCGGCGGCCTGGAGGCCGATCGCGCGCATCGCGGCGGCGACGCGCTCGGCGTGGTCGACCCCGGCCGCGTAGACGATGCCGGGCGTGTCCCCGAAGCGGTGCTTGTAGAGGTCGGCGGCCGCCAGGTTGAGCGGGTCGAGGTCGAGGGCTGCGGCCAACTGTCCCTGGTCGAAGTCGCCGCCGACGATCTCGACCTGCCGCAGCGAGGCGATCGGCTTCACCCGGACGCACCGCAGCGGCGCGACGACGCCCCGGCGCACCGCCTCGGCGAGTGGGAAGTCGGCCACCTCGGCGGGGAAGACGTCGCCGACGTGCTTCTGCAGGAGCTGGTCCGTGGCCGTCATCCCGATGTACACCGGCTCACAGAACCGGCGGATCGCGGCCGAGGTCTTCTCGCCCAGGGCCGTGTGAGCCTCGTCGCAGACGACCACGCCGTAGACGTCCGCCTTCAGCTGGTCGGCGTGCTTGATGAACCAGGCGTAGGTGTTTATCGTGAGCGGCGGGACGCGCGGCGTCGGCTGGCCGATCAGCACCGGCTCGTGCAGGCGGGCGCCGTAGCCCTCCTTCGTCAGGTCGCGGGTGAACTGGTTCACGAGCAGCCGGCGGTGCGTGAGGATGAGCACGCCGGTCGTCCGCGCCGCCTCCACGAACCCGGCCGCGGCGATCGTCTTCCCCGAGGCGGTTGGGTGCTTGAACCGGTAGCGGCGCTTCGCGCCGGGATCGGGGCCGCTCGGCCGCTCCGGCTCGGCCCCGTCCGTGAGCGTCACGGCGACCGCGGCGGGGTCGGGCTCCGCCTCGGGCTCCTCCTCCGGCTCGTCTTCGCCGTTCAGGCCGTCGCCGTTCTCCCCCTCGTCCTCGTCCTCGTGAGCGGCGTAGCGCTCGAGATCGCCGATGAGGGCGGCGAGCTGGCCGGCGAGCGCGTCGACCTGGTGGCGGCGGAGCGCCGTGCCGGACGCCAGCCTCGGCTGCGGATCCGACAGCACCCGGTCGAGGCCGAGGACGAGCGCATAGTCGCGCTCCCACTCGTAGCTCGGCTGCGGAAGGCCGCGGTCCATCTCCGCCACGGCCGCGTCCAGGGCTGCGCGGCGCACGGTTCCAGGGGCGAGCGCGACCGCGGGGTCCTCGCCTTCATGCAGTAGCGGCTCTCCGCACCACGCCTCCGCGCGATGGGCGGCCGCTTCGGGGTCGGCCTCGAAGCGAAGTGTCATGGATCCTGCCGTCGGGTGTGCGGGCGCCGTGAGGCGACACCGACGGTCGGCCTCAGTGTAGCCGATCCTCCGCGGCGCGTGCCGCCGCCATCGCCGATCGCACGAGATCCCGAAGCGCATCGTAGATCCCGGCGCCCGCCGCCACGACACAGTCGGCCCCGTCCAGCCCCGGGTCGAGGATGCCGGTGACGCCGCCGGCCTCGGTGACGAGCGTCATGCCGGCTGCCCGGTCCCAGTCGCGGATCCCCGACTCGAAGAACCCGTCGAGCCGGCCGCAGGCGACCCAGGCCAGGTCGAGCGCGGCCGAGCCGCCGCGGCGGATATCGCGCACGACCGGCAGGACGTCGCGGAGCGCGTCGGCCTGAAGCGCCCGCCGCCGGGGCACATAGGCGAAGCCGGTGCCGACGAGCGCGCGGGCGAGGTTGTCGCCGCCGGAGACGCGCGCCGGCGAGCCGTTCAGCTCAGCTCCGGCACCGCGGCGGGCGGTGAACGTCTCGTCGCGGCACGGGTCGTAGACGACGCCGAGCAGGCCGCCCTGCTCGTCCCGGCACGCGATCGACACGGACCACTCGGGGTTCCCGTAGAGGTAGTTGGTCGTCCCGTCGAGCGGGTCGATCACCCAGACCAAGCCCGTGCGCCCGGGCCGGTGCCCGCTCTCCTCGGCGATGAGGCCGTCGTCGGGACGAGCGCCGAGGATGCTGTCGAGGAGCAGGCGCTCGGCGTCGCGGTCCGCGTCGGACACCATGTCGGTCGAGCTGCTCTTCTCCGCGACGCCGCTCTGGGGCCGGCCGAACCGCTCGGCGAGGAGCGCCCCCGCGGTGTGGGCCGCCCCGACCGCGAGCTCGAGCAGGTCGTCGCCGAACACGCCGGCGAGTGTATCCGGGGATCCGGTGTGCCCACATTTTCACCTGCAAACGCTGGACTTTTCCAGCGTCCTCGTGCATCCTCCTTTCGTGGGCAAACTGCTTCATCGGATCCGGCAGCGGCGCCGTGACCGCGAGCTGGCCCGCCAGCTCGAGGAGCGGTTCCGGGGGCAGGCCGACGCGGCCGCGGCGGCAGCCGCCGCGCTAGCGGACGACCTCCGCCGCTAGCCGCACGGGAGGGTACGCTGGCGCGGTGCGCCGGCTCGACTACGCCCGTCTCAGCGACACCCTCCTTGCCGGTCGGATGCCGGTGTCGACGGCCCACATCGACGCCCTCGCGGCCGAGGGCGTGACGGCCGTGATCAACCTGTGCGAAGACCACGAGTACTGGGACGACGAGCGCGAGGCGGTGGCGAGCGCCTGCCGCGAGCACGCGATCGTGGAGCGGCGCCTCCCCGTCACCGACGGCGCCACCGTGCCCGACGCTGTGCTCGACCGTGCCGTCGAGGCCGCCGCGGGCGGTGTCACCTACGTGCATTGTCGCGGCGGGCGGGAGCGGTCGGCGGCCGTCGCCGTTGCGATCCTGGCGGCCTCCGCGGGCACGTCGGTCGAGGAGGCGCTGACGTTCGCGTGCGCCCGGCGGCCGGCGTTTCGGCCGCTCCACTGGCAGCTCGAGGGCGTCCGCGCCTGGTTGCGCGTCCGTGGCGCACGCCGTATCCTCGACGCATGACGATGGCGCTCCTGAGCGCGCCCCCGCCGGCGTCCCTCCCCCTCACGGGCGCGGACGTGGTGCTCTATCTGGTGGTGGCGGCGATCGTTATGCTGACCGGCTTGGTGGTGCGGTGGTCGCGCCGGCGCGCGCATCTCCGCCCTTCTCGCTTGTCTGCGGCCAGAAAATTGCAGTAAACTCGACTACAAGTGTGAGGAGTGCTCCGGCGCGGCGCCTCTGGCGACTCGCGCAACGCCGGCCGACCCGTCGGCGGGGGCACGTTGTCCGGCGGCCCACCGGACAGCCCAACAGACGAGGCCGTCTCTGCCCAGGCGGCCTCGTCGCCTTTTATGCGCGGCGGCGGGCGGCGACCGGGACGGGCGCGTCGAGAACGCCGTCGGGGTCGTCCCGGCGGCACGTCGCGCAGAGGTGGGAGCCCGGGAGGGCCGGCGCCCGCACGCACCAGACGCACCTGCCTGATGCGAGCACCTCGGCTGCGTAGCGGAAGAGGGTCACGCCGCAATCTTCGCGCCGTGCGACCGCCACGCGCATCGGCGCTTTGCGGTGTAACCGATCCCCAATTTGGGGTACATGGAGGGCGGCGACTCAAGGTCAGGACCTGCCCGAACGATGTAAGGAGCGGAGCCCGAGGCCATGACCCCAGCCGACTTCGTCCACGCACTCGCCGTCGTCAACGAACGCCTCCGCACCGCCCGCACGGCGGCGCTCTCGCTGATGCTGTTCGCCGGGCTGGCGCTCGCGGGCGCCTACGTCGTCCGCGCGGTCGAGCCCGGGCTGGCCAAGACCTGCGCCGCGATCGCGGTCGGCGGCGGCCTCGGCGCCATCGTCATGGGCCGCGTCCTCCAGTGGCGCCGAGTCGAGATCTACGACGACATCTTGCTGGCCGGCTTCCGCCATGTCGGCGGCCCCGACGTGGCCCGGCGGGCCGCCGAGCTCATGTGCCATCCCCGCCGCTGCCAGCTGGCCGACACGCTCGAGCGCTTCGTCGAGGTGGCCTGGCGGAACGATCCGTGCGCGGTGCCGCTCCACCGCCAGGCGCTGCGCGAGCTGGCGCCGCGCGTACGCCAGATGTCGATGTGCCTGCGCGAGCCCGGCATCGAGGTCGAGGCGGCGGGCATGGTACTCGTCCGCCGACTCGTGACCGACGGCGCCCACAGCCCCCTCTTCGCCCCGATCTCCGAGACGCGCGACCTCGAGCGCGCGCTCGACCGCATCCACGCCGAGCTCGGCTGGGACGCCGGGGCGTCCCAGGTCGAGACCGGGCTTCGGCTCGCTGCCTAACCGCCGAGCGGGCGAAGGGCATCGCCGGCGTGAGACGGTGTCACGACGGCGTCTGCTATCTCGTCATGCATGGCGATGGAGACGAACGACGAGCTGCGCCGCTACCTCTTCGCGATCGCCTACCGGATGCTGGGCTCGGTCGCCGAAGCCGAGGACGTCGTCCAGGAGGCGTTCCTGCGCTACCACGAGGCGGCGGCCGAGCCGGAGTCGCCGCAGGCGTACCTGGCCACGGTGACCACCCGGATCGCGATCGACCAGCTCAAGTCGGCCCGGGCGCGGCGTGAGGTTTATCCCGGCGAGTGGCTGCCCGAGCCGCTCGTCGACGACGAGGCTGTGCGGCACGCCGAGACGGCCGACTCGCTCTCGCTCGCGTTCCTGCACCTGCTCGAGCAGCTGTCGCCGGTCGAGCGGGCCGTGTTCCTCCTCCGTGACGTATTCGACTACCCCTACGACGAGGTGGCCGCGATCGTCGGCAAGAGCCCGGCCAACTGCCGCCAGATCCTCGCACGGGCCCATGCCCACGTCGACGAGGGCCGGCGCCGGTTCGACGTCAGCCGTGAGGAGCGAGACGAAGTGGCCCGCCGCGTCCTCGCCGCCTGGGACGAGGGCGACACCGACGGGCTGATCGAGCTCCTGGCCGCCGATGCCGTCGTCTACGGCGACGGCGGCGGCAAGGCGCCGTCCATCCCGGCGCCGCTGGTCGGCGCCGAGCGGGTGGCCAAGGCGCTCATCGGCTGGGGCCACCGCGCGGCCGAGATGGGGCTCCGGCACCGGCGTGCATCCGTGAACGGCGAGCCCGGGGTCGTCTTCACCGACGCGGGCGGGCGGGTCGTCTGGGTCGCGGCGCTCGAGATCACCGACGGAAAGGTCGTCGCGGTGCGGTCGGTGCTGAACCCGGACAAGCTGGCGCACATCCCCGCGCCGACGGCCGGCTCACAACCCGAGTAGCGTGGCCGGGCCGCGCCGCTCGAGCCCGCGGGCGATGATGAGCCGCTGGATCTCGGACGTGCCCTCCCAGATCCGGTCGACGCGGAGCTCGCGCCACAGCCGCTCGGCCGGGTTCTCGCGCATGTACCCGCGCCCGCCGAAGATCTGCACGACCCGGTCGGCCACGCGCCCCGCCGTCTCCGACGCGACCAGCTTCGCCATCGC
The DNA here is from genome assembly GCA_035639615.1 of Gaiellales bacterium. Classification (GTDB taxonomy): domain Bacteria; phylum Actinomycetota; class Thermoleophilia; order Gaiellales; family JAICJC01; genus JAICJC01. The sequence continues at coordinate 3,297 of DASQXS010000247.1, read as the reverse complement.
CGCCTTGTGGTGGACGAGCTTGCGGTCGGCGCCCGAGTCTGCCAGCCAGCCGACGTAGTAGGTGAGAAGACGGGCGGCGGTCACCTCGGCCGCGCAGTCGGCGAGCGCGAACGACACCGCCTGGTGGTCGAAGATGCGGCTCCCGAACTGCTCGCGGCTGAGCGCCCAGTCTGTGCCGAGCTCGATCAGCCGGTCGCAGGCGCCGACGCAGCGGGCGGCGATGTGGACGCGCTCCTCGATGAACCACTCGCCGGTGAGCTCGAACCCGCGTCCCAGCCCGCCCAGGATGTTCTCGGCCGCGACGGGCGTCCGCGTGAAGGTGAACTCCGGGTGCCGGTACGGGAAGTTGTGCGTGTAGTCGGGATCCGCGGTCATCTCCACACCGGGGGCGTCCTTGTCGACGAGGAAGAGCGTCGGTCGCCGGTCGTGGCCGTCGACCGCCCAGGCGAGGACGATGAAGTACGAGGCGACGTCGCCGTCGGTGACGAACCACTTCGTGCCCGAGAGCTCGTACTCCTCGCCGTTCCAGACCGCCTCGGCCGCGATCGCCCGCGGGTCGGAGCCGGCGTCGCCCTCGGTGATGGCGTAGGCGTGGCGGTGCTCGCCGCGGACGTCGGGGAGGAGGTAGCGCTCGATCTGTTCGGGCGTCCCGTGGACGAGCACGTTCGACGGCGACCAGACGAGCACCCACAGGCAGTTCGTGAGCCGGCCGAGCTGCTCGTGCGTGACGATCTGCTCGGTGAGGGTGAATCCCCCGCCCCCGAACTCCTTGGGGATGTTGTTGGCGGCGAGCCCCGATTCCAGCACGGCCTGGTGGATGCGCGCGTGCGTCTCTCGTGACAGGCGGCCGTGGTTTCGCTCCGCCTCGGCCTCGACCGGTTGCAGGACGTCGTCCACGAGCGCGCGGACGCGGTCGCGCAACCGGGTCAAGTCCGGCGAAAGCGCAAAATCCATTCAAGCCTCCTTCACGGAACTGTCCCGGGATACGAGTCGGGGTCTGACGCCACCGAACACCAGCGCGGAGGCGAGGTGCTCGGGGGCGATGCCGGCCAGCTGGGGGTCGGCCTCGTCGACCTCGATCCCCGGCAGCGCGGCAGGGTCGAGCCCGAGCGCGCGAGCGCCGTTCTCGGAACCGGCAGCGAGCAGGTACGGGGCGGGGCCCTCCGCACCCGCCGGCACGAGCACGTTTCGCCGCTCCGCCGAGCGGCGGGCGATCGCCTCGATCTCGCGCACCTCCGCGATCGGGTCGATGATGGTGTTCGAGTCTGAGCCGATGCAGACGGGGATGTCGCGCTCGAAGATGCGGGGGGCAGGCAGGTAGCCGTCGCCGAGGTTGGCCTCGGTGGTCGGGCACGCGCACACGGTCGCCCCCGCCTCGGCCAGGAGGTCGAGCTCGCCGTCGGAGGCGTGGGTGGCGTGGACGACGGTCGTGCGCCCGCCGAGCAGGCCGACGTCGGCCAGGAGCTCGATCGGGCGGCGGCCGTGCTCGGCGAGGCACTCCTCGATCTCGCGGCGCTGCTCGCAGGCGTGTACGTGGACGACCATCCCGCTCGTCTCGGCAAAGCGGGCGATCTCCGCGATCCACTCCCGTGAGCAGGCGCGGACGCTGTGCGGCGCCAGCCCGACCCGGCCGGGGCGCTCGCCGGCGAGCGCCTCCACGCGCGCCAGGTACGCCGCGACGGTCGGATCGCAGAAGCGGCGCTGTCCGCTCGTCGGTGGATGCCCCGCCCCGGCCCGTTCGTACGCGGCCATGAGGAGGACGATCTCGATCCCGGCGGCGTCGGCCGCCGCCGCGGTGGCGAGCGCCATCGCGTTCGGTGGGTCGTAGGCCGTCCCGTCCGGGCGGTGGTGGGGGTAGTGGAACTCGCCCACCGCGACGTACCCTGCCGCGCGCATCTCGGCGTATGCGAGCAGGGCGATCTCGTAGGCCGAGTCGGGGTCGAGCTGGCCCGCGGCGGCGTACATCGCCTCGCGCCAGGTCCAGAAGTCGTCGTGCGGATGACCGGGGTCGACGTGCTCGACAGCGCCGCGCAGCCCGCGCTGGAAGGCATGGCTATGGGCGTTCACGAACCCCGGCAGGCGCACGCCGCGTATCCTTCCATGCCCGATGGCCGAGGTCTCCCGGCAGCGGTTCCTGCGGTGGTTCGGCGAGCTGGCCGAGATCGGCCGCACCGAGTCAGGCTGGAACCGGGTGGCATGGACGCCGCTCGAGGCCGAGGCGCAGGCCTGGTTCACCGACGTGGCCGGGACGCTCGGGCTCGAGGTGCGCCGCGACGGCGCCGGCAGCCTGTGGGCCGTCTCGCCGGACGCCGACGCGGCCGCTTGGACGTGCGCCGGCTCGCACCTCGACACCCAGCCGAACGGGGGCGCCTACGACGGCGCACTCGGCGTCGTGTGCGCGCTCGAGGCGGCCGCCGCCCTCCTCGAGGCGCGCGCGGAGCGGCGCCGCCCGCTCGCCGTGGTGGCGTTCGTCGACGAGGAGGGGGCCCGGTTCCGGACCGCGTGCTTCGCCAGCCTCGCGATCGCAGGCCGGCTCGACGTCGACCACGCCCTCGCGGTGATGGGCGACGCGCCCGCCATCTACGGCGTGACGCGCGAGTCGCTCCTCGCAAGCCGCGCCCAGCTCGACCGGGTCGAGTCCTACCTCGAGGTGCACGTCGAGCAGGGCCGCTCCCTGGTCGACCGCGGCCTCGCGCTCGGCATCGCCGATCTCCTCACCCCCCGCCAGCGCTGGCAAGTCGAGTTCGAGGGCGAGGCCGACCACGCCGGCACCCGCATGATGGAGGGACGCCGCGATGCCCTGGTCGCCGCGGCCCACTTCATCCTCGCCGTCGACCGCGAGGCGCGCCAACGGCCGGGCGCCGTGGCGACGGTGGGCCGGATCGAGGTGACGCCGGGATCGACGAACTCGATCCCCGGCCTGGCGGCGTGCTCGCTCGACGCCCGCGCGCCGGAGGCGGCGGCGGTCGACGACATGGTTACCGAGCTGCGCTCCGAGTTCCCCGAGGCGCGGTTCTCCGAGGAGTCGCGAAACGACGGCGCGGCGTTCGACGCCGACCTGCGCGAGGCGTTGCGCCGCGCCGCCGCAGCGAGGGCCGTCCCTGCTGGCGATCTCCCCTCGTACGCCGGCCACGACGCCGGCATCCTGGCGCCGCATGTCCCGGCCGCGATGCTGTTCGTCCGAAACCCCACCGGCGCCAGCCACACCCCGGCGGAGTCGGCATCGGACGACGACTGCGTCGCCGCGGCCCAGGTGCTCGCCGACGCCCTCGCCGTCCGCCTCGCCCGGCCCTGACA
>DASQXS010000246.1:0-3084 GCA_035639615.1 Gaiellales bacterium | reverse complement strand
GCCGACTGGTGGAGGAACGCTGGCTATGAGGAAACCGGGTCCGACGATGTCTTCTACCATGATGTAAATCGATCGCTCGAACCGCGGATGCATGAACCAGCCGCTCGGCGGCGAAGCTCAGGTCGCCCCGCGGGCCAGCCAGCGTCCGATCAGGCGCCCCGAGGACCCGACGACGTCCACCTGCACCGCATGACGCTGCTCGCCCCAGACCGTCCTTGGCGGCCCGACCGTGAACACGCGGAACCCCATGCGCCGGAAGAGCTCGACCATGCCGGGCGTGTGCCCGCCGCACATGCGCGAGTAGCCGTGCTCGCGGGCTGACAACCAGACGGTGCCCATGAGACCGGCGAACGTGGCGTGGCCCGGCCCGGTGAAGCGCCGGTCGATCGCGAAGCGGCCGACGTCGACCACCTCCCCGGCCGGCGAGATCTGGACTCCGTACTCCTCCTCTGTCGGGAGTAGCCGCCCGTCCTCGGGCAGCACGATCCGGGCGGTCGCGACCGCCTCGCCGTCGGCCCAGCCGACCACGTGGATGGCGCCGTCGTCGTGAGCGTCGCGCTCGACGCCGCCGGGAAGGTCCTCCGGCCGCGCCAACCTGCGGTCGATCGCGACCGAGAACCGCAGCCGGTAGGCCGCGATCCGGTCCGCATCGGAGCCGGCAACGGCGAAGCGGACCGGAGCTGCGGCATCGATGGCCCGGCGTGCGACACGGTCGAGGAGCGCGAGTACCCGCGTGTCGGCGCCGGGCGTGACCCGCCCGGCCGTCACGGCCTCACGGGAACGGCGAGGCCTGCGATCCATGCCTGCGACTGCGGGCCGACCGCGCTGATCCGCTGCGACCAACCGTTCGCATCAATCGCCAACTGCAGGCCCGCCGATCCGAAGACGCGCTTCCCACCGCCGACCTGGAATGGTCGGGCTGATCGCTGCCGCAGCAAGGCATGGAGCGTCTCGCTTCCCTGATCCGCGGTCTGCTCGACCACGACGCTGTGATAGCGGGCCGCGAAGGCCGCGATCCGCGTTCCTCGGGCGAATGATTCCGGGTCGTCGAAGTCGGTGCCGGCGCCCGAATGGTGGTAGATGGCCAGGCTGCCGTCGGCGTGGACGACGTCGAGGTTGTGCAGCTCCGAATGCCCACTCAGCGTTGCCCGGCTGAAGAACGTAAAACGCGCGGTCGCCTCGGACTGGTCGGCCGGCGAGGTGAACAACGCCGTCAGGGAGAACCCCGCCGCCCGGGTCAGATAGCCGAAGCCCGTGAACTCCGCGGCGTCCTGAATCAGCTTGCCGACGAAGTCGAACGCGATCCGCCCGCGCCCGGAGCCGGCTGCCTCCACATCGCCGGGCGACATCGTCGTGAGGACGGCCCCGCCGGCCGTCGCGGCCAGGAGCCGCCGTCTCGTCACTCCCGTCGGTGCATGCATCCGAACCCCCCAAAGCGGCACGACTTCCAGTTTTCTCCAGCATACTCAACCTTGCCGGGCGGCGAGCGGCCCGGCCCCGCCTCACGTCTAGTACTCGTCGTGGCGCCGGAGCCAGTGCGTCTGCTCGCCCCCCTCGTGACGTCCCAGGGGCGTCCGGTCGAGCAGCCCGTAGTAGGCCATCGCGGGCTCGAGGCCTCGCGCCGTCGTGACGTAGGTCCGGTAGACGGTCCCGTCCGAGAGCGCGTAGACGCTCAGGCCGGGGCCCTCCGAGACGTAGCCGCCGACGTCCGTACCGGAGAGCTGGGCCATCTGCGTGACGACGGGCGGGATCTCACCGTCGAGGAACGGCTTCAGCTCCTCCTCGGTGTGCACGAAGCCGAGGTCGCGATGGAAGTCGCTGCCGGCTGTGGAGACCCAGTTGAAGCCCCAGCCCATCCGGTCCCGGTAGGCGAGCAGCTTCTCGAGCGGAGCGCGCGAGGAGCAGATCAGGGTCACGTCGCGTGCCTTCAGGTGGGCCACCTGGGGGTCGAGGGTGTCGGCGATCGAGGAGCAGACGGTGCAGCCGGCCTGGTAGGGCGGGCCGAACATGAAGTGGTAGACGAGCAGCTGCGAGCGCCCGTCGAAGAGGTCGGCCAGGGACTTCGTGCCGTCGGCGGTCTCGAAGCGGTAGTCCTTCTCGACGGGCACCCACGGCAGCTCGCGCCGCTTGCGGGCGAGCTCGTCGTTGCGGCGCGTGAGCTCCTTCTCCTCCCTGAGCAGCGCGTCGCGCTCGGCCTGCCACTCATCCTGGGTCGCGATCCTGTGCTCGGTCATCGACGCGCCTCCTGTGGTTGAGCCTCGTACTCGTCGTGACGGCGCCACCAGGCGCCGGTGTGCTGCGGATCCTCGTTGCGGCCGAACGGCGCCACGTCCAGGTACCGGAAGGTCCCCATCAGTTGCTCGACGCCGCGGTCGTAGGTCGAGTAGGTGTGATGGACCACGCCGTCCTTCATGACGAATGCGCTCATCCCCTCTCGCTGCGGCGACACCCGGTCGACGTGCCTGAAGTTGTAGTCGGCTCCGGTCATCTGCTGCTCCTCGGTGAACGCCGCCCCGAAGTCATACCGGAAGTCACTCCCGAGGGATGAGACCCACGGGAACGTCCAGCCCATCCGTGCGGCGTAGTCGTGCAGCTCCGGGAGCGGGGCGATCGACTCGCTGACCAGCGTCACGTCGTGGCCGTTCAAGTGGGGGATGACGCCGTCGAAATGGTCGGCGACGAACGAGCAGCCGGTGCAGCCGGGATTCTGCTCGTCGACGCGGAACCCGAAGCCGAACATGAAGTGGTAGACGAGCAGCTGCGAGCGCCCGTCGAACAGGTCGGGGAGCGCCTTCCTGCCCTCGTCCGCGTCGAAGGTGTACTCCTTCTCGACCGGCACCCAGGGAAGCTCCCGGCGCCGGCGGGCGAGGTCATCGCCCTGGCGCATGTGCTCCTTCTCGGCTTCGAGCAGCTTCCTGCGGGCTTCAAGCCACTGATCTCGCGTTCCCACCACGTGCTCGGGCATCGGGCTCCTCCTTTGTCCGGGTCGGTCGCCACAATATAGTTAGCACAATGGCTAAGGATGCGTTCACCGCACTCGCACACCCGATCCGCCGCGAGATCGTCGCCCGGCTCAGCGGCGGG
>DASQXS010000245.1:0-6306 GCA_035639615.1 Gaiellales bacterium | reverse complement strand
CCGCCTCGAGCGCGCGCCAGGCGGCGCCGCCCACCGGGGTGTGCGGGAGCCACAGCGCGTGGCTCTGCTCGAGGGCCGCCTCGAGGACCCGCGCGGCCGCCTCCTCGACGTGCGGCGCGGCGAGGACGTCCGGCAGCCGCGCGCCGCCGAGCCACGTCGCCAGCCGGATCGGGCCGGCCCGGCGTATGCGAAACGCGCCGCCGCCTGCGAGCGTCCCGCCGCGGCGCACCGAGACGACGAGGGCGCCCTCCGGGACGGCCATCGACCAGAGCCAGCGCGAGCCGAGCGTCGGGCTGGGAAGCGGCTGCCGGTGAAGAAGCGCGTCCCATTCGGCGCCGAGTGCGGCCAGGGCGCGGTCGCCGGCGGCGACGTCGACGGTCAGGGGCCCGGACGCCTCCGGCGGCGCCTGACGGCTAAGCACGCGCCCGGCCACGCCGGGTCGCCTCCCGGTAGCGGCGCCGGCTTCGCATATAGGCGACCGGCCCGTAGGCGATGCCGCGGAGCTCGGCCAGCGTCAGGTCGCGGGGGTAGCCGCGCCGCTTGCGCGCGTTCTTGCCCGAGCGGGGGCTGAGGGCGTAGCGAACCCCGTGCGGCACACGTCCTGCGATGTCGGGGAGCAGGCGGGGGTTTTCGGCCACCGTCTTCAGGAGGTACGCCGAGAGCCCCACGCCGTAGCCGAAGACCTGGCGCCGGAGGCCCTCGTAGTCACGCCGGTGGGCGTGGTAGGCGAGGGCGCGGGGCTCGTACACGAGCGTCTTCCCGCGCAGGATCGTTCGCAGCAGCACCTCGCTGTCGACCCCGCCCAGCGTCGGCGTGCCGTTGCCGAGCGCGGGGTCGAATCCGCCGATCTCCTCCAGCGCCGCGCGCCGGAACGACATGCTGTTCCCGGTCCCGAAGACCCCGGCGCTATATGGGTAAAGCGGGTCGTCGCGCCGGAACGGGCCGAGGTTGTACACCTGGCGGCGGTAGCCGCGGCCGAACCCGCCGTACTCCTCGAACCACACCTGGGCGGGCGTCTCGAGCTCCATCGGGATGAGGAGCCCGGTCACCGCGTCGACCACCGGCGCGGCCTCGTAGCCGCGGGCGAGCTCGGCGAGCCAATGCCGGTCGACGACCACGTCGTCGTCGGTGAAGGCGACGATCTCGCTGCCGGCGTGGCGCACGCCGAAGTTGCGCGCGCTCGCGCTTCCGGGCGCGTCCTCGCGCAGGTACCCCACCTGGCCGGTGAACGTTCGCTCGACCAGCGCGCGCGTGGCGTCGGTGGCCGGGTCGTTGTCGACGACGAGGAGCTCCCGACGATCAGCCGGGTACTCGCATTCCAGGATCGAGTGCAGGCAGCGGGCCAGCCGCTCGGGCCGCTCGCGGCTCGGGACGATGACGCTGATCGACGGGGCCGTCCCGCCCAGCAGCCGCGCGCGCCCCTCGAGGCAGGCCGGCGCCGTCCCGGCCGCGATCCCGGCCGCATCCAGTGTGTCCGGCGGGGCGAGTCCGTCCGCCAGCATGTGCTCCCGGATCAGCCCGGCGAGGGTCGCCCAGACGGCCTCGGCCAGCCGGCTCGCCGGCAGGCCCTCGGGCGGGAGGTCAACCTCGACCTGTCCCAGCGGCGCCGTGTGCAGGCGCACGATGACGAGCGCGTGCCCGTACCGGTCCGGCCCGTGCGGTCGCACGCTTTCGATGCGCGGGAGCGGCTGGGCGAGCTCGATCTCGACCACCCGGGACGGAAGAAAGCCCGGCGGCCGCAGACGGACGTGTTTCGTCGGCGACGGCACGAGTGCGCTCGTACCACCGGCGGGCGGCGGCGAAACCCTCTCTCGAGGTGATGCAGCGTCACGCCCGGCGAGGGCCCCGATTAGGAGCGCGCCGCCCGGGGCATACTGGTGGCGGTGGCCGCCAGCCGGACGAGGACGACGCAGATGACCGGGCTTCATTCGCCCCTCCCGCCCCAGGCGGCAGAGGAGCCCACGCACCCGACCCTGCACCGCCGCCAGTTCGTGCTCGGGCCGGCGCCGGTCCGGCCAGACGCTGGGTGGAACACGCGGGCCGTCGACCCGTCGCTGGTGCTGTCGTGGTCGCCGTCGCTCCCCGTGGCGTCGGCCGTCGATTCCCGAGGGGGGGTCTGGCATCTGCTCGGCCGGGCCGTGCAGGCCGACGCGGACGGGGCGCCGCCGCTCGTCGAGCTGGAGCGGATGCAGGACGGCCCTGTGGAGCGCCTGTACCGGCGCTGGGCGGGGCGGTGGGTATTGATCGGCGGCGGGACGGTCCACACCGACGCCGGCGCCGCATTGGGGTGCTTCTACCGGACGGTGGAAGCCGGCGAGGCGGCCGGCGCCTGGGTGGCGAGCAGCCCGGCGCTCATCAGCGACCTTCCCGGCAGCCCTCCGGCGGCGCCGATCGGCCCACCGCTGCTCGCGATCAGCAAGGGGATGGACTGGTACCCGCCGCCGGCGTCGCGTTTCGCCGGCGTCCACCGGCTGCTCCCGAGCCAGGTGCTGCGGCTGGCGCCGGCAGGGCCGCGGATCGAGTCGCGGCGCCTGATGGCGGACGCGACGGGCCAGGCGGACTACGGCCGCATCCTCGACGACGCCGAGCGGACGCTCCGGACGACGGTTGCCGCCTACGCCTCAGGGGCATCCGAGCTCTGGCTCCCGCTCACGGGTGGAGTGGACTCGCGGCTCGTCCTCGCGACATCTGTCGCCGTCGGGGCCGACGTGACCGCCTACACGTTCGACCGGCCTGGGCTGGCCCCAGGCGACCGCGAGCTCCCGCCCCGGCTGGCCGCGGCCGTTGGCGTCCCGCACGTCATGATCAAGTCGGGTCCGGCACGGCCCGAGCGGCGAAGCCTCTACGACCTGCACACCGCCCGCCACAGCATCGAGATCGACCGCGAGCTCTTCACCCGCGGCCAGTGGGACGTGGTGCCGCGGTCGGCGACCAGCATGCGCGGCGGCGTGTTCGAGGTTGCGCGCGGGTTCTACCGCTCCCGGTTCCCGGCCGAGCTGCCCGCCGACGACGGCGAGGCCCATGCGCTCATCGCGTCGGTCTTCCAGTTCGACCGCTTCCACCGCCGCTCCCGGGCGCATCGTGACGGGATCGCGAGGTGGCTCGAGTGGGCGCGGCGGACGCCCGAGCCTGGCCTCGACTGGCGCGACCGGCTGTACCTCGAGCAGACGATCGCCGGCTGGCTCAGCTCGACCGCGCAGGGGCTCGACCTCTTCGCCTGCGAGCTGGCCTATCCGGCCAACTCGCACCTGCTCATCGGCGCGCTGCTTCGGATCGACGTGGGCCGCCGCGCCGCGGCTCGGCACCACATCGACCTGATCGGGAGGATGACGCCCGAGCTCCTGCAGTTCCCGTTCAACCCGCCGGGGCCGATCGCCGCCCGGGCGCGGAGGCTGGTGCGCAGCGAGCTCCACGACGTGCGCGCGTATCCGGGCCGCATCGCCTACGTCCGCCACCGCATGCGCTGGCTTCGGGGCGCGGTCTCGGCGCTCGTCGGTTCAGGCCGTTCCTAACCGGCGACCCATGCGCGGAGGTCGCGCTCGAGGAGCTCCTCCAGCCGGCGGATGTCGCCGGCCAGCTCGCGTGTCAGCCTCCTTCGGACCTCCGCCGGCAGCGGGTCGCGCGGGCGGCGGTCGACGTTTCGGCGGATCAGCCATGGCGCCACCCTGCCGTGGAGCGGGCGCGGCATGATCGCGTGCGCCGCCCGCTCGACGGCCGGGGGCGGCGCCATCAGGAACGCCTGCAGCCGGCGGCTGCGGACGTGCCGGTTCGCGTTCACGACGCCGCTTGCGACGGGCGCCTCGCCGCCGCCCAGCCACCGGGCCGTGTCGCTGACGGCGGCGGCCGGGTCGGCCCGGAAGTCGTCGTAGAGGATCACGCGCACCCGGTCGCGTCCAAACGTGCGCAGGTACCGCTCGACCTGGCCGGCGTAGCGGGCCGTGTCGACGTAGTGGAGCCCCTGGACGAAGTGCGCCTTGCGCGGCACGCGGCGGCCGCGGCGCCGGTCCGGCTCGGCGGCGAGGGCCGCCCCGAAGTCGGCGATGTCCTCGTTGCCGTTGTAGAGGAACTGGCTGTGCTGCGCGTGCAGCATGTCGACCGGGTTCCGGAGCATGATCACGATCCGCGCCGATGGCGCGGCCATGCGGATCTCGTCTGCCGCCCGGCGTGAGTACAGGTACCAGACGCATGTGTGGCCGAGGACGCGGGCGCCGAGGCCGGGGCGGAGGTCGCCCTCGTACTCCGACGGGGAGAGCCGCCAGCGCCGAAACTCGAGATCGCCCGCGAAGAAGGGCGCGTCCTTCCGCTCGGGCAGGTGGAAGTCGGGGTGGGCGCGGAGATGGGTATGGAGCGCGGTCGTCCCCGACTTGGGGGCACCGACGATGAAGAAGTCCGGCTGGCGCACTGGCCATGTTTGCCCTCCCGCGGACGCTGGGAAACCCCGGCGGAGCATGTCCGCGCCCTCGCCCGCCTCCGCCACCGCCGTCGAGGAGCGGCTTGCGTCCAGCGGCCCGCCGCGACGGTTCCGCTCCGTCCCACGCCGGGTGGTCCGCGCCGCCTGGTCACCGTTCGCCCGCGTGAACCCGCATCCCGTGATCGTGCTCGGAAACCAGAAGGCGGGCACCTCGGCGATCGCCGCCCTCCTGGCGGAGGCGACGCGATCGTCGGTGACGCTTGACCTGCGAAACGAGCAGGCGGCCCGCCCGACCTTCATCAGTTGCCGGCTCGGGCGAGCGACCTTCGCCGAGCTCGTGCGCCGGAACCGGCTCGACTTCTCGCGCGACATCGTGAAGGAGCCGAACCTGAGCCTGCTCTACGACGAGCTCGTCGGATATTTCCCGCGCGCCAGGGTCGCCCTCGTCGTCCGCGATCCGCGCGACAACATCCGCAGCCAGCTGAACTGGCTGCGGCTTCCTGGGAACCTCGCGGATGTGGACGAGCGCGACCGGCGCGGGCTCACGACCGTGCAGCGGAGCGTTCTCGACGCCGGCTGGCTGGGGGTGCGAGGCGAGAACTACACTGACGCGCTGGCGCTGCGCTGGAACGCGATCGCCGATGTCTACGTTCGCCATCCCGACCGGGTGCGGCTGGTCCGCTACGAGGACTTCTCCCGCGACAAGGTGGGCGCGGTCGGCAGGCTGGCAGCCGAGCTCGGCATGGCCGTGGAGCGCGACATCTCCGCCGGCGTCGATCGCCAGTTCCAGCCGCGCGGCGACCGGAACGTATTCTGGCCAGAGTTCTTCGGCCCCGAGAACCTGGCGCAGATCACCACCCGCTGCGCCAAGCGCATGCAGAATCTCGGCTACACCGGCTCCGGCTGAGACGCCGCGTAATCTTTGCCGGACGGCGAGAGCGGAAAGGCAGGCGATGCGAACGCTGACTCGGGCAGAGGTGGAGGAGCTGGGCGCGGTCGTCGCCGACTTCGAACGGCGGCGCCGGGCCGCGAGGCCGTTTCCCGGGCTGCTCGAGGCGATCCCGGGCCGGGTTGCCCGTCTCCTTCTTGAGCTGGGATGGCGCGTCGACGACACCGGGGCGTGGGTCTCGCCCCGGGACGGGCGCGCCCACCCGTGGCTGGCGGCGGTCGAGGAGGAGTTGGCGCGGGCGCGGTAGCCGGCCGGAGTCAGCCGGCCGGCGGGCACCGCGCCCAGCCCGCGCTGAGGCGGAGGTCGACGGCGGCGCGTGCCTCCTCGGCCTCGCTCGCGGCCGGCGCACCCGCACCCCGTGGGGCGTGTCGCCGAGCGGCGAAACGGCGCGGCCGTACAGGCCCGCGGCCGCCCCGCGCGCCACGTGGTCGCGCGTACCCGCCCCCACCGTCACCCATATGCCGGGCCGGTAGAGGTTGAACTGGGCCTGCGCGAACACGACGTCGCCGCCTCGATGCTCGTCCATCCTGGCCAGAGCCTTGCACAGATCCCGTGCGTGCGAATCCCCCGTCGGGGCGGTTACTCGGCTCAGGGCGGGATGAAGGGTCCGCCGCCGGGGACCGTCGCCTGTCCGCCGACCGGCAGGACGGCCACGGCCTCGAACGGCTCGGCGAACGGGTTCCGAGCTCGACGTCTGTCCGGCACGGGCGACGAAGAGGTCGCGCCGACCGAGGGCGTGCCTGCGTACCTGCGTCCGGTCTAGTGGATCGTCCGGCAACGTTCGCCGCTCTCGCAGCCTGCTTGCGTAGCAGGCTGCTCGCGAGACCTGTCAAGGCGGGCGCCTTGACAGGCTGGCGGCTGCAAAGCGCGTCCGCGATCTGCTGGGTAGCAGATCGCTCCCGAACGTCGCAAGGCAGAGCCTTGCGACTGCTGCGGTGTCCTCGGT
>DASQXS010000244.1:0-4722 GCA_035639615.1 Gaiellales bacterium | reverse complement strand
AGCGATCTGCTACCCAGCAGATCGCGGACGCGGTTTGCAGCCGCCAGCCTGTCAAGGCGCCCGCCTTGACAGGTCTCGCGAGCAGCCTGCTACTCAAGCAGGCTGCGAGAGCGGCAAACGTTGCCGGTCACATCACTAGGTCGCTTCCGGGCGCGGTGCGACCGCCGCGATCAGGCTGCCTCGTGGAGTGCGACGTCGGCCTCGACCGGCTTCGCCCTCGGGGCGACCCGCGGTCTGGATTCGACGAAGGCGGCGGCGATCGCCGCTCCCGCGAGCGCCAGGCCGCTCAGCGCGTAGAAGGCGACCTGGAACCCGTGTGCGAGCGCCGGGTCGCTGGTGGTGAGCACCGCGTGGCTGTGGGCGTAGTTGCCCGTCGCGGTGGCGGCGATCGTGGTCACGGCGGCCAGTCCGATCGAGCCTCCGATCTGCCGGCTGGTGTTGATCAGGCCCGAGGCGACGCCCGCGTCGGCAGGCTGGACGCCGGTGAGGCCGGCGATCATCACCGGAACGAACGAGAGCGCGAGCCCGACCCCGCCGAGGATCAGCCCGGGGAGCACGTTCCAGAAGTAGTGCCCGTCGGCGGGCATCTGGGCGTAGACCACCCCGGCGGCCGCGGTGAGGAGCAGGCCGGCGCTCAGCACCGGTCGAGCGCCGAGCCGGGTGGTCAGCGCCTGAGCGAGGTTCGAGACGACGACGATCGCGACTGTGATCGCGATGAACGCGACGCCGGTCTCGATCGCCGAGTACCGCAGGACCTCCTGCAGGTACAGCGTCATCAGGAAGAACTGTCCAAACGCGGTCGCCCCGATCGTCAGCATCGTCGCGTTGGCCGCGGAGAGCGTCCGCAGGCGGAAGATCCGCAGCGGCAGGAGCGGCGCCGGAGAGCGAGCCTCGATCCCGACGAACGCTGCGATCAGGACGGCGGCGGTCGCGAACAGGCCCACGGTAGCGGTGTCGCCCCAGCCGTGCTGGCTCGCACGGGTGATCGCGTAGACCAGCACCATCAGGCCGGCGGTGATCGATGTCGCGCCCGAGATGTCGAAGTGCCGGTGCGCGAGCGCGGCCCGGCTCTCACTCAGAAGCCACGGGCTGACGGCGAGGACGGCCACGCCGACCGGCAGGTTGACGAAGAAGATCCACGACCAGGTCAGGTATGAGGTGAGGACGCCGCCGAGCAGCACGCCGACTGCGCCTCCGCTGCCGGAGGCGGCGCCCCAGACGGCGAGGGCGATGTTGCGGTCACGCCCCTCGCGGAAGGTGGTGACGACGATCGAGAGCGCCGCCGGGGCGAGCAGCGCGCCGCCGAGGCCCTGCAGTGAGCGGGCGACGATCAGCGACCCCTCCGACCATGCGAGTCCCGAGAGCAGCGAGCTCACCGTGAACACCGCCACACCGGCCATGAACAGGCGCCGGCGTCCGAGCAGGTCGGCAAGCCGGCCGCCCAGGAGCAGCGCTCCGCCGAACAGGATCGAATAGGCGGTGATCACCCACTGGAGGCTCTCCTGGGAGAAATGGAGGTCGTGCTTGATCGCGGGGAGAGCGACGTTCACGACCGCGACATCGAGGATGACCATGAACTGCGCGGCGACGGTCACCGCGAGCACGAGCCAGCGCCTCGGCTCGGAGTTGGTAGCGATTTTCGCGCTCATCGGTTTCTCCTTGGACGGTGGTTTCGTCCAAGCGACGAACGGGCGGCGCTCGAGGGGACACCCGGCTTCAGAGCTCGGCGAGTCGGCGCTCGAGGAAACGCCGCTCCGGCTCCGCTGTCGCGAGCTCGAGTGCCCGTTCGTACGCTGCGCGGGCTTCGTCGGTGCGTCCGAGCCGCCGCAAGAGGTCGGCACGGGTCGAGTGGAGGTACTGGTAGTCGTCCAGCGTGAGCGCATCGACGAGCGCCAACGCCGTCTCCGGCCCCTCGACCTCGGCGATCGCGACGGCCCGGTTCAGCTCCACGACCGCCGAGCCGGTGACGCGGGCGAGCTCGCTGTAGAGCGCGGCGATCTCGGCCCAGTCGATCGGGTCGTCGGCCTGCACCGAGGCGATGGCCGCCTGGAGCACGTACGGACCGCGACCCCGCAGGGCGATCGCCTGGTCGAGGAGGGCGCGACCCTCGGTGATCTGCGGCTGGTTCCAGAGCGTCTGGTCCTGGTCTTCGAGCAGCACCAGCTCGCCGTCGTTGAACCTGGCCTCACGACGCGCGTCGTGGAGCAGCATCAGCGCCAGGAGCCCGCGCACCTCCGGCTCGTCCGGCATCAGCGAGACGAGCATCCGCCCGAGCTGGATCGCCTCCGCGGCCAGGTCGACCCGGCCGCCGTAGCCCTCGTTGAAGACCAGATACACCACCGCCAGCACCGCGGCCAGCCGGTCCGGGAGCAGGTGGTCGGCGGGAACGCTGAAGGGGATGCCGGCCGTCTTGATCTTGTCCTTCGCCCGGGTCAGCCGCCGCTTCATGGTCTCCCCGGGAACGAGAAAGGCCCGCCCGATCTCCTCGGTCGTCAACCCGCCCAGCGTGCGCAGCGTCAACGCCACCTGCGCCTCCAGCGCCAGCGCGGGATGGCAGCAGGTGAAGATCAGCTCCAGCCGCTCGTCCGGGAACGTGTGCTCCTCCATCTCCTTCTCCTCCACCGCCTCGGGCAGCTCGATCAGGCGCGTCTTCGCGGCCAGCGTGCGGTCACGACGCAGCCGGTCGATCGCCCGGTTGCGCGCCGTCGTCGTCAGCCACGCCCCCGGGTTGGCAGGCTCGCCCGTTTTCGGCCAGCGCTCGGCCGCGATCGCGAACGCCTCCTGCGCGGCCTCCTCGGCCAGATCGAAGTCGCCGAGGAAACCGATCAGGTTGGCCAGGACACGGCCCCATTCGTCGCGGAAGACCTGCTCGAGCAGCGCTACCGCTCCACCAGCGGCCGCACCTCAACCGCGCCGCCCAGCCGCGCCGCCGGCATCCGGGCCGCGATCTCGAGCGCCCGATCGAGGTTGTCCGCCTCGAGCAGGTAGAGGCCGCCGAGAATCTCCTTGGTGTCGGCGAACGGGCCGTCGGTTGTCAGCGTCCTCCCGTCCTCCACCCGGACGGTGGTCGCGCTCTCGGGCGGCTTCAGCTGCTCCGCGCCGAGGACGCCCGGCTCCTCCAAGAGCGCCATGTACTGGGCGAGGATCGACTGCCGTTCCTCCTCCGACAGCTGCTCGGAGGTGCTGGTCAGCTCCCCGGGGTAGATCAGCAACGCGTACTTCACTGTGGCTCCTCCTTTGGACAGAGAGCGTCACTCCCCCGACGAACGACCGCCGCGGAAAGGGACACCCGCGAGGGCATTGTCTGCGCAATTCCGGGGTCAGGCACGCAATTGCAGGGTCAGGGCTCTTGCGCAATCCAGCTGGAGGTATGGCACCGCAATTGCGTGCCTGACCCCGGAATTGCGTGGGTCGCGGGGTGTCACGGTCGCGCCCTCCATTCGTCGTGATGTAACCGATTCGCTCCGAGAATGCCACGGCCGGGTCGACCGGTGGTGTTCGCCTGGGGCCCGCTCGCTAGACGGCTCCGCGCCGTGCGCGCTCAGCCAGGCGAGTGCGTGCATGAGATGAGCGTGGCAGGATTTATGCACCGCCCAAGTACGCCTGGCCGAGCGTCACTCGGTCGCCGTCCACGAGCGGGACGTCGTCGAGCTGTCGGACCGGGCGACCGTTGAGGGAGATCTCGCGGGCCGCTGTGAAGCCGCCCTCACCGAGCGGGATCACGGCGATCAGCTGCCGCAGGCTCGCCGCCTGAACGGCGATTGGCGCGGGCGCGACGCCCTCGAGGGTCACGCCGGGCGGGGGCGCTGCGCGGGCCGCGTCCAGGTCCGCGGGCGTGTTCAGGTTCCGAAGCGACGCCAGCTCGGCCGGGCCGGACACCTCCACCCGGCGCGCGGCCGCCCGCTCGGCGAGAGCACCCAGGCGGCGCTCGCCCGACCGGAGGAGCTCCTCGACGAGGGGCAGGAGCGAGAGCCGGTACACCGCGGCCAGGTAGTGGTTGCGGCCCTCGCCCACCGCGACGGCGGCGTCGGCGTCGCCCAGCGCCCCGGCGATCCGGGAGATCAGCCGAGGATCGAGGAACGGGACGTCGGCGCCGGTGGCGTACGCGGCAGCCGCCTCCCCGGAGAGCGCGCGCAGGCCGGCCGCGAGCCCCTCCAGCGGGCCCTGCCCCGGGTGGGCGTCGGCGGCGACGCGGACGCCCGCCGGGAGCGGCGGCAGCTCCGCGTCCGGCGCCACGACGACGACCACCGGGGAGGCCGCCCGCCGGACCAGGCCCGCCACCCGGGCGACGAGCGGCGTCCCGTGCCAGTCGATCAACGGCTTCGGTGTGCCCATCCGCGTCGAGCGGCCGCCGGCGAGCACGATCCCGCCCAGCTGCGAGTCCCCCGTCATGCCCACACCGTAGACTGGCTGCGTTCCGGAGGTGCGCCCCCGCCCTGACCTGGATCACGCCCGCAAACCTGGCCCTGCGGTTCCTGCTCGAGCTGGCCGCGCTCGCCGCACTGGCCTACTGGGGCTTCCACACGGTCGCCGCCACGGTGCCGCAGTGGGCGGCGGGCATCGGGGCACCCGTCGCCGCCGCGGCCGCCTGGGGGGCGGTGGTGGCGCCCAAGGCCGCGCTGGAGGTGCCCGGCGGCGTCCGCCTCGCCGTCGAGGCGGCCGTGTTCGGTGCAGCCGCGGTCGCGCTCGCCGCCGCCGGGCAGGGCGTCCTCGCCGTCGCGT
>DASQXS010000243.1:0-3954 GCA_035639615.1 Gaiellales bacterium | reverse complement strand
CTGCCTTGCGACGTTCGGGAGCGATCTGCTACCCAGCAGATCGCGGACGCGGTTTGCAGCCGCCAGCCTGTCAAGGCGCCCACCTTGACAGGTCTCGCGAGCAGCCTGCTACGCAAGCAGGCTGCGAGAGCGGCAAAACGTTGCCGGTCACACCACTAGCAGCTGCTTTCGGTCGTGCAGCTCTTAGCGGCCCCGAAGTCGCGGGTGTACATCTTCCCCGCGCCGAGGCTGATGCGGTCGAGGTTGTAGGTGCCCTCCTCGTCCAGGACGACGAAGGCCTCTGTGACATCGGCATCCGGATGGGCATCGACGTACTTCTGCCAGGCGGTCTCGGTGCCGTCGGCCGAGTACTCGACGCCGTTGTTGTCCCAGATGGCGCAATTCGTGACGAAGCGGGTGAAGTCCGCCCGTCCCCACGTGTTGCCGCTCGAGGCGAGCGGGTGGTTGCAGTAGAACGCCGACAGGTAGGCGATGTCGCCGCCCGCGAACTCGACCGAGATGCGCGGCGCACCCGCGCCGACGTGCTGGCTCTCGTCGAACTCGAACGAGAGGTTCTTCACGTCGGACGCGGCCTGCCCGATGTCGAGGCTGCCCGGCTGTAGAACGCCAGGTAGCTCTTAACGTTGGGGGAACCCATGGTTCCCCCACGGCCCCCTCCTTCATGGACGAGCCGGAGCGTCATCGCGCCCCGGCGAGAGCGCGGTCTCGCCTCCGCGGCGGATGCTGGCTTCTACTCCGAAACCGCAGCGGGACCCAACCACTACCACGAAACCCGTCACAACGTCACGTTCCCACCCCCAGAGAACGGCCAGCGCGGACGCGGGTTCACAAAGAGAAAATTTCTTCGCCCGAGCGCCCGTCGCCGCCGTCGCCGGGTGAGGGACCGGGCTCGCCGTCGGCGGCGGCCGCCTCTACACTTGAATCGAACGCCGGAGGTGCGTCATCCGCTGCCTATTGCTCGATGCCACGATGAGACCCACGAGCCTCGTCACCCGCGAGCGCGCGGTGTCGCTCGTCGTGTGCGGGAATGCCCAGGTGATCGCGGAGGAGCCGGCGGTCGTGTACCGCTCCCAGCACCTGCACGTGGCGCTGCCGGTGATCCTGCAGGTGCCGGCCTACGTCGAGCTGCGCCCGCTCGTCAAGCGAAACGTCGTCCGGCGCGTGCTCTTCTGCCGTGACTCGTGGCGCTGCTGCTACTGCGGGCGTGAGGGCGGGCCGCGCGACCTCACCGTCGACCACGTGAAGCCGCTCTCTCGCGGCGGATCCCACGTCTGGGACAACGTCGTCACGGCGTGCCGGCGGTGCAACCATCGCAAGGGGAACCGGCTCCCGTACGAGGCGGGCATGTACCCCCGCCACGTGCCGAAGGCCCCCGACATGGTCCAGGTGGCCTGGGCCGGCCGGCTGACGCACCCGCTGCAGCGGGAGTACGTCGCCGCCTGGCACAAGGTACCCGAGGCGGCCCTGTAAGTGCTCCCGGCGGCAACGGCAGGAGGACACGGAACGTTCTTGCGACGTGAGCGGACCGGCCACGGGCTCAGCCGAAGAAGCTGAGCTGCAGGCGTTCCGCCGCGCCGGTCACGCGCTGGTGGACGGCGTCGCCGACCATCTCACCGCGCTGCCGTCGGCCCCGGTCTGGCAGCCGCTCCCCGACGCCCTGCGCGAGCAGCTGCTCGGCCTGCCGCTGCCGGAGCACGGGGACACGCTCGACGACCTGGTCGCGACCGCCCTCCGCGACGTCGTCCCCCACGCCATGGGGAACGGCCACCCGGCCTTCTTCGGCTGGGTCAACCCGCCGCCCGCCGCCGCCGGGGTCGTCGCGTCGCTCGCGGCGGCCGCGATGAATCCGAGCGTCGTCGCCGGGGACCACGCCGACGTCCACCTCGAGCGCGCCGTGGTGCGCTGGCTGGCCGAGCTCGTCGGCTTCCCGCACGCGCCGGGCGCCGGCCTGCTCACGAGCGGCGCGTCCGCCGCGACGATCGTCTGCGTCGCAGGCGCCCGCAGCCGCGCGCTGGCGGCGGCCGGCCACGATGTGCGCCGCGACGGCCTCGCCGGAGCCCCCCGGCTCGTCGCCTACGTGCCGGCCGAGGCCCATAGCTGCGTGCGAAGGGCGCTGGAGCTGCTGGGCCTCGGCAGCGGATCGATGCGCGACGTGCCGCTCGACGCCGGCCGGCTCGACGCCGTGGCCCTGAGCGCCTCGATCGCCGCGGATCGGGCGAGCGGCGCCCTGCCCGCGCTGCTCGTCGGCTCGGCAGGAACCGTCAACGCCGGCGTGATCGACCCGCTCGAGGCGCTCGCCGACGTCGCGACCTCCGAGGGCCTCTGGTTCCACGTCGACGGCGCCTACGGCGCGTTCGGCGTGCTCGACCCGGCGATCTCGGCGCGCTTCCGCGGCATGGAGCACGCCGACTCTCTGGTGCTCGACCCGCACAAGTGGCTCGGCGTTCCCGTCGACGCCGGCTGCGCGCTCGTGCAGCGCGGCGACGACCTGCGCGACGCGTTCAGCCTCATCCCACCGTACCTGCGCCAGAACGCGGGCGAGCAGGTCGGCACGTTCGCCGAGTACGGGTTTGAGCAGACGAGACCGTTCCGAGCGCTCAAGACCTGGGCGACGATCGCCGCGCGCGGCCGCGCCGGCCTCGCCGCTCAAGTGGCGCGGGCGAACGCGCTCGCCCGCGAGCTCGCTGTGCTGGTCGAGGGCGAGCCCGAGCTGGAGCTGGCCGCCCAGCCCGAGACGTCCATCGTCGCCTTCCGTGCGCGCCCCGCGGGGTGTCCGACCGCGCGGCTGGAGGAGGTCAACCGCAAGCTGGCCGAGGCGGTTCAGGCGCGGGGCCGGGCCTTCGTCACGGGCACCGTCTTCGGTGGCCGCGAGACGCTGCGGGCATGCATCCTGCACCCTGACACCGGCTCCGAGCACCTGGAGACCCTCGTCGCGGAGGTCGTCGAGACGGCCCGTGCGCTCGCCGCGAAGCGCCCGGTTCCGCGAGGTTGAAGGCGGGGGAGGCTGGACGCAGATATTCAGCCAGGCTGATCTGATGCATCCAGGAGTGACGCCTAACCACCAGCCGGTGGAACGACGACGATCTCGGGCGCGTCCGTGCGATGAGGGACGCTCGCCTGGGTCAGGCGCCTTCGCCTACTTGGTGGCGGTATGTCCGCCACCATTCGAGGAGCGATTCGTGGTTTGCGGCGGGTGCGGTGGCGACGGCGAGCATGTTTCGGCCCATGCCAGATCCCATCGCCATGGTCAGTGTCCAGGCGATGACCGCGTCCTGGGGGTTGGGGCTGAAGTAGCAGAATTTACGCCCAGCCACGATGCCGTGAACCCCGCCGTGGTGCCACACGCTCTCGTTGTCAAAGCTGTTCGCGCCGCACGGTCCGCTGTCACGCTTTACCCCTGCTGCGGCCCGGTTACGGTCATAGGCCGCGGTCAGGTTTGTGGACGAATCGAACAGGCCGAGTTTGAGCGTAACCGGGATGGCACCGCTGATCTGGAAGTTACACGTGGCGCTGCTCATGACCATGCCGCCCGAGGTGGGAGCGGTGGTACCCGGGACCGCAGGCGGCATCGTCTTCGCGTCCTCGTTGCATCCGAGCTGCGACCAGAGCTGGGATGGTACGGCGCCCTGGATACCCTTCATCGAAGACCCGGTGCTGGTCTTGGGCGCGCCGGACGTGTGCGTATTGGCTCCAGAGTTGGAGGACCCGCCGCCGAGCAGCTTGAAGCCGAGAAATCCGACGGCCGCGATGAGCGCGATCATCAGACCCGTAACGATCAATGACGTGCGCGCCCGGGGCGGCATCGCCGGCGCGCTGCGCGGAGTTTCGGGCAACGCTCCGCTCCCCGGCCGGGCCGCCACCATATCCTCCCGCGGCGTCGGCTCTGAGGCAGGCGCCACCGCTCGCCGGTCAGGTACCACCGCCCGTTCGCCGCGCGAATAGCGGCTCGTGCCG
>DASQXS010000242.1:0-10489 GCA_035639615.1 Gaiellales bacterium | reverse complement strand
TGCGCTGGCCATTCGGGCGTGGCGGCCCTCGGCCGGGTGCCTTCGCGCGCACGCTGCTTCGGGCCGGGTACGCGGTCGTCGACATGGACGTCCGCGGCACGGGGGCGTCGTTCGGGTCGCGCTCGCGGGAATGGGCCCCGGACGAGGCGGCGGACGCGGCGGCCGCCATCGACTGGATCGTGTCGCGCTCCTGGTCGGACGGCAGGGTCGCCGCGGTCGGCGTCTCGTACGCCGGTTCCGCCGCGCTCCTCCTTGCAGCGCACGGTCATCCCGCACTCCGGGCCGTGGCGGTGCAGTTCTGCTTCTTCGACCTGGCGGACGACCTCGTGCTCCCCGGCGGCGTGCGCAACACCTGGATCGTCGAGCGCTGGGGGGCGATGGTGCACCGCCTCGACCGCGGCCGGCTGCCGGTCTCGAGCGTCCGGGCCCGGCTGGCCGTCCGCGGCCCTCGCCCCGTCGCGGGCGACCGTCGACTGCTCTCGGCCGCGCTCGCCGAGCATGCCGGCAACGGCGACGCCGCCGCCCTGGGCCGGGCCGTCGCGGCGGCCGACATCCGGGGCGAGTCTCCCGGGGCCGTCGCCGGCGCGATCCGCGCCTCGGGCGTCGCCGTGCACAGCCTCGGCGGCTGGTACGACGGCGCCGCCACGCGCGCCGCCGTAGAGATCCACCGCGCGCTCGGCGGCGAGCTGGTGCTGGGGCCGTGGGACCACGGCGGCTACCACGACTGCAGCCCGCAGAACCCGTCAGGGGAGATGCGGTTCGACATCCCGGCGGAGGTCGTCGGCTTCCTCGACCGCGCGCTCGCCGGCGACGGCGATGCCGTCCGGGCGGTGCGCTATTACACCGTCGGGGAGGAACGGTGGAAGTCGTCTCGTACCTGGCCCCCGTCCGGTACTGCCACCCTCCCCCTCTACCTCCACGCCGGCGGCGCGCTCGCGCCGTCGGCGCCGGTCCGGGAGAGCACCGTCGCCTACCGCGTGGACGCCGCCGCCTCGACCGGGCCGCGGTCCCGCTGGCGAAGCCAGCTGCAACCCGCGCCCGCGACCCGGTATCCAGCCCGCTCGGCCGCGGCGGCGCGCTGCCTCGTCTACACGTCGGAGCCGCTCCACCATGGCCTCGAGATCACGGGCGAGCCGGTATGCGCGCTTCGGCTGTCGGCGGACACGGGATCGGCGCACGTGTTCTGCTACGTCGATGCCGTCGCTCCGGACGGCGCCGCCACCTACGTGACGGAGGGCCTCGCCGCCGCCTCGGCGCCCTGGCCGGCCGCCGTCCGGGTGGTGCTCCAGCCGATCTCCTTCGCCGTCCCGCCGGGGGGTTCCCTGCGGCTCAGCCTGGCCTGTGCCGACGGGGACGTCTTCGCGCCCCCGGCCGACCCGCCCTCGGAGCTGCGCCTCGACCTGGGCGGCGCGGATCCGGCTCGAATCGAGCTTCCCGTCGTCGCACGCGGGGGTCAAGCTCCGGCCGCGCCGGCCGATAGTCGTTAGGCCGGAACCGCCGGCAGCTGAACAACCTGGAGGACGAGATGCGGCGACGCGTGCATGTGGGTTTGACGATCGGGGTGATGGCGCTTGCGGCCGCATGCGGCGGCGGCGGTGCCGGCACGTTTCCCTCCACGGAGCATCAGCTCACGGCCGCCGAGGCCGACCACGCCCGCATGGTGAGCATGCGGATCCGGCTCGACGACCTGGGCCCGAACTGGCGCCGGGTCGCGTCCCGATCGAAGGCGCCCGCCAAATGCGAGCCCCATCCGGCGGGCGTCCACATCACCGCCGGCGGCTGGAAGAACCCCGGCGTCGCCTTCGCCAACGGATCGCTTGCCTCGGTCGAGTCCGACGCGATCGTCTTCGCGACGCCGGCGGACGCCCAGTCGGTGCTCGACGACTACACCCGGCCGGCCACCGTCCGCTGCCTGGAGCGGCAGGTGCGGCAGCAGTTCCACCCCCGCCACGGCGTCTCGCTGCTCGGCATCTCCACGCGGGTGCTCGAGCGGCGGCCGGTGGCGGACGCGTTCGACGGGTACCGGCTGACGGCCAACATGTCGAAGGGCAAGCGCATCTACCAGGTCTACGCCGACGTCTTCCTGGTGCGGCAGGACCGGGCGCTGGCGGCATTCACGTACGTCAACGCGTTCACGCCGGCACCGGCGAACCAGGAGAACGCCCTCGCCCGCGCGGTCGCCGACCGGGGCGCGGCGCTCCCCGCGTAGCGGCTTAATCGTCGGAGACGGTCACGCGGGACATCGTGACCGGCTCGCGCGGGCGGTCGCGGGCGTCGCGGTCGACGCCGCTGATCGCGTCGACGACGTCCTGGCCGGCGGTGACGCGGCCGAACGCGGTGTGCTTGCCGTCGAGCCATGGGGTGGCCTCCGCCGTCACGATGAAGAACTGGCTCCCGTTCGTGTTCGGGCCGGCGTTCGCCATCGCCAGCGTGCCGCGCTCGATCGCGTGGTCGTTGATCTCGTCCTCGAACTTGTAGCCAGGGTCGCCGGTGCCGTCGCCGCGCGGGCATCCCCCCTGGATCATGAAGTCGGGGATCACGCGGTGGAAGATCAGGCCGTCGTAGAACCTGTCCCCGGCAAGCCGGCTGAAGTTCTCGACGGTCTTCGGCGCGTCCTCGGCGTAGAGCTCGAGCTCGATCGCGCCCATGGTCGTCTCGATGGTGGCGGTGGGATTGGACATGCCCGGCAGCCTACCGCCTATCGGACGGCCCGCTCCAGCGCCGGCTCGGCTCCGAGCCGCTGGTAGACGGCCTGCGCCGCGGCGACGTCCCCCTGGAGCTCGAGGCAGCGGGCGTGCTCGAACGCGCACCCGAGGCGGGCGAACGCGTCCGTCGCCCGGGCGAGCGCCAGCTCGTCGCCGGCGATGCCGCGAGCGCGGTCCGCCTGGGCGGCGACGCGCGGCAGCTGGTCGAGGTTGGGCATCTCGGCGAGGAGCGCGAGCGCGACATCCAGGTCGTCCCAGCGGCCGAGCGCGGCCAGGGCCTCAGCCCTGACGGCGGCGACCAGCGCCCGATGCACCTGGACGCCCTGGATCCGCTCCAGCGCCTGGAGCGGGTCGCCGATGCCGAGGTGCGCGTGCGCAGCCATCAGGTCGAACAGCCCGGCGCGGCGGCCGAGGCGGCGCTCGATCGCGTCGGCCTCCTCCGGGTCGCCGCGCAGGAGCTGCACGGCGGCGGCGACGCCCGCCACCATCCCGGTCATGGTGCGGCGGCGGCCGGGACCGCTGCGAAAGACCGTCAGGTAGCGGTCGCGTGCCGCGAGCGCGTCGTCCCATCGGTCCCACCAGAAGTACGCCTCCACCCGCGTCTGCACCGGGAACGCCAGCCAGCGCGGATCTCCGCCGGCCGCCAGCTCCTCCGCCAGGTCGGCGGCGGCCACGGCGGCGGCGTAGTCGCCGGTGGCTGTGCGAATGCGGGCCGCCGACCCGCATGCGTCCATCTGCTCCTCGCGCGAACGGATCGACTTGACGAGCTGGAGCCGGCGCTCGTCGCTCTCGCGCGCCTCGTCGAACCGGTGCAACGCCTGCAGGAGCGCGGAGCGGGCGTCGCGGGCGGCCGACTCGATGGCCGGCCGGCCCAGCCGCTCTGCGATGGCGACCGCGCGCTCCGCGACGGCCAGCGCCTCCTCCTGCGGCGGCCAGGCGCGCTCCTCACGCCACACCAGGAGGACGTGGGCGATGAGAAGCCGGGCCTCGAGCGTCTCGTCGCCGGCGGCACGGGCCTCGGCGAGGCCGGTCTGCACCTGCTCCCGCACCCGGCTGCGCTCGGGCGGCGACGACATCATCCCGCCCCACCGCGTCGGCAGGTCGACCCACTTCCATCGCAGGCGGCCCGTCTCGCGGTCGTCGAGGCCGGCCGCCGGGGCGAGATCGAGCGCGGCCTCGTAGGCGACGAGCGCGTCGTCGAGCCGCTCGCCCATCCAGTGGGCGTCCCCGACCGCCTCCTCGGCCAGGCACCGCTCGCGGTCGGTGGCGGCGAGCTGCCGGGCCAGTTCGGCATCTCGCAGCGCGAGCCCGTGCGCCCCAACCGTCCGCGCCTGGCGGCCCGCCTCCATCAGCACCCGCACCGCGTGCGGCCGGGCCGCATCCTCGCCCAGCCCGGCCGCCGCCGCGTAGTGCCCGGCAACGGCCTGGGTGCCCGCATCCGTCCGCTCGAGCTCCTCGGCGAAGCGGAGATGGAGCCGGGCCCGCTCCGCCCGCGGGATCGACTCGTAGGCGACGTCGCGGATGAGCACGTGCTTGAACGCGTGGTGGCCGCCGCCGTGGACATGGACGAGGTCGCGCTCGACGAGCTTGCGGAGCGTCCGCGCCGGAGTCGCCGCGGCGTCCGTGTCGGCGACCAGGCTCGCAAGCTGGTCGACCGTGAAGCTGCGGCCGATCACCGAGGCCATCTGGAGGACGCGTTTCGTCTCCGGCTCGAGCAGGTCGATGCGGGCCGCGATCACGCCCTGCACCGTCTCCGGCACGCGGTCGCCGCCGCCCTCCCCGCTCATCGCCAGGATCTCCTCGAGGAAGAACGGGTTCCCGCCGGCCATCTCGACCACCGCATCGGGCGGCGCGTCCGACGCGAGCGCGACTGCCAGGCGGCGCATGTCGCCCGCCTCGAGCGCCTCCAGCGTCACCGTCGTCTCGTTCCGAGCCCCGGAGCCCCACCCCGGGTGGGCGACCAGGAGGTCGCCGCGGGCGACGCAGACGACGACGAGCGGCGCGCGCACCTCCCCGGCGACGAGCGAGGCGATCAGCTCGAGCAGCGCCGGCTCGGCCCAGTGCGCGTCCTCGACGACGAGCAGCGTCGGCTGCCGGACGGCCATCCGCACGAGCAGCTCCCGCCATGCATCCCGGCCACGATCGCCGGGCTCGTGCTCCTCGTCCTCCGGTGGTGGCGCCGCGCCGCCGCCGACGAAGCGGAGGACCTCCTCGATCTGGTCGTCGCTGCCCTCGGGGAGGACCGCCTGGAGCTGGCCCGTCACCCGGGCCCGGGCCTCGTCCCGGGTCGCATCGGCCCGCACCGCGGCCGCGCGCAGAAGCAGGTCGCGGAGCGGCGCGTACGGGCCGCCCTCGCCGTATGGCAGGCAGCGGCCGACCCACACGGCCGGCGGCTCCTCCGATCGGCGCAGCTCGACGATCACCTCCTCCACGAGGCGCGACTTGCCGATCCCGGCCTCGCCGATCAGCGTGATGAGGTGCACGCGCGCATGCTCGATCGCACGCTCGACGACGGAGCGGATCAGCGTCAACTCGACCTCGCGGCCGACGAACGGCCCGTACGGCCGGCGCCGGCGCCGGTACGCTCCCGCCGGCGCGAACCGCTCGACCGCGTACGCCGTGACCGGGCCGGTGCGGCCGCGGACAGCCAGCGACCGCGGCGCCACCATGTTCACGAGCGGCTCCACGGCCCGGAACGTGCGCTCGCCGATCAGGACCTCGCCCGGCTCCGCCGCCTGCTGCAGCCGCGCCGCCAGGTTCACCGACTCGCCGGTGACGAGGAAGTCCCTGCCCGGCGTCGTGCCGGTGACGACGAGCCCGGTGTTGACGCCGATGCGAAGCAAGAGCGGGACGCCGCGGCGCTCGGCGACCGCCGCGAGCCGGGAGCGCATGAGGAGCGCCGCCCGCACCGCCCGCTCGGCATCGTCCTCGTGTGCGGTGGGCACGCCGAAGACGGCCATGACGGCGTCGCCGATGAACTTCTCGACCGTGCCGCCGTAGGTCTCGGCCGACCGGGACAGCGTCACGTAGACGTCGCCGAGGAGGTCGCGCAGCTCCTCGGCGTCCATCTCGCCGGCGAGCTCGGTCGACCCGGCCAGATCGGCGAACACGACCGTGGCCAGCTTGCGCTCGGCCGCATCGCCCCCGCCGAGCGGACGGCCGCACCCGGGGCAGAACCGCGCACCAGCGGGGACGGCCGTGCCGCAGGCGGGGCACCGGGCCGTCAGACGGACACCCCCGCGGGCTTGGGAAGGGGCTCGATCGCCTTGAGCGCGCGCTCGATCTCGGCCTCCGGCAGCTCGAAGTCCTCGAGGCTGCCGTGGAGGTACGCGTCGTAGGCGGCCATGTCGAAGTGGCCGTGGCCCGACAGGTTGAACACGATCACCTGCTCGGCCCCGGCCTCGTCCGCCCGGCGGGCGGCGTCGATCGCGCCCTTGACGGCGTGGGCGGTCTCGGGCGCCGGGATAATCGCCTCGCTGCGGGCGAACTCGACCGCCGCGGCGAAGACGTCGGTCTGGGTATAGGCCTCGGCCCGGACGAGGCCGTCCAGGACGAGCTGCGACACGATCGGCGCTGCGCCGTGGTACCGCAGCCCGCCGGCGTGGATGCCGGGCGGGACGAAGTCGTGCCCGAGCGTGTGCATCGGGACGAGCGGCGTCAGCCGGCCCGTGTCGCCGAAGTCGTACGCGTATGGCCCGCGGGTGAGCGTCGGGCACGCCGCCGGCTCGCAGGCGACGATGTCGATGTCGGCGCCGGCCGCCTTGTCGCGGACGAACGGAAGGGCAAGGCCGCCGAAGTTGGAGCCGCCGCCGACGCATCCGACCACGACATCCACCCGACTCTCGCCCGCCAGCTCGAGCTGCCGCTGCGCCTCCTGCCCGATCACGGTCTGGTGCAGGAGCACGTGGTTCAGGACCGAGCCGAGCGAGTAGCTCGTGTCGTCCCGCGAGCCGGCGTCCTCGACGGCCTCCGAGATGGCGATCCCCAGGCTCCCCGGCGAGTCGGCGTCGCGCTCGAGCACGGCCCGGCCGGCCGCGGTGTCCGGCGAGGGGCTCGGGACGACCGACGCGCCCCACGTCTCCATCATCACGCGCCGATACGGCTTCTGGTCGTAGCTCACCCGCACCATGTAGACCTTGCACTCGAGCCCGAACACGCGGCATGCGAGCGCGAGTGCGCTCCCCCATTGCCCCGCCCCGGTCTCGGTGGCGAGCCGGCGCCTGCCCGCCTTGGCGCCGTAATAGGCCTGGGCGACGGCGGTGTTCGGCTTGTGCGACCCGGCGGGCGACACCGACTCGTTCTTGTAGTAGAGCCGCGAGCGCGTGCCGATCGCCTGCTCGAGCCGGCGGGCACGGTGGAGGGGAGTCGGCCGCCACAACCGGAGGACGTCGCGGACCTCCTCGGGGATCGCGATCTCGCGCTCGCCCGAGACCTCCTGGAGGATCAGGTCCATCGGGAAGAGCGGCGCCAGGTCGTCCGGCCCCACCGGCTGGCCGGTGCCCGGATGAAGCGGCGGCTGGGGCGGCGTCGGCGCGTCGGCGAGGACGTTGTACCACGCTCGTGGCAGGTCACGCTCGGAGAGAACGATCTTGGTGTCCATGGGCTGCTCCTTAGAATGGGGCGTCCATTCTCGCCCACCGGAGCCGCCGCATGCGCATCTCGACCTCGACCACCGCCCCGGCGCGCGCCGCGGCCGACGTGCTCGCCGTCGCTGTTCCCAAGCCGGCCCGGCTGGACGGAGCGGCGGCCGCGATCGACGCGGCGCTCGGAGGTCGGCTCCAGCGCCTCCTGGACGCCGGCGAGATCCGCGGCGCGAAGGGCCAGGTCACGCTCGTCCACACCGACGATGGCGTGCGGGCCCGCCGGGTCGCGGTCGTCGGCCTCGGCAAGGAGGGCGGTCCGGCCGAGGTGCGCCTGGCCGCCGCGGCGGCGACGCGGGCGGCCGCAGCTGCGCGGGCGCAGACGCTGGCCTTCGCCCTCGACGGCGTGGCGCTCGAGCCGACGCTCGCCACGAGATGCGCCGTCGACGGCGCCACGCTGGCCGGCTATCGCTTCACCCGCTACCTGACCGGCCCCGCCGCCGACCGGCCGGGCGAGATCCGGTCGCTCACGGTGCTCGGCGGCGACCGCGCCCAGGCGCGGCTGTCCGCGGTCCTCACCGAGGCGACGAACCGGGCGCGCGACCTCCAGAACACGCCGTCCGCCGACATGGGGCCGCAGGAGCTGGCCGAGCGGGCCCGCGAGCTGGCCGCGCAGCATCCGGCACTGACGGCCCGGGTGCACGACCGAGCCTGGATGGAGCGGCGGGGGATGGGGTTGCTCGTGGCCGTCGCCCGGGCGTCGTCGCGGCCCCCGCTCGTCATCACGCTCAGGCACCGGCCGCGGCGGGCGAAGGCCGGAGTCGTGCTCGGGCTGGTCGGCAAGGGCATCACCTACGACGCAGGCGGGGTGACGCTGAAGCCGGCGCGCAGCCTGGTGGGGATGAAGTTCGACATGTCGGGTGCGGCCGCCGTGCTCGAGGCCACCGGCGCCGTCGCGGAGCTGGGCCTCCCGATCGAGGTCGTCACCGTCATCGGCGCAACCGAGAACCTGCTCGATACGTCGGCGGTGAAGCCGGACGACGTCGTCCGGGCGGCGAACGGCAAGACCGTCGAGATCACGAACACCGACGCCGAGGGCCGGCTCGTCCTGGCCGACTGCCTCCACCATGCGCGGTCGCTCGGCGCGACGCACGTCGTCGACGTCGCCACCCTGACGGGCGCGGTGGTGACGGCGCTCGGCGACCTCCATGCCGGCCTCTTTGCCCGCGGCGACGAGTTCGCCGACCGGATCCTGCGCGCATCCGACCTCTCCGGCGACCTGGTCTGGCGCCTGCCGCTTCACGACACCTACAAGCGGTTCCTGCGGTCCGAGGTCGCCGACATGGTGAACGGCTCGTTCGCAGGCAAGGGCGGGCCGTGCTACGCCGCCCGCTTCCTGCAGGAGTTCGCGGGCGACGGCGACTGGGCGCACCTCGACATCGCCGGCGTCGCCGACCTCGAGCAGAGCCGCGGCGACGAGTTCGGCAAGGGCGGAACGGGGTTCGGGGTGCGGCTCCTGGTGGAGCTGGCGAGGTCGATGTGCTGAGCTACGACCTCTCCGACGAGCACCGCCTCTTCCGCTCGACCGTGCGCGAGTTCGCCGAGGGCGAGATCAGCCCCGTCGCCGAGGAGCTCGACCGCGAGGGCCGGTTCCCTGTCGAGCTGGTGCGTGCCGCCGCCGAGCTGGGGCTACTCGGGATCCCGATCGCCGCTGAGTGGGGTGGCGCCGGGTCGGACACGCTGGCGTACGCGATCGCGGTCGAGGAGCTCGCCCGGGTCGACCAGTCGTTCGCCATCACCGTCGCCGCGCACACCTCGCTCGGGACGATGCCGATCGCCCTCTTCGGCACGGACGAGCAGCGGCGGCGGTGGCTGCCCGCGCTGGCCGCCGGCGAGCGGCTGGGGGCCTTCGGCCTCACCGAGCCCGGTGCCGGCTCCGACGCGGGGGCGACGCGGACAGCCGCTCGCCTCGACGGGGGCAAGTGGGTGATCGACGGCTCCAAGATGTTCATCACGAACGCCGGCACCGAGCTCTCAGGGCTCGTCACCATCACCGCCCGCACCGGCGAGGACGAGGTGTCGAACATCGTGATCGAGAACGGGACGCCCGGCTACGAGGTGTCGCCGCCGCTCAAGAAGATGGGGTGGCGCTCGTCGGACACCCGCGGGCTCACGTTCTCGGGCTGCCGCGTCCCCGAGGATCACCTGCTCGGGCCGCGCGGGAACGGCTTCCGGCAGTTCCTCGAGATCCTGGACGGCGGCAGGATCAGCGTCGGCGCGCTCGGCCTGGGCGCGGCTCAGGGGGCGTTCGAGATGTCGTTGCGCTATGCCCGGGAGCGCGAGCAGTTCGGCCGCCCGATCGGAAAGTTCCAGGCGGTCGCCTTCAAGCTCGCCGACATGGCGACCGAGATCTCGGCCGCCCGCGAGCTCGTCTACAAGGCGGCGTGGCTCAAGGACCGGGGACGCGACTTCGCCCAGACCGCCGCCATGGCGAAGCTCTTCACCGGTGAGCTCTCACGGCGCGTGTGCAACGAGGCCGTCCAGATCCACGGCGGCTACGGGTTCATGGACGAGTACGCCGTGAGCCGCTTCTACCGCGACCAGAAGGTCCTCGAGATCGGCGAGGGCACGAACGAGGTGCAGCGGCTGGTGATCGCCCGCGGCCTCGGCCTGTGAGCCACGCCGTCGGCCTCGAGGCGGCCGGGGTCGTGCTCGCGATCTCCGTCATGCTCGGGACGGTGCTGGCGCGGACGGCCCCGGGCGGCGCCGTCCGCCGCGGCCTCGAGGAGTCCGCGCTCATCCTCGGCTGCGCGACGCCCGCCATCGCCCTCTTCGCCCCCTACCTGCGCCGGCACCTGTGGGCGCCCGCGGCGGTGATCGCCATCGGGTACGGCGGCTTCTACCTCCTCCGCGCCCGGCAGGTCCGGCGGGCCGACCGCGACGGCGTCCGCCTCCTCCTGGGGCTGAGCCGGGACGCCACCTTCGGCGAGGTGTGGCAGGAGGCCGAGCGGATCGATCCGAAGCCGCTGACGAACCGCGGCCGGCTCGTGATCACCGTCGCGGCGGCCGTGATCCTCGCCGTCGGCCACATCCTCGGGCGCTACGACACCGCCCTCGTCGGCCTCGGCCTTGGGGCGGCCGAGTCGACGCTGCGGCCCGCGTATCACCGCCGTCTGGTCGAGCGGATCCGGGCGATCGGGCACT
>DASQXS010000241.1:0-27480 GCA_035639615.1 Gaiellales bacterium | reverse complement strand
AGCGATCTGCTACCCAGCAGATCGCGGACGCGGTTTGCAGCCGCCAGCCTGTCAAGGCGCCCGCCTTGACAGGTCTCGCGAGCAGCCTGCTACTCAAGCAGGCTGCGAGAGCGGCAAACGTTGCCGGTCACATCACTAGGTGCGCTCCATCGACTCCACCCGGTCGGCGGCCACGGACGGATCATCGGGCACCCGCCGCGCATCCCCGAGACGACGTCGGCGCCCGGCCTTCCGCTCACGCGGCGGGCACCCGCGCGAGCGCCGCCCCCGCCGCGATGTGCGAGAGGTGGGTCAGCGTCTGGGGGAAGTTCCCGAGGGCCCGCTGCCGCTTCAGGTCGTATTCCTCCGAGAAGAGGCCGAGATCGTTTGCGGCCGACGCCGCGCGGTCGAACACCGCCCGGGCCTCCTCGTACCGGTCCTGCCGGGCCAGGCACTCGGCGAGCCAGAACGTGCAGGGGAGGAACGCCCCCTCTCCGCCGGGAATCTCGTCGCCGCGGTAGCGCCACAGGAACCCGTCCGTCTCGAGCTCGGCGCGGATCGCGTCGACGGTGCGCACCATGCGCTCGTCCGTGTATTCCAGGAACCCAGCGACGGGCAGGAGCAGGAGCGCCGCGTCCATCGTCCGCTCGTCGAACGCGCGCACGAAGACGCCGCGATCGCGGTCGTATCCCCGATCCTCGACCGCCTCGCGGAGCTCGGCGGCGGCCGCGCGCCACCGGCGCACGGGCGCTCGGCGCAGGCACTCCTCGGAGAGCGCGATGCCGCGGTCGAGCGCGACCCAGCAGAGGACCTTCGAGTGGACGAAATGACGCGGCGTGCCCCGCACCTCCCAGATGCCGTGGTCCGGCTCGGGCCACCGCTCGGCGGCGGCGTCGACGAGCTCGGCGAGAAAGCGCCAGTGGTCGTCGTCGGGCGAATACCCGCGCCGGTGCCAGCGCCACGCGAGGAGCACCAGCTCGCCGAGCACGTCGAGCTGCCGCTGCGTGCCTGCGGTGTTCCCGATCCGCACCGGCCGGGCGCCGCCGTACCCGGCCGCGCCGAGCTCGAACTCGGGCAGGCGCCGCTCGCCGCCGACGCCGTAGGCGATCTGGAGGTCATCGACGTGACCGGCGGCACTCCGCTGGATGAAGCGGCGGAAGCGGTCCGCCTCAGCCTCGAAGCCGAGCTCGGCGAGCGCCCGCACCGCGAGCGTCGAGTCGCGCACCCACGAGAAGCGGTAGTCCCAGTTCCGCTCGCCGCCCTCGACCTCGGGCAGCGACGCGGTCGCGGCGGCGGCGATGGCGCCGGTCGCGCGGTTGGTGAGGCCCTTGAGGACGAGCGCCGAGCGGAGCATGCCGCCGGCGTCCTCACCCTCGATGCGGCCCACCGCCGCCCACCGGTCCCACCACCGGACGCTCGCCTCGACCAGCCGGTCGAGCTCCTCCGGCCGGGGCGGCGGGGGCAGCTGATCGACCAGGTGGGGCCGGGAGAAGCGAAGCGAGAGGCGCACACGCTCCCCTGCGCGCACGGTGAAGCGGCCGGTGAGATCATGCCCCCCGGACGGCTCGAGGTCGGCATCGCACGAGATGACAAGCGCGTCGTTGCCGCCGATCGCGCAGTGCAGCCGCGGCCCGTCGCGGCGCAGCCACGGCCTCACCTCGCCGTAGTCGAACCGCGGACAGACCTCGACGCAGAGGTCGAGCTCGCCCCGCACTCCCTCGACCACGCGCAGGAGGTGGGCCTCGTCGGCCTCGGGCTCGACCACGAGGCAGTCCAGCAGGCGGGCCTCGCCGCCCCCGGCGCGCAGTACCGTTTCGAGCACGAGGCTCTGGTCGCGGTATTTGCGGAAGAACTCGCCGCCCTCGGCCGGCCCGACCAGGCAGTAGCCGCCGCGCTCCCAGTCGATCAGCCGGCCGAACACGCTCCCCGCGTCGATGCGCGGCACGCAGCACCAGTCGATCGACCCGGCTCGGGAAACGAGCGCCACCGACTGGCAATCGCTCAGGAAGGCGTAGTCGCCGATCGGCGGCTGGCGGTCGCGGATCATGTGTGCGCCAATGCCGTTCCCCGTGCCAGGAGTCGGCGAAACCTCCCGCTCGGCGGCACCGGCGGGCCGTCGCTGGAGCTCACCGCCCGTGCGTCGCGGGCCGGAGCTCCGCGGCCCGACCCTGCCAGAGCCAGCGCCCGGCGACGATGCCGGCGGCCACGAGGAGCGCCGTGCCCGCCGCGAACATGATCATCCCCGCGAGGCGCTGATTGGCCAGAGCGCCGGGCCCGCCGTAGCCGGCGTAGACGACGTGTGGGTCGAACACGAGCCAGAGCGCGATCGCGTCGGTCGTGGGCATGGCGCTCAGGAGGTAGGCCGCTCGGGCCGCCGGATGCAGGCGGCCTGCGCGGTCACCGGGGAAGACGTGGGCGAAGAACAGCACCCCTGCCAGGACGAGCGCCCAGTGCATGAGGGCGGCGAGCGCCGGGGCGCGGGCGGCGGCGAGCACGGGCGGCGCGTGCAGGATCCACTGGAGGCCGACGAAGAGGCACCAGGCCGCCGCCGGCCCAGGCGCGCGCGGCAGGTCACGCCCGAGCGCCCGGCGGAGGAGGGTTCCGGGGCGGCCGGCGAGGAGGACCGGAGGGACGGCGACGAGCAGCGTCATCTGCTGGGCCATATGCCACGCCAGCGAGCCTCGGGCCGCCGAGTCGGCGACGCCGCTCGTTGCCGCCGCCGCGCCCGCGAGCGACGCGAGAAACGCGGCCGTCCGCCGCCGTGGCCAGGCCCCGCCCTCGCGCTCGACGCGTCCCACCCCAAGCAGGTAGATCGCCGCGGGTACGATCGCGTTCAGCGCCTCGACGCCGAGCATGGCGACGGCCGCGGCCGCGGCGAGCCCCGCGCCCGCGGCCACTCGGACGCGCCGGTCAGCCATGACGCTCCGCCATACGGGTCACCTCGGCCTCATGTCGCTGCCGGGCCACGTCGTCGTTCGCACGCAGCTCCACACAGACGCGGCGCGTCAGCCAGAAGGCCAGCGGGGGGACGACGAAGCAGAGGACGCGGTACACCTGGAGCTGGGTCTGGTAGCTCCACCCGAAGAGGACGTAGGCGCGGTCGGCCGACCCGGCGACGAAGATGATGAGCACCCATGCGAGGAGTGCGGCCGCGATCCCCGTCCGCCAGGGCGCGTCGCGCGGCCGGTCGATCAGGTTGTGGAAGCGACGGTCGCCCGACAGGCGGCGCTCGACGGACGGCCACAGGAGCAGCGACCCGAAGACGATCGTCGGGAAGAGGACCCCGCCCCAGAACGGGTTCGGAACGATCGTGCGGCCGGCGATCGTCACGTCGAATCCGGGCATGAGCCGGAGCGCGCCGATCAGCCAGCCCAGATACCAGTCGGGCTGGGCGCCGTTCGTGCCCTGGGAGACGTGGTACGGGCCCCAGAGCCAGATCGGGTTGATCTGCACGAAGCCGCCGAGCAGGAAGAGCGCCGCGAAGACCGCGAACATCAGGCCCAGCGAGCGGGGCGCCTGACCCGGGAAGGCCGGCACGCCGACAACCCGCTTCTCCGACCGCCGTCCGCCCCGGAATTGCGTGTGGTGAAGCGACGACACGAGAAAGAGGTGCACGGCGATGAGCGTGGCGATGGCCAGCGGCAGGATGAAGACGTGGGCGATGTACATCCGCGACCAGAACGCGGGCACGCCGGGGAACGGTCCGCCCCAGATCGCCGCCGCGAGGTTCGCCCCGATGAACGGGATCGAGAGCGCCACGCCGTAGCCGATCGCAAGCCCCATGCCCGACAGCAGGTCGTCGACGAGCGAGTACCCCAGGTATCCCTCGAGGAGCGCGAGCGCCAGGATCGTGAGCCCGACGTAATACGTGAGCTCGCGCGGCTTCCTGAACGCGCCCGTGAAGACGATCCGCATGAGGTGGAGCGTGATCGCGGCCACGAACACGTCCGCGGCCCAGTGGTGGGTCTGACGCATGAGCAGGCCCGCCTTCACGTCGAGCGAGAGGTGCACCGTCGACCGGTAGGCCTCGCTCATCCGCTCGCCGACGAGCGGCGTGTAGCTGCCGTGGTACACGGTCTGGGTGGTCGAGGGGTCGAAGAACAGGGCCAGGTACGTCCCGGTGGCGACGAGGACGATGAACGTGTAGAGCGCGATCTCGCCGAGGAGGAACGACCAGTGGTCCGGGAAGAGGTACCGGAGCGCCTTGAGGCCGAGCGGCGCGGTGTGGCTGCGCTCGTCGAGCGCCCGGATCATCCGCTCGATCACGACGTCGCCTTCCGGTCGCGCACCCCCCACCACGATGGGCCCACCGGCCCGGAGAACGTGCCCGCGGCGCGCAGGTTGCCCCGGCGGTCGATCATGAGCGGGAGCTGCGGCAGCGCCCGGCCGGCGGGTCCGAAGACGACGTTCCCGCCGGTCGCTGGGTCGAACGTCGAGTAGTGGCACGGGCACACGAGCCCCGGCGGCTGCTCGACCGGCTCGAAGAGCGGCGCTCGATAGAGCGCGATGGCGCACCCGGCATGGGTGCAGATCTTGGAGAAGGCCAGGATCCCGTCCGGCGCCCACTCCCGCCGCGAGGGCGGCAGTCGCAGCCGCGCCGGGTCGAGCCGGATCACCACGACCGGGGCGCCGATCTGCTCGGGATCGGCGTGCTCCGGGTAGGCTGTGGCGAACTCGAGCGGATGGATCGAGGCCGCGGCGATCGGCCGGCCGTGCTCGTCGACGAGCCGCCGCCCCCGTCGCCACGGCGTTCGGGTGAAGCGGGCGAGGTCGAGGATCGGCCCTAGCGATGCGGCCGGGGCCAGCAGTGCCAGTGTCAGCGCCCCGGCGGCCGCGCCGGCGGCCGCCGCCAAGAGGCGCCGGCGGCGAAGGCGACCCCCGCTCTCCCCCACGAGCTGCGCGATCCGGGCCCCGGCCTCGGCGTCCGGTACGCCGTACTCCTCCTCCAGCTCCTCGGTGACGACCAGGTGATGCGCCGTGACGATGAGCGCGGCCGCGATGAAGCCGAACGCGCCGGCCAAGGTGAGTCCGAGAAATTGCGTCTGGTCGGGGATCCTGTCGACGGCATAGACGAGGATGAACCCCGCAGCCGAGAGCGCCGCCATGAGCAGAAGCACGGCCACGACCAGCTCCGCCCGGGTCTCGGGAGGCGCCGACGGGACGATCCTGGCCCGCTCCGGCCGGGGCGGGTCCGGGCCGCGTACCCTCCGCCGCACGAAGAGCCAGGCCGCAGCCATCACGAGCCAGCGCCAGAGCCGCCTCACGAGAGCCTCCTCCCCACCGTCCGCGTCACGGCGACCAGCACGACGGCGGCGACGAACCAGGCGACGAGCCCCTCCGGGACGGGGCCGACGTGGCCGAGCGCCCAGCCGCCGCGGTCGTCGGGCGCCCGGGCATAGCGGATGTAGGCGATCACCGAGTCGAGCTCTCGATCCGTGAGCTGAGAGCGCGAGAACCGGGGCATCAGGTTCGGGCCGATCCGCACGGCCTCGGCGATCTCGCGTGGCGAGTCGGGGGCGAGCGGCGGCGCCACGGCGTCCGGGACGTACCCGCCGGCGCCCGCGACCTGATGGCATCCGGCGCAGTGCTCGGTGAAGAGCTGGAGCCCTGAGCTCAGGCTGCCGCGACCCGGGTCCGGCGTCGGGATCCCCGGCCCGTGGCCGAGGGAAGCGACGTACGCCACGAGCGCCCGGATCTCGCCCTCCGAGAAGAGCACGCGCGAGCGGCGCGGCTGCGTGGTCGGATCCTGGAGCGGCATGTATCCCGTGCGCAGGTAGAAGTCTGCGGCCTGGGCGCCGACGCCCTCAAGCGACGGGCCGAAGCCGGCCACGTCGCCGACGCCGTTGACCGGCCCGGGGCCGGGCTTTCCGGCTCCGGCGATGCCGTGGCAGGTCGAGCAGTTCTCGGCGAAGAGCTCAGCCCCGCGGGCCACGGTCGTGCCGGCGGCGGCCGGGGCCGCGGCAGGGCCGCTCATCGCGAGGAGGAGGCCGACGGCGAGGATCGCAGCCCGGCTCATGTCCGGCACCCCTGAAGCGCGATGACGCCGGCGCCCGAGAAGACGATCAACGCGAGGAAGATCGCCCCGACCGCGAGGCCGACGGTCGACATGAACCGCACCCGGTCGAGCGGATCCGTGATCTCGCCGCGGGCGGTCGCGCGGTGAAGAGCCGCGGCCGACACCCACCCGCCGGCAGCGACGACGGCCGCGGCGACGGCGAAGACGGCCTCCCAGGTGTCGATGCCGATGCCCCACCGTGCTCCGGCCGGCCCGCACGCGGCCTCGGTGAGGCCGTATCCGAGGACGAGCTGCACGGCCCATGCGACAGGTGCACCGAGGAGCGCGTACCACTGCAGCGCCGACACCAGCCGTGGGGTGCCGCGCAGCCTCACCATGTCGGGGAGAGGATGGTCGCTGTCACGGCCAGGCCGGCCACGTTCACGAAGTGCGAGTAGAGGGCGACGGCCGAGACGGCCGTCCGCCGGTACTCCGTGAGGCCCGCGGGTAGCCGCGCCAGGACCCAGGCGTCGAGCAGGAGGCCGACGCCGACGTGGGCGTGGTGAACCGCGAGAACGGTGAAGTAGATGGACGCGTACGCGCCCGAGCGAGGCGAGAAGCGGGCCAGGTCATCCGCGTAGAGGTGCGCCTGGAATGCCAGGTAGACCGCCTGGACGGCGAATGCCAGCGCGACGGCGACGAGCGCCGGACGGACGCGTCCGCGCCTGATCGCCCCGGCCGCGATCGCCATCGGGATGCTCGTCGAGAGGAGCAGGAGGGCGAGGACGAGCGGAGCGGTCACGCTCGGCGGCGCGATGCCGGGAGGCGGCCACACCGGCGTCCGGAAGCGCAGGTAGGCATAGGTGGCGAGGAGCGTGCCGAAGATCGCGGACTCCGATGCGACCAGGATCACCATCCCGTACCACCCGTTCGGACGGGCCGTGCGTCGGACGACCGCGCTCATGCGGCCCCTGGCTCGGCGGCGTGCCATGCCACGAGCGTCGCTGCGGCCAAGACGACCATCGCGGCGGCGAACAGGTAGTGGCTCGAGAGCAGGAAGGCGAAGCCGACGGTGGCGACGGCCGCCAGCGTCACGGGCCACGCCGACTCGGAAGGCATCGCCAGGATCTCATCGATCCGGCCGTCCACCGGGGTCGTCGCCGTCGTCCTATGCCCGTCCTCGAGGACGAGGTCGCCCGACTCCAGGCGGAGCGCGTCCCGGGCGCGATCGTCCGCGTCCCAGCTCGGATAGGCGCTCGTCACCTGGGGGATGACGGCGAAGTTGTACGCCGGAGGCGGGGACGTCGTCGCCCATTCGAGGGTGCCGCCGCCGAACGGGTCGGGCCCGGCCGGAGCACCGCTGAAGCAGCTCACGACCAGGTTCGCGAAGAGGAGCAGGAGCCCGGCGGTGAGGACGAAGGCCCCGATCGTCGAGAGCAGGTTCTCGTCACCCCAGCCCACGCTCGAGGGGTACGTCCACACCCGCCGGGGCATGCCCAGAAGCCCCGAGATGTGCATCGGGAAGAACGTCAGGTTGGTGCCCGCGAAGACGAGCCAGAAGGTGGCCTGGCCGAGGCGCTCGTGGTACATCCGGCCGGTGACCTTGGGGAACCAGTAGTAGAGGCCGCCAAGCAGCGGGAACACGGCCGCCCCCCAGATCACGTAGTGGAAGTGGGCGACGACGTAGTAGGTGTCCGTGACCTGCTGGTCGAACGGCACGGCCGCAAGCGTGATCCCGGAGAGACCGCCGAAGACGAAGAACACGATGAACCCGACGATGAAGAGCAGGGGCGTGCGGTACTCGGGCCGCCCGGTGACCATCGTCATGCACCAGGCGAAGATCTGGATCCCGCTCGGGATCACGATGATCAGGCTCGCCGCGGCGAAGAAGATCATCGTCGTGCCGGGGAGGCCGGTCGCGAACATGTGGTGCACCCAGACGCCGAACCCGATGAAGCCGACGAGCAGCTCCGCCAGCGCGACCAGCGGGAAGGCGGCCATCATCCGCCGCGTGAACGTCGGGATGATGGACGTGGCGATCCCGAACGCCGGCAGGACGATGATGTACACCTCGGGGTGGCCGAAGATCCAGAAGAGGTGCTGCCACAGGAGCGGGTCGCCGCCGTGGCCGACGTCGAAGAAGTGGAAGCCGAGCTTGCGGTCGAGCTCGAGGAACACCAGATCGGTCGTGAGCGCGGGCAGCGCGAACACCAGCGAAAACGAGGTCGCCAGGATCGCGAAGCAGAAGAGCGGCATCCGGTTCAGCGACATGCCCGGCGCGCGGAGCTTGGCGATCGTGACGACGAAGTTGGCCGCCGCCGCGGTGGACGAGATCCCGTTGAGGATCAACCCGAGCGCGTAATAGTCGATGCCGGGCCCCGGGCTGTACTGCCGCGAGGCGAGCGGCACGTAGTCGAACCACCCCGCGTTGGGGGCGGTTCCGAGCGCGAGGCCCGTATAGAGAAGCACGCCCGACCCGAGGTACAGCCAGTAGCTGAGCGCGTTCATCCGCGGGAAGGCCATGTCCCGCGAGCCGATCATGAGCGGGACGAGGTAGTTGCCGAACGCCCCGATCGAGAGCGGGATCACGAAGAAGAAGATCATCGTGACCCCGTGCATGGTCATCATCTGGTCGTAGGTCGCCGGCCCGACGACGTGCTCCCCGGGCGAGGCCAGCTGCGTCCGCATGACGAGCGCCTCCACGCCGCCGGCGGCGAAGAACGCGAGCGACGTCGCCAGGTAGAGCAGGCCGATGCGCTTGTGGTCCGTCGTCGTGAGCCACCCCGTGAGGCCCGGGCGCTCCTTCCAGATGCGATCGAGGCGGTCGATCCGCTCTCGCGACTCGACTGGCGCGCCGACGGCCATCAGCGCAGGCCCTCGAGGTAGGCGACGAGCGCGTGCCTGTCGGACGCGGGAAGCGACCCGAACCCGGGCATGCGGCTGCCCGGCTTATAGGCCTGCGGGTTTGAGATCCAGTCGTAGAGCGATTCCGGC
Organism: Gaiellales bacterium; assembly: GCA_035639615.1. Taxonomy (GTDB): domain Bacteria; phylum Actinomycetota; class Thermoleophilia; order Gaiellales; family JAICJC01; genus JAICJC01. Next base: position 18,512 of record DASQXS010000241.1, on the reverse strand, counting down.
GTGTTCTCCAGGGTGAGGGCGGCGAGCGTCTGCCGGCTCCCCACATGGGTCAGGTCGGGCCCGACGCGGCCGGCGGCGGACGTGCCCCGGATCGTGTGGCAATCGGCGCAGGACTGCGAGAGGAAGACCTGCTCGCCGAGGGCGGCCTCCCCGCTGGCCGGCGCCGTCGCCGGCCGGGCCTCGGCGGCGAGCCATTGCCGGAACGCCGCGGGGGGCTGCACGACCACGTTGAACGCCATCTCGGCATGGCCGAGCCCGCAGAACTCCGAGCACTGGCCGCGATAGACGCCGGGGCGGGAGACGTCGAGCTCGATCCGGTTCGTGCGGCCGGGGATCAGGTCGATCTTGCGGTTGAGCCGCGGAACCCAGAAGCTGTGGATGACGTCGCCGGTACGGCCGACCAGGTCGACCGGCGTGCCCGCCGGGATGTGGATCTCGTTGGCCGTCACGGCCGCGGTGCCTGGGTAGCGCACCTCCCAGAACCACTGATGGCTGATCACCTCGACCGTGAGCCGCGTCGATCCCGGCGTCGGCGCAGACACCGCCGGCATGACGCGCAGAACGAAGACGAATAGGACGCCGAGCGCCACGATCGGCGCCACCATCCCGCCGCCCAGTATGACCATGTACGGAACGCGATCGTCGTGATCGACCGCGCCCCTCCGGCGCACGTAGGCCAGCACCAGGAGCCCGATCACAACGGCGAACACCACCATCGCCCCGGCGAACATCGCCCACCACAGCGTGTCGATCTCGCGCGCCGGCTCCGTGACCGGGCTCGTGACGGACTGGTTCGATTCGCAGCCCGTCGCGACCGCCGGCAGCACGCCGATCACGGCCAGGGGCAACCTGCCCCAACCGACGTACGGACGACCGAGATTCACGTCCGTCGGTCATACCCGCCGTCGAGCGGCGATATTCACGGAGGCGCCGACGAGCAGTCGGCTCGGGGCGAGGCGCGGCGTCGTGGCGGCACGCGACGGAGCCGTCAACCGGTCCGGCGCACTCTGAGCGGCTGACTCTTCGAGAACCGCGCCCTGCCAGCCGCCCGCCGCAGCTTCGCCGACTCTCCGAGGAGCGCTGCGCTGCGGCTGGAACCGCTTCCTACACGACGCTGTGGAACCAGACCCTGGCCGACGCCCCCATTGCCCGCCGCGGCCGCGACCCCTTCGGCGCACGCCCGAAGCACGCGTCACACGCCGCGCACAGCGATCGCCAAATGTCGTTTCACGCCACCGCCAAATGGCGCATCGTCCGAGCGGCGAGGGCGGACGCGCGACGACGCCCGACCGGCCTGCGCCTGCGTCCCAAACCCCAGCCAGTTGACCGCCGAACAAGGCGTCAGGGCGCGCCTGGTCGAAGAGGCGCCGCCTTGTCCGAGGCCGCCGCGCGACACCGCGGCCATCCGCGAGGCTGCTCCCGGACCGTACGGGGTGGCTCTTGGCTGCCACGAGCCGAGCTTGCCGTTGGGGTCGTTGGTCTTGGCGATCACGATCAGCGGCAGGTTGTAGGGCTTGGCGAAGCTGATCGACACCGGAGTCAGCTCGTCACGCTTGAGCTCGTGCTCGGTCTAGGCGGTCAAGGCTCGCCGGCTGGCGGTGCGAGTGGTGTGAAGGATCGAGCTACACAGACCGGCGAAGCTGGAGCCGACGCCGGGGTGGAAGAGTCCGCCATCGCCCATGACATCGGCCGGATGCAGCCTGATCTCACCCGCGAAGCGGTGCAATGCCGAGGCTGTCGAGGATGCGCTGGACGCGCGTGATCGTCTTGGGCGATGGGTTGGCTCCGAACACCGCCCAGGCGTAGAACCAGCGACCCGAGTCGCGGAACCGGACCTGATGCGCCAGATGGTGGTGACGACACCCTTCCATGACGCTGAACCGGCCCAGCGGGGAGAGGTGAAACGTCTGTGGGCGCGGCGGGAAGGCGACGGGAGGGTGCCTGACTCCCCAGCAGTCTGGGAAGCACCTCATCGAGGGTCACGACGGTTCCTCTGGCCGGTATCCGACCGCACACCGTCCCCCGCGCGCCACGCGTCTGCCGATACGAAGCAGCCAAGAAGATGCCGCGCGGACTGGCGCAATCCGGGCAGGGATGCCACGAAATCGACCACGAAGATGGGATCGCCACCCGCACCCCAAAGTGCGGTTTCCGATGCCTTGCGGTCGTGGACGGCGCGGTCGTGCTCTTCGGGTGTGATGGTGTCGTTGCCGTCGTGTGCTGGGCGGGCGATGGGCCGCCCAGGCAGGCCGCCGCGGTCATCCCGACAAGCCCGGCGAGCCCGGCGAGCCGTGGTGAATGCGGGCTCATCGACGACACTACGCGAGGCAGACGCTCCTCCGTCCAGGTCGGCTCAGTTCCGATCACGCGGCTGGGATTGTGCTCGACGGCGGTCGCCGAGTTCTGGTTGGGGATCGACGCGATTAGCAGCAGGCTGATGCCGATCCCGAGCGCGAACACCGCGACCGCGAACACGGCCGCTCCGATCGCGGTGCTTCGCTCCACCGCCACGGCCACGACGGCGACGCCGACGGTGACCGCCGCGAGCAGTAGGGCCAAGAGCCAGGCATACACCCCGAGGCCGCCCCACGATGGCGATCCCGGCCCCCAACAGCATCGGCGATCCGGCATAGGACGCGAGCGTGATCCAGGACGCCCACACGGTGCATTGCTTCACCCTCGGAATGTGACTCGGCATCCGGGCCCAGTCAAGCGCCATCTCGTGGATCACCCTGAGGCGCACTAGCGAGGAAGGGTCGACCAATCGTCGCGGTCAGCCAACGGCTCGGGAGTCGATTCGGAGGACATCCGCTGTTGCGCGTGGGTGAGTCGCCAGCCGAGCGCGATACCTCGGTCGATGACCATGGTCGCCCCGACGATCACGTAGCTGGGGAGCGGAACGACCAGGACGCCAAGAGCAACCGCGGACGGGGAGGACGAGGCGATGTCAATCCAAGCCCAGACCGACACGCCCACCATCGATGCCAGTCCCGCGATGCCCCTGGCCGGGTAACAAGCCCGTTTCGCCGAAACCGGATCAGAACCAGCGGAGGGCTGGCGTAGGCGATAAACGAGCTTCGCGACTTCGCGACGAGAACGTCGGTTCCATCTGCAGCCCGAGCGCTCGCGGCCGTGCGCCCTCACGACCGGCGGGCCGCCGAGGCGCGACTCGTCCGGCGCCGACGCCGGACGAGGCCCCTGAGCCGTGGACTGATGGGCGTTTGCCGTTGGTCCGGCGCGGGAATCGGCGGGCTGATGAGCGAGGAGATCGGACAGCGCCGCTGGGCAATCGCCGAGGGCTACATCCCCGCCTCGAGCACCGGTCCCGGGCCGGAGATGACGAGCCACGAGACGGCGTGCCTGCTGAACCCGAATGACGGCGACGCGCACATCGAGATCACGGTCTACTTCACCGACCGCGAGCCGGCCGGGCCCTACCGGGTGACGGTGCCGGCCCGGCGCACGCTGCACCAGCGGTTCAACGATCTCACGGATCCCGAGCCGATCCCGGCCGCGACGGATTTCGCGTGCGTGGTCCGATCGGACACGCCCATCGTCGTCCAGCACACGCGGCTGGACTCGCGACAGGAGGCAAACGCGCTCCTGTCGACGGTCGCCCACGCCGCCGACCCCTAGGGGTGATCCACCATGCGCACCACCGTCGCTGACCATCTCGTCGACCGGCTCCACCAGTGGGGCATCCATCGGATCTACGGCTATCCCGGCGACGGCATCAACGGGATCGTCGGCGCGCTCGACCGGGCGTCGGAGCGGTTCGACTTCATCCAGGTGCGGCACGAGGAGATGGCCGCGTTCATGGCGTGCGGCCACGCCAAGTTCACTGGCGAGGTGGGCGTATGCCTGGCCACGTCGGGCCCGGGCGCCATCCATCTCCTGAACGGGCTCTACGACGCGAAGCTCGACCACCAGCCGGTGGTTGCCGTCGTCGGCCAGCAGGCACGAAGCTCGCTCGGCGGGAGCTACCAGCAGGAGGTCGACCTGCAGTCGCTCTTCAAGGACGTCGCCCACGAGTACGTGCAGCTCGTCTCCGACGCGGCGCAGATGCGCCACGTGGTCGACCGGGCGGTGCGGATCGCGCTCGCCGAGCGCACCGTCACATGCATCATCCTGCCCAACGACCTGGCGGAGGAGGAGGCGGTGCTTGAGCCGCCGCATCGCCACGGCACGATCCACTCCGGGATCGGCTACCACGCTCCGGTGGTCGTGCCGCGCGAGGAGGACCTCCGCCGCGCGGCCGACATCCTGAACGCGGGCGAGCGGGTCGCGATCCTCGTCGGCCAGGGCGCGATGGGCGCCGGGCGCGAGGTGATGGACGTGGCCGACCTGCTCGGCGCCGGGGTCGCCAAGGCCCTCCTGGGCAAGGCGGCGCTGCCGGACGATCTGCCGTACGTCACGGGCGCCATCGGCCTCCTGGGCACGCGCCCCAGCTGGGACATGATGATGGGCTGCGACACCCTTCTCATGGTCGGCTCGAGCTTCCCGTACTCGGAGTTCCTGCCGGAGGAGGGCAGGGCGCGCGGCGTCCAGATCGACATCGACGCCCGCATGCTCTCGATCCGGTATCCCGTCGAGGAGGGACTGGTCGGCGACGCAGCCGCCACCCTACGGGCGCTCATCCCGCGCCTCGAGCGGAAGGCCGACCGGTCGTGGAGGGAGAAGATCGAGTCCGGCGTCGCCGACTGGTGGCAGGTGATGGAGACGCGGGCGATGCAGGACGCCGATCCGGTGAACCCCCAGCGCGTCTTCTGGGAGCTCTCGCCTCGCCTCCCTGACCGGTGCGTCATCACCGCCGACTCCGGGTCTGCGGCGAACTGGTACGCGCGCGACGTCCGCATCAGGGAGGGCATGATGGCGTCGCTCTCGGGGACGCTGGCGACGATGGGACCAGGCGTCCCGTACGCCATCGCGGCCAAGTTCGCGCACCCCGGGCGGCCGGCAGTGGCGCTCGTCGGCGACGGCGCCTTCCAGATGAACGGCATGAACGAGATGCTGACGGTCACCAAGTACTGGCGCCGGTGGCAGGACCCCCGGCTGGTGGTCCTCGTCCTCAACAACCGCGACCTGAACCAGGTGACCTGGGAGCAGCGTGCCATGGAGGGCGACCCCAAGTTCGAGGCGTCGCAGGACGTGCCGGACTTCCCAGCGGCCCGGTTCGCGGAGATGATCGGCCTGCGCGGGATCCGCGTCGGCGATCCCGACGCGATCGGCTCGGCCTGGGACGAGGCGTTCGCGGCCGGCATGCCGTGCGTGCTCGAGGCTGTCACGGATCCGTCCGTGCCGCCGCTCCCGCCCCACATCACCCTCGAACAGGCGAGGGCGATGATGTCGGCGCTTCGGGCCGGCGATGCCGAGCGCGGGCCGGTCGTCCGCCAGAGCCTCAAGGACAAGCTCGCCGAGCTGCTCCCGTCGCGATGACGCACCTGGGCGGTGGAACGCGGCCCGAGGCGCCGGTGGAGCGGGTGTCAGCCACCGCCTGGACCGTCCCGACGGACACGCCCGAGGGGGACGGCACGCTGCTCTGGGACGCGACCACGATCGTCGTCGCCGAGGCCGACGCCGGCGGCCGCCGCGGCCTCGGCTACACCTACGCGGACGAGGCGTGCGCCGGACTGATCTCTGGCCGGCTCGCGCCCGAGGTGACCGGGTTCGACGCGATGGACGTCCCCGGCGCGTGGCGGGCCATGGTGCGCGCGATCCGAAACCTCGGCCGGCCCGGACTGGCGTCGTCCGCGGTCTCCGCCGTCGACACCGCCCTGTGGGATCTGAAGGCGCAGCTGCTCGACGTCTCCCTCGTCGCCCTCCTCGGTGCCGTGCGCGACTCGGTGGCCGTGTACGGCAGCGGCGGGTTCACGACCTACCCCGACGAGCGCCTGCGCGACCAGCTCGCGGGCTGGGCCGGCGAGGGCATCGGCATGGTGAAGATGAAGGTCGGAGCCGATCCGGCCGCCGACCGCCGCCGGGTGGCGCTGGCCCGAGAGGCGATCGGGCCGGAGGTCGAGCTCTTCGTCGACGCGAACGGCGCTTACACCCGTCCGCAGGCGGCCGCGCAAGCCCAGGCTTTCGCGGACGCGGGTGTGTCGTGGTTCGAGGAACCGGTCTCCTCCGATGACCTGGCGGGCCTGCGGCTGCTCCGCCGCGACCTCCCGCCGGGCATGGCGGTCGCCGCAGGCGAGTACGCCTACGACCCTGCCGGCTTCCGCCGGCTGGTCGACGCCGAGGCGGTCGACGTCCTCCAGGCCGACGCCACCCGCTGCGGCGGCATCACGGGCTTCCTGGGCGCGGCCGCGCTCTGCGAGGCGGCGTCGCTGCCGCTCTCGGCGCACACCGCCCCGGCGATCCACGCCGCCGTCGCGTGCGCGGCCAGGCCGGCCGTGCACGTCGAGTACTTCCACGACCACGCACGCATCGAGCAGCGGCTGTTCGACGGGCTGCCCGAGCTCCATGGCGGTGTGCTCGCCCCCGACCGGTCGCGGCCCGGCCTGGGCCTTGAGCTGCGGCGGGCCGACGTGGAGGCGTTCGCGGTATGAGAATCCTGGGAGGGGCGCGGCGCAACCTCCGCGAGGGCCGGCTCCAGCGGACGCTCGCGGCCGCCACGGCGCTCTCGGCGCTCCCGCTCGGGGCGGAGGTCTACTTCGAGCACTACCGTGGGTCGTTCGGCGACAAGTGGATGTGGACGCCGATCGCCGCAACGCCGCCGCTGGTCGCGGCCGGCCTCGCTGGCGTCGTCTCGGAGCGCGCGGCGACGACGGCGCTCCCGGCCGCCTCGGCCGTCTACGCCCTCGACGGGCTGGCGGGCATTGTCACGCACGTCCGCGGTGTCCTCCGCCGCCCGGGCGGGGCTCGCGAGCCGCTCTACAACATCGTCATGGGGCCACCCCTGCTCGCGCCCGGGTCGCTGGTGCTCGTCGGCGTCCTGGGGATCGCGGCAGCGGTCGCCCGGCGCGAGCGGTGAGGGCCCACCGCTTTCGCGACGCCGGCCACCTGCCCGGCCCCGCCGGGCGCGACGGCCGCGACCCGTACGAGCTTCCACGGCAACGGAACGGCACGACGCCGCAGATGCACGGCCGCTACCCGGACTGGAACGTGCTCGACCACGCCGACCACTGGGACGGGGAGACACGCCGCGTAGTCATGGCGCGGATCGCCGATCCGCCGCCGGTACGCTTCTTCACCGCGGCCGAGGCGTCCACGCTCGAGGCCTTCTGCGACGTCCTGACGGCGCAGGACTCGGACCCGCGCATCCCGCTCCTGCGCATGGTGGACGAGCGCCTCTACGAGGGCCGGCTCGACGGCTACCGCTACGCCGGCATGCCCGACGACCGCGACACGTGGCGGCTCGTGGCCCGCGGGCTCGACGGCACCGCCTCCGAGCAGTTCGGGGCCGCGAGCTTCGCCGTCCTCTCTGACGACCAGAAGCGCGAGATCTGCCGCCGCTTCGCCGACGGCGAGGTCGCCGCCGGCGCCTGGGACGAGCTCGACCCGAAGCGGGCGTGGAGCGTGGTCGCGCGGATGACGCTCGAGGCCTTCTACTCGCACCCGTGGGCGTGGAACGAGATCGGCTTCGCCGGCCCGGCATACCCGCGCGGGTTCGCGCGGCTCGGCGTCGGCCAGAGCGAGGCGTGGGAGGCGACCCCGGCGGGCCCGGATCCGGATCCGGTCGCCGAAGAGCGTCATGGGATCGTCGCCCCGTGAGCCTGCGCACGTTCCTGAAGGGGGCGGCCGCTCCTCCGCCGGGCAACGACTCCGCCTTTCTCCTCCACCCGCACCGGCGCGGCGTTCCCGGGCTCGAGCGCATGCGCCGGTTCGCGGATACAGACGAGGTGGACATGGTGATCGTCGGCTGCGGCGCCGGCGGCGGCGTGCTCGCCCAGCGGCTCGCCCGCGCCGGCTGGCGTGTGGTCGTGCTCGAGCGCGGGCCGTTCTGGGACCCGGACCGCGACTGGGTCTCGGACGAGGCGGGCTCGCACGGGCTCTACTGGACGGACACTCGCATCATCGGCGGCACCGACCCGGTCGAGATGGGCAAGAACAACTGCGGCCAGGGCGTCGGAGGGTCGATGGTGCACTTCGCCGGGTACACGCCCCGCTTCCACCCCTCGGATTTCCGCACCCACACGCTGGACGGGGTCGGCGCCGACTGGCCGTACGGGTATGACGAGCTCAAGCCGCACTACGAGCGGCTCGAAGCCGAGTTGCCCGTGGCCGGCCAGCACTGGCCGTGGGGCGATCCGCACGGTTATCCGCACGCCCCGCACCCGATCGGCGCGGCTGCGGCCGTCGCCTGGCGCGGCGCCCGTGCGTGCGGCGTCAAGATGCTCGTCGGCCCGGTCGCGATCACGAACGGGAGCTTCGGGAACCGCCCGCACTGCATCTACCGCGGCCTCTGCCTGCAGGGCTGCAAGGTGAACGCGAAGGCCAGCCCGCTCGTCACCCACGTTCCCGACGCGATCCACCACGGCGCCGAGGTGCGTGCAGACTCGATGGTCGTGCGGATCGACACCGACGCCGCCGGCCGCTGCACGGGCGTCGAGTACGTGCGCGACGGCGCTCTCCGCTTCCAACGCGCCGCCGCGGTCGCCGTCGCCGGCTACTCGATCGAGACGCCCCGCCTGCTCCTTCACTCGACGAGCCCGCGCCACCCGCACGGGCTCGGGAACGGCGCCGACCAGGTCGGTCGGTACGTGATGGTGCAGGGGGCGACTCAGGTGGCCGCCCGCTTCCCCGACCTGCTTCGGATGTACAAGGCGCCGCCTCCGGAGATCTCATCCGAGCAGTTCTACGAGACGGACGAGCGGCGCGGGTTCGTGCGCGGGTTCTCGATCCAGACCGTGGGCCCGCTACCGATCGGGTGGGCCGAGCATGTGCTCGCCGACGGCCATTGGGGGCATGCCCTGCGCGAGTACATGCGCGACTACAACCACTGGACGGTGCTGGGCTCGCTGTGCGAGCTCCTGCCCCAGGCCGGAAACCGGGTCACGCTCACCGACGAGGCCGACATGAACGGCGTCCCGATCCCCCGCTTCGACCACTCGCTCTGCGAGAACGACCGCTCGAACATCGCGTTCGCTGCGCGGGTCATGACCGACATCTGGGACGCCGCCGGCGCCCAGGACACGCTCAGGATCGACCGCTACGCGCACCTGATCGGCGGCTGCCGCATGGGCGTCTCGGCCGACGAGAGCGTCTGCGACGCGGACCACCGCGTCTGGGACGTCCCCAACCTCTTCATCGCCGACGGAAGCGCGATGCCGACCCAGGGCTCCGCCAACCCGGCGCTCACGATCATGGCCGCGAGCTCCCGCCTCGCGGACATCCTCACCGCGAAGCGGCTCAGACCGCTCTCGCAGCCTGCTTCGATGGCAGGCCGCTCGCGAAACCTGTCAAGGCGGTCGCCTTGACAGGGAAGAACCCGGCCGCTCATCCCGTCCGCAGCCGATCCGCCGCCTTGTAGAGGATCTGCAGGACATCCGAGGCGGCCGAGACCGCCAGCACCGAGGCGAGCGTCCGGGTGACCCGCGGCGCCACCAGGAGGCCGCCGACCATGCCGAGGGCCACCCACTGCCCGGTGCAGTACGGGCAGGTGAGGAGCTCGCCTGCCGCCAGGCGGACGCCGTGGCCGCGCGGCCGCTCCTCGACCTCGCCGGGCGCGCCGCGGCCCTCGTAGTGCGCGAACGGCGCGCGCATGACGGCGGTGACCTTGTCCTTTGTGAGGAGGCGACTCAGGTGATACGTCCCGACGGCGAGGAGGGCGAGATCCGCCGGCGCGATCCGGTCGGGAAGCCCCCGCCGGCTCGCCGCCACAAGGATCGACCCCGTGGCCGTGGCGAAGCCCGTGATCAGCGCGGCGTACCCCCGCAGCGGAACGTCTTCATCGGTGTACCCCGCGAAGGCCCGGGCCGGCTCGACCCGCGTGGTCATGCCGCGACCGCGGCGTCGACCCGTTCGCAGAAGAACCGGCCGCGGCCCCGGTCCGCCAGGAACACCTCGTAGCAGCGCCCGTCGCGCATGTGCAGGATGTCGCCCTCGGCCAGGTCATCGGCGCCCGCGATCGGCCTGCGCCCGTCCACCGTCGCCACCCATGCCCTGCCGCGGAGGTGACCCAGCCCCCACCAGACTCCGCGATGACCGGCGTAGATGACGTGTTCCTCCATCAGCCGGGCGTATACCCCACGCGATACGGAGGCAAAACGCCCGGGGACGGCTTACGTCGGAAGGTCGTTCCCGGGCCGGGGCATCCCGAGCGGGGGTTTAGCGTGCGATGGCGCGAGCGTCCGCGGGCGGACGAGGCGGCTGCCGGCGGCGTCGGCCACAACCGCCGCATGCAGGGCGCTGCCCGCGAGCAGCTGCCGCCACGACAGGAACCACACCGTCCAGCCGTTGCCCCAGGCGCCGCCGCGCGGGCTGCCGGTGATGGTCACCGGTTCGCCGGGAACGGCGAGCAGGTAGTAGGTGCGGGCGTGCTCGGGAGACAGGTTGACGCACCCGTGGCTGACGTTCGTGAAGCCCTGCTCGCCGACCGACCAGAACGCGTCGTGGAGGTAATCGCCCGACCACGTGAACCTGACCGACCACGGCACCTCGATGTCGTAGCCTGGGCCCTTCATCTCGGTCGGGTTGTGCTTCTCGATCGTCAGGTAGGTGCCGTTCGGGGTGTCGTCGCCGGGCCGGCCTGAGCTCATCGGCCAGTCGGCGTAGAGCCGTCGGTCGAGGTAGACGCGCACGTCGTGGGTGAGGGTGTTGGCGACGGCGATCAGCGACTGACCGATCTGGAAGCGCTGCGTCAGCGTGTGCACACCCCAGACTCCGGGCGCTCCCTCCACGCCGTTCAGGTGGCCGACGAACCGCACCCGCGTGTGCGGCCGCCAGTAGCTGCGCGGCCGGAAGTAGAGGGTCTGGCTCCCGTCCCAGTACCACGCGCCGACCACCGGCTTGGACGCGGTGAGCTGGAGCGACCGCTCGATGGCCCGCTTGTGGGTGATGGGCCGGCTGAACGTGAGGATGACCGGCATGCCGACGCCATATGTCTGACCTGCCCCCTCGAAGATCGTCGTCCTGAACGTCTGCGCAGGGGCGAGCGTCCGAAACGAGCTCCTCGCGCTCACGGTCCGCCCTGACGTATCGGTCGCATGTGCCCGGACCGTGTAGCGGGTGGCGACGGCGAGCGCCCACCGGCTGTGCCACCTGGTGTGCCGGGCATTGAACCGGCCCGTCACAGGCGCCCCTCCGGCGCGCACCGCGACGCTGGTGAGCCGCCCGCCGGACGCGCGCACGGTGATGCCGGCGTCGGGCCGCACATGGCGGCTGTGATCCGCCGGCGAGATTGCGATCCGCGCCGCGGGCGCCGCCGGCTGCCGCGCATGTCGTCGGACCCCCGGGCCCGACTCCGCGGCGCTGCGATTGCCGTTGCAGGCCGCAACGGCGACCGGAAGGCAGGCACCCGCAGCCGCGAGAACGACGACCTTCGCGACCCGGCCGTGACTGCGCATAGCCGCAGGTTAGGTCGTCCGCTACCCGATCCGCTCGTCCAGCTCGTCGAGCGCCGCCCGCAGCAGCCGTGACACGTGCATCTGCGAGATGCCGAGGCGGCTGGCGATCTCCTCCTGACTCAGGTCGAGTCCGAACCGTAGCGCCAGGATCGCCTGCGACCGCCGGTCGAGGGCCCGGAGGAGGTTGGCGACGTCAAGCCGGGTCTCGGCCGCCTCGATCACGTCCTCGCGTCCGCCGAACTCCTCGAGCAGGCGGTCGTCGGAGACCGGTGTGGCCAGCGCTCGGCGGGCCGCGAGCCCGGCGATGACGTGTTCCTCGTCGGTGTCGGCGGCCGCGGCGATCTCTGCCACGGTCGGCGACCGGCCGGCCTCGGCCGCGGCCTCCTCGGCGGCGGCCTCGACGGCGGCCGCCAGCTCGCGGGCGGTACGGCTGACGCGGACCGGCGCGGTCTGACGGGCGGTGTCGAGCATCTCGCCGATGATGAACGGGGTGGCGTACGCCTCGAAGCTCGCCCCATGCCCGGGGTCGAACCCGCGCAGGGCCGCGAGCACGCCGACCATGCCGGACTGCTCGAGGTCGTCTCGCGCCGCCCGGCCCTCGAACCGGCCGGCGAGGCTTGCGACGAGCGGCCTGATCTGCTCGACCAGGGCCGTCCGCGCCTCCGGGTCGCCCGCCGACGCGCGAACGGCCACCGGGCCGAGAGCGTCATCAACCGACATGCAGGTCGATCCGGCCGCCGTCGGCAGAGTATGCGGGGGCCAGCTCCTCGAGCAGGCCGCGGCGGCGGGCCAGGCGATCCGGCGCGACCGGCGCGACCGTGACCCGGAGGCAACGGTCGTCACGCCGAAGCACGATGGTGAGCGTCCCGGGGCCGGCGGTCCCGAGCACGACGCCGAACGCGGCCGAGAGGGAGTCGAGCCCCTCGATGTTCAGGCCCGCCCGCGCGCCAAGCGCGAGGAGGACCGGCTCGGCCACCGCCCGTGCAGACGTCGCGGCCGGGACGCGCAGCATTACCTCGTCCCCATTCGCCCCCATCGTCCGCAGACTAGCGAGCCTCTCCTCGGGCGGGTCGGGCAAGGGCCCGGGACGGGGTCGATGCGCATCGACGTAGGCGTGGTGTGCCTCGTCGTCGAAGGAGACGTCTCGTCGGGCTGGCAGTCGCGGCAGCCCTGGCGTGCGGCTGCGCCGCCGGGCGAGGGGACGGAGCCGGGACGACGGCCCTCAGAGATCCCCTATCCGCGTGCACATGGCAGACCGTCGCGACTCCGAGCCCTGCGAAGGCGGGCCAGAGTCAGCTCGTCGCCGTGACGGCCTCGTCGACACGGTCCGCGTGGGCGGTGGGCAACTTCTTCTCGGGCCACGAGGGCGGGCGTCACGGTGCGTTCGTCGAGCGCTGGAACGGGCACCGGTGGACACTGCTCCCCCGACGCGTGGTGCCGCGAGGCTCGTTCCTCGCAGATGTGAGCGCCGACTCGCGTAAGGATGCATGGATCGCGGGGTACACGCAGGGCGGAAACGTCGCGCTCGTCAAGCACTGGAACGGCCGCCGGTGGGCGCGCACTCCGGTCCCTCGAACGGCGCGCTACAACCATCTGTTCGCGATCGACGCCAGAACGCCGACCGACGTCTGGGCGGTGGGGAACAGCTCCGACGGGCGCTCCGGCAGGACGCTGATCCTGCACTGGAACGGCGAGAGGTGGCACATCACGCCGAGCCCCAGCCCTCCCCCGGCGCCTGCGTCGGGGCGCCCATACGCGACGCTCAATGCCGTCGTGGCGACATCCCCGGACAACGGATGGGCGGTTGGTGAATCGGCAAACGTCGCGCCCGCGGGTCAGTCGCAGACCCTCGTCCTGCACTGGGACGGGCGCCGATGGTCGCGGATCGCCAGCCCGAACCTCCGCAACCGGGCAGGCGAACGATTCGACATGCTGTTCTCCGTTGCCGCCGTCGCGGGGGACGACGTCTGGGCAGCGGGGTCGTGGAACACGCAGCTGCCGGGATACGGGGGTGGCGGTGACCGGTCGCTGGTCGAGCATTGGAACGGGACACGCTGGCGGATCGTCCCGACGCCCGCCGTGGCCGGTCGCCGGATCCTGTACGGGATCGCCGCCGGTGAGGGCGACGTTTGGACGGTCGGCGACCAGGCCGAGCCGTATCGAACGCTGATCGAGCGTCGCCGTCCGGGCGGGTGGCTGATCGCGCCGGCGAGTGCCGGATCCCTCGGGGCGATCACCGGCGCCCCGGACGGTCGTCTGTGGGCGGTGGGCCAGCGAGACGGCCACACGCTCGCGCTCTCGTGCGCGACGACACCCTGACCGGCGGACTCCGCCGGGCCGGGAAAGGTGGCTCACCCACCGACGTTGACACGCCCGACACGCCGGAGTAGCGTGCGGCCGTCGGGCTCATACGGCTGAGGGGGACGCATGCAGGTCCTGGAGGGGATTGTCGCAGCGGACCTGCTCGAACAGGCGCCCGCTGCCTTGGTCGTCACCGACGCCGACCTGAGCGTCCTGGCCTGGAACGCGGCCGCCGAGCGGCTGTTCGGGTGGACCGCCGAGGAGGCCATCGGCCGCGACATCGTCAGCCTGACCGTGCCCGGGAAGCGCGCCGGTCTGGCCCGCCAGATCGCCGAGCGGGTGCTGGATGGGCGGCCCTGGCGGGGTGAGTTCCCCACCCACCGCCGCGACGGCGCCCCCGTGCGCGTCACGGCCGTCTGCGGCCCACTGCTGAACGCGTCCGGCGCCGTCGTCGGGCTCGTGGCGGCCGTCCTCGACGTCGACGATCCCGCACCGGCCGAGCGTGAGCGCCGGCTCGAGCTGCTCGTGCAGACGAGCGAGATCATGGCCGCCTCAGTCGAACCGCGGGCGGGGCTGCAGAGCGTCGCCCGGAACGCCGCCGCCTGGCTTGCCGACCTGATCATGATCGACCTCCTGGCCGACGACGGCTCCCTCGAACGGGTCGCCGTGGCCCACGCCGATCCCGACCGCGCAGGCCTCGCCGAGGCCCTCCGCGCCTACCCATCCGACCCGAACGCCCGTCACATCCGCCACGTGCTCGACACCGGGCAGTCCGAGGTGATGAGCAACCTCACCGACAAGGTGCTGGCCGAACGGTTGCGCGGGCAGGCGCATGTGGAGATCGTCCGCGAGCTCGACCTCCGCTCGGCGATGATCGTGCCTCTCGCCGTCCGCGACCGCGTGCTCGGCCTGATGGTGCTCGTCGGAGGGGCCGACCGCTCCCCGTTCGCCCCCCGCGATCTGGCCGCCGCCGAGGATGTGGCAAGGAGGGTCGCGTCGGCTCTGGACAGCGTCGCACTGCTGCGGCAGGCACAGGAATCCGCCCGGGTCGCTCGGAGCCTCCAGCTCATCACCGATGCCGCCCTGGCCCACCTCGACCTGGACGAGCTCCTCCCCGAGGTGCTCGACCGCGTCCATGCCGAGCTGGGGACAGACACGGGCGCGGTGCTGCTCGCGGACCCGACCGGGCGCGAGCTCGAGGTCCGCGCCGCCCTCGGCCTCGAAGCCGGCTCCGGGCCGGGCACCCGAATCCGGTTCGGCGAGGGCGTGGCCGGCCGGATCGCCGAGGCAGAGGGGCCGATGGTCTTCGAGGATTTGAGGCCGCACGAGCTGGCGAGCCGGCCGCTTCGGTCGGCGGGCGTGCGGACGATGCTCGGCGCGCCGCTTCGCATCGGCCAGCGCATGCTCGGGGTGATCGAGGTCGGGTCGGTCGCCGAACGCCGCTTCTCCCGTGACGAGGTCGAGCTGATCAGGCTGGCCGCCGACCGCATCGCTCTCGCTGTCGATCACGCCCACCTGTACGAGGCCGAGACGGTCGCCCGGGGACGGCTGACGCTCCTCGCCGAGGCGAGCGAGGTGCTGGGTGAGTCGCTCGCCTATCGCTCCGCCCTGGGACGGCTGGCCAACCTCGTCGTCCCATGGCTCGCCGACTGGTGCATGATCGAGCTGTCGGACGACCCGCTGGGGCAGCCGCCGATGGTTGCTCACGCCAATCCGGAGAAGGTGCGGCTCGTGCAGGAGCTTCTCCGTCGCCGGCGCAGCGACGGCGCCGCGGCGCGCGTCATCCGATCCGGCCGGGCCGAGGTGTGGTCGTCGGCGACCGACGACGTGCTCGTGGAGACCGGCGGCGACGAGGAGCGGGCCGCGGCAGTCCGGTCGCTGGGGCTTCACTCGGCGATGATCATCCCGCTGCGCAGCCGCGGACGCACGCACGGCGCAATCACGCTCGTCGCCGCCGAGTCCGGGCGGGTGTACGACGAGTCCGACCTGGCCTTTGCGGTGGAGCTGGCCCGCCGAGCCGCCACCGCCATCGACACGGCGCGCCTCTACCAGGACCGAGACCAAGTCGCCAGGACGCTGCAGCGAACCCTGCTCCCGCCCACGCTCCCAGACATTCCCCTGGCCGAGATTGCTGCGGTCTATCACCCTGCCGGCGAGGGCAGCGAGATCGGCGGCGACTTCTACGACGCGTTCGAGACCGGCGACGGCGCCTGGGTGATCGCGATCGGCGACGTCTGCGGGAAGGGACCGTCGGCGGCGGCAATCACCGGCCTCGTCCGGCACACGCTACGGGCGGCCGCGTTCCGCGAGCGGTCTCCCCGCGGCGTCCTCAGGGGGCTCAACCGGGCGCTCCTGCGCCAGGTCCAGGAGGAGAGCTTCTGCACCGTCGCAGCGGCACGGCTCTCGATCGGTCCGGCCGGAGCGCTCCTGACCGTGTGCACGGGCGGCCACCCCTCGCCGCTCGTCCTGCGGGCCGGCGGCGCGATCGAGGAGGCGGCGGTCGCGGGGACCCTCCTCGGGATCTACGACACGATCGACGTCACAGACACGGAGACCATGCTCGCCTCCGGGGACTGCGTCGTCTTCTACACCGACGGCGTGACCGAGGAGCGGCGCGACGGCGAGCAGTTCGGCGAAGCTCGGCTGCACGACCTGCTCGCGGACTGCGACGGCCTGTCGGCGGCGGGCATCGCCGAGCGGATCGAGCGGGCCGTGCTCGAGTTCCGGCCGAACGCGCCCGCCGACGACGTCGCCGTGCTCGTGCTCAAGATCGGGCACGAACGGTGAAACGCGTTTCGCGGCAGCCAGCCCCGGGTATCCTCCGGCGGATGGCGACGACCTCAGGCGGGTTCGAGCTCGAGATCGCCGCCACCGCGCCCAGCGTACCGCTCGTCCGCCATGCGCTCAGGGGGCTCTTGGCGACGTTCGACGTTCCAGAGGAGCAGGTGGCGGACATCTCGCTCGCGGTCACGGAGGCGTGCACGAACGCGGTCGTGCACGCATATTCGGAAAGCTCGGGCCAGATCGAGGTCACGGCGGCGCGCGACGCCGGCACGCTGGCCGTGACCGTGCGCGACCACGGCGCAGGCATGGCGCCGCGGATGCGCACGCACGGCTTGGGGGTTGGCCTGCCGGTCATCGCCGCCATCGCGGAGTCCGTCGAGATCGGCACTCCCGAGGGCGGGGGCACCGAGGTGCGCATGCGGTTCGCGCTCGCAGGTCAGGACGGGTGACGCGGAATCCGGCTAGTGTCCGGCGGATGTCGGGGATCGACATGGAGCACGCGCAGGACGGGATCGAAGTCCTCGTGCTCACCGGCGAGCACGACCTCTCGACCGCCCCGGATGTTGAGCGCCGAATCGATGCTGCCCTCGCGAGCGCTGCCGGGCTCGCCATCGACCTGTCCGAGACGACGTTCATCGACTCGGCCGTGCTTCGGGTGCTGATCACGGCCCAGGAGCGGGCGGCCGAGCAGGGTGTCGGGTTCGCGATCGCCGTCCCGGAGTCGTCCGGGTATGGGGTCCACCGCTTGCTCAGCCTAACCGGGTTGAACGACAGGCTGGCGACCGCGGAGTCTCGCGAGGCGGCGGTGGCCGCCGCGCAGAGGCGCTAGACGTTTGAGCGCTCCGTATGCGGGGAAGAGCGCACGCGTGATCGTGCGCGGACGACGGCACCTGGGCGAAGTCGAACCAGCCCTGCCCGCGCTCTGCGAGCCGGCGAGAGCCCGACCGATGGCCGGCCCGGAGCGCGGGCGGTCGCCCGGCTCGGCGTGCGCTCCCGGCGCGCCGCCGCGCTGGACGGCCTGTCGCCCGGCCGCCGTCCGCGTCGATCCGTCCGATCTGGTTTGACGCGCACGCGACGAGGGAACTCATCGGGTGCCATGCTTCGCCTCTTCCTTCGTATGCTCGCCGAAGAGGAGCGGGCGCGACGGCCGGCACGGCGGCCGCCCGCCAAACGGCCGCAAGCGCGACGCGCGCGGCGACAGGCCCCCGCGCCGCTCCGCCGGCTGGCGCATCCGACCCGGCGCTAGCGGCGGGGAGGGCGCGACCGAGGCGGCCGCGGTGGGGGCGGCCGGTCCGCGAAGGCCGGCTCGATGCCCGCAAGCAGGCGGCCGAGCGTCGCCGCCTCGGCCGGCGGCACCGCGGCGACCATGTCGGCCAGCATGTCGGCGAGCCTCCGATCGGCCGACTCGAGCGCCCCGGTCCCGGCGGGGGTGAGCCGCATCGCGAGCCGGCGACGGTCGCCCGGCACCCGGTCGCGGGCGATCAGGCCCCGCTCCTCGAGCCCGATTACGAGCTGCGACACCGCCGCCTCGGACACGGCGGCGCGGCGGGCCAGCTCGTGAGCTGAGCCCGCGCCCCCCGCCACCGCGCGCAGCGCGAGGAGCTGCGCCGGGGTCAGCGGCGGATCATGCTCCGCAAGCACACGCTCGGTGAAGCGCGTCACGAGCGGCGCAATGGTGGCGAGCACATCGGCGGCGCGTCTGCGCGGCGGGAGCGGCATTTATAAAGTAGACTTGACTATATAGTGGAGCTGACGATCGAGATGATATCGGCCGGCCTGCGGACGGCCGTGCCGCTCGCGGCCTTTCTGGCAGCAGTCATCTATCTCGCCGGCGCCACGGAGCGAAGCGGCGCCGCGGAGCGGGCGGCGGTGACGATCGCCCGGCTGGCGCGAGGACGCGGGTGGGCTGCGTTCGTGCTC